>CAZROA010000042.1:0-7914 GCA_964601575.1 uncultured Thermodesulfobacteriota bacterium
ATCGCCACCTGTCTGGTAGACACCGGAAGTCGTATGGACGAAGTTATCTTTGAAGAATTTAAGGGTACCGGTAACCTTGAGATCCATCTTGACCGTAAGCTTGCCGATCGGCGTATCTGGCCGGCCATTGACATCAACAAGAGCGGTACCAGGAAAGAAGAACTCCTTCTCCCGCCAGAGGTACTCAATCGGGTATGGATCTTGCGTAAGCTCCTCTCTCCGCTCAACCCGGTCGATTGCATGGAGTTTCTCCTAGAGAAGATGAAAGAGACCAAGAGCAACGCCGAATTCTTGGCGGCCATGAATCGCTAAGCCTTGATAAAGGTCTAGGTTATGGTTTTATAGAGGCGACTTTAAGAGAGGAGGAATCTAGTATGAAAAAGGGCATCCATCCAGAATACTACGAAAAGGCGGTCATTCGTTGTGCCTGCGGCAACGAGATCATTGTGGGCTGTACTGTTCCTGAACTCAGGGTAGAAGTCTGTGCCAAGTGCCATCCCTTTTACACCGGGGAACAAAAGATCCTTGACACCTCCGGGCGAGTGGAAAAATTTATGAAAAAATACGCTGATTACTATAAAAAACTCGAAAAACAGGGGAAAAAGTAAGGGCTTATGGGCATTGCCGCCCACTATCTCAAAAAACTCGAAGAAGTAGAAAAAAGATTCGAGGAACTCACCGAAAAACTGGCTGATCCAGAAGTGGTGGGTGAACGGGAGAAGTATGCCAAGATCGCCCGAGAACACGCCGAGCTTTCAGAGATCGTAGAGACCTATCGAACTTACAAAAAGACCTTGGAAGAG
This sequence comes from uncultured Thermodesulfobacteriota bacterium, assembly GCA_964601575.1. GTDB lineage: Bacteria > Desulfobacterota > Thermodesulfobacteria > Thermodesulfobacteriales > Thermodesulfatatoraceae > CAZKEG01. The sequence goes on from CAZROA010000042.1 coordinate 804, forward strand.
ATCGAAGGCAACAAGGAACTCCTTGAAGACCAGGACGAGGAACTGGTCAAACTGGCCAAGGAGGAGCTTAAGGAGCTCACGGCCAAGGCCGAAGAACTAGAAAAGAAGCTCATGCTCCTTCTCCTTCCCAAGGACCCCAACGACGAGAAGAACATCCTCCTTGAGATTCGGGCTGGCACCGGTGGTGAGGAGGCGGCCCTTTTTGCCGCTGACCTCTTTCGTATGTATAGCCGCTATGCCGAACGTAAGGGCTGGGAGGTAGAGATACTTGACGTCAACCCCACTGGCCTTGGTGGTTTCAAAGAGATCATCGCCCTTATCAAGGGTAAAGGGGCCTATAGCCGGCTAAAATACGAAAGCGGTGTCCATCGGGTCCAGCGTATTCCAGAGACCGAAAGTCAGGGTCGGATTCATACCTCAGCGGTCACCGTGGCGGTACTGCCTGAGGCCGAAGAGGTGGACATAGAAATTCGTCCGGAGGATCTCCGGATCGAGACCATGCGAGCCAGCGGCCACGGTGGTCAGCACGTGAACAAGACCGAAAGCGCCGTGCGCATCACCCATATCCCTACCGGGATCGTGGTGAGCTGCCAGAACGAACGCTCTCAACACCAAAATCGAGCCCGGGCCATGCAGATCTTACGGGCCAGGCTCTATGAACTGAAGCTTCGGGAGCAGGAGGAAAAGATCCAGGCCGAGCGCCGTAGTCAGGTGGGTACCGGTGATCGGAGTGAGCGTATCCGTACCTATAATTTTCCTCAAAACCGGGTGACCGATCACCGGATCGGGCTCACGCTTTATCGTCTAGAGCAGGTCATGGACGGCGAGATTGACGACATCATTGATAGTCTTATAACTTATTATCAAGCCGAGGCCCTAAAGGCCGAAGAAGAAATGAATAAAGCGGCATGAGCCATGATTGAGTCCTATCGTTTTGGCGAAATGGTTGTCTCTGGAAAGAGTTACCACCGGGATCTAAAGATCATCAATGGTCGAGTGGTGCCTGATTGGTGGCGGAGGGAAGGTCATTCCCTTTGCCTTGATGACATACGGGATATCTTGGAGAGTGATTGTGAGATCCTGGTCATTGGCACCGGGGCCTATGGGGTGATGAAGGTACCGGAAAACGTCAAACAGGCCTTAGAGCAGCGTGGTCTAAAGGTCGAAATTTATCCCACGGCCAAGGCTGCCGAGCGTTTCAACGAGCTCTTTGCCTCTGGGCAAAAGGTGGCCGGGGCTTTCCATCTCACCTGTTAAGTCTTTCCCTGAGTTTTCGGCTAGCCCTAAAGTGGACTGTTCTCCCAGGAGAAACAAGGATCGATTTTCCAGTACGGGGGTGTTTTCCGAGAAAAGTGCGGCGTTTGTGGGTCTCAAACACACCAAAGCCCCTTAGTTCCACCCGCTCTCCTCGGGCCAAGGCCGAAGAGATCTCCTCAAAAAAGGCCTTGACCAGTCTTTCCGCCAACCGCCGGCTAAGACGTTTGTTTCGGGCAAGCTTGGTTACCAGGTCTGAACGATTCATTCTAGTTTTAACCCTAAGGGCAGGCTTTCGCCAAAAAGCCCGGCCTTTTCCATCTCCTTTAGGGGGACTACCTCAAAGAGGGGCTTTAGTAACGATTCCTCAGCTCCCAGGCGCAAGAGCTCCTCTTTGATCTTCTCTCTTGTGTCTTCGGTGAGATCACGTACCCGATCTCCGGTGAGCCTGGCCACGGTAAGCAGACACTGAATCGCCGCCCGGGAAAGGGGGCCTTTGAGTTCCTTTTTCTGCAGAAGTTTCAGGAATTGATCTATTAATTTTTCCGCCTGGTTGGTCGGGATGACCGCGTTGGCCGGGCCGTAAAGTAAGGTCCGGGCTAGGAGTCTTGAGAGGGCCAAGAGTAAGCGGCGATCAAGCTTTTTCTTCATCTCGAAGAGGAGTTGACCAGCCAGTTCTTGTTTGACCTTTGGTTCCAAGCGTTCAAGATTGGCGGCACAGAGCCAGATTTCAATCCGTTCCGAGGGCGATACCTTGGGGGCCTTAGCAGCTTTCCCTTTTTTGGTTGGCAAGAGATAAGGCTTGATCTTGGCGAATAGCTGTTCCTGCTGGCCCTTGTTCAGACCACCGGCGATCCGACGCCAAAAGATCCACCACTCAAGACGAGCGGCCTTGTCTCTTTGGTGGGTAAGGCCTTCAAAATAGAGACTCCAAAGCTTTCGGGCCCGGAAGGGGTCCATGGCCTCGCCATACCCCGGGCGTAGACAAAAACCGGTGAGATTAAGCCAACGGGCTTCGTGTGAGGCCGTGCGTTTGCGGATCTCTTTTTGGTCAATCAAAAGATCCGCCATGGCCCGAAGTAGGGGCAAAGGCCAGCGGTCTCGCTCCATCTCCAAGGCCTTTTCCAGATGTTGGGTGATATGGGGCAGGAGATCGCGATCCTCAAAGGCCTGGGTCAGGATCTCTTGCACCTTGGCCAATTGGACCTGGTCGATCTGCGGGGTGCTCGGTTCCTCGGGTTTGACCAATACCCCTTCAGGGGTCTCGGGTTTTTGTTGTTCTAATTCGCGCAGGGCAAATTGAAGACGCCAGCGATGAGGGCTCTCTACCGAACGACAATAAGCCTCCAAGACACCAATTTCAGAAAGATAGGCCTCAAGTTCTACCGGAATCTCTTTGACTCCACTTTTGCGGCCAAATTTGAGCACCGTGGTAAGCGGTGGTAAAGGGACGAAGTCTTCGTTGAGTTCGACCACAGCCCCCAAAGGATCATCCCGCAAAGAAGAAGTATAAATCGGAAACTTGACCGGGCGGTTAGTGAGGACCTTGAAAGTCCTGGGTAAGACCAAGTGTTCCCCTTCTTTGGTCCCCTTAGGGACCAAGCAGACCCCTTTGACTCCTCCTTTGGCCGAGACACCCAGGTAATAGGCCCGTGGGAGTCCACCACCGACACGGATGCCAAGGCCTTGGCGGACTAAGCCGTAATAGGCCGCCCCAATAGAGACCGCCAGGTCAAGGGAAACGGTCTCAAGTTCCCGTAGATCGTCTTTTTTAAACCATTTAGAGACTTCTTTTCGGATACGTTCGCGTAAGGTTTGGGGCTTAAGGGCCCCGCCGTTGAAGAGGATGACGTCTATCTGTTCTACCTGATGCCGATAGAGAAAGGCCGCCAGGTGCCTGGTGACCGCCGGGTCGCGGGCAAAAGGAAGCCCCCATTCGGGGAGAATGCGAGGGACAGATTCTACCCTCTGAAGGGCCGGGCCGTAGTTTATTTCTGGAAAAAATTCCTTGAGGATGATCTCCAAGGCTTCCTGTTTGCTTACCTTGACCACCAAGGTATCGGCGATGAGCGAAGTTCCCCGTCCAGGAAGGCGTACGGCGTCTTCCTCTGGACCATCCGGGGCAAGGAGGCGCTCTTTCAGTTCTCGACAGAGGAAGGTAAGGGTCTGAAACCGGGCAAAATCAAGCCTGGTCTTGGGGAGTTTTCTTTCCACCAACCTGGCCAAGGCCAGGTCAATATTGTCTCCGCCGAGGAGAATGTGGTCACCAACGGCGATTCGTTCCAGGGTCAGACCCTCTGGGCCGCGTTTGACCTCGACCAGGGTAAAATCCGAGGTGCCACCCCCGACATCACACACCAGGACCTTTTCTCCTTCGGTAAGTTCCTCCTGCCAGTCTTTCTCGTGTTGAGAGAGCCAGGCATAAAGGGCGGCTACTGGTTCCTCAAGGAGGACAACTTTCTCCAAGCCCGCGGCCTTAGCGGCCTTTAAAGTGAGCTCCCTGGCTACCTCATCAAAGGAGGCTGGTACGGTGACGATGACCAATTGATTTTCGAGTCGGGCCTCAGGGTCTTCTTGGGCCATGATGTAATTCCAAGCCTCGCGTAAATGAGCGAGATACCTAGCCGAGGCCTCAACCGGCGAGACCTTTTCTACCTCTTCCTCTGCCCCCCAGGGCAAGATAGGGGCCTCCCGGTCTACTCCGCCGTGGCAGAGCCAGCTCTTGGCCGAGGAGACCAATCGCCCGGGGACCAAGGCCCCTTGATCTCGGGCAAAGACCCCTACGGCAAATTTTCTCTCCGGGTCCCAAGGGAGGGCCAAGGCCTCGGGATCTAATTCGTATTTACCAGGCAGATAGAGAAAAGAGGGGAGGACCGGGCGTTCGGCCACCCGCCCAGGCCCTACTAATTGGGGGATGGGAAAGGTCTTTATCTCTAATTCCGGCCCAGGGGCCTCAAGGTCTACATAGGCCAAGGCCGAATTGGTGGTGCCAAGATCGATGCCGATTACGTAACGTGCCATCCCTCAGAATATGAAATACTTCCCACAAGAAGTCAAAGGTGAAGACTAGTTCTCTTCGATAAGGGTCTTTAATCTTTGGTAGAGATCAGCCGGCTGATAGGGTTTGCCCATGATTTGGACCTTGAGATCCGGCTTATCACGGACGGTCTTGAGGAGAGGATCATCTGGATAGCCGGTGGTGATGATGACTGGGCAATGAAAGATCCCCTTTTCAAACAGTTCAGAGATGGAACCATCAGGCAGACGGGAATCGCATATACAGGCGTCAAACTCAATCTCGGCAAGCCTTTTCCGGGCCTCTTTTAGATTTTCGGCCATGATCAGTTCGATCTCTTGATCCACCAATTCAAAATATTCCTTGAGCATTTCGGCGATCAGAGGCTCGTCTTCGATGATGAGTACTTTTTTATTACCCATTTCTTTTAATCTATCGGTCCTCTAATTGGGTTTGTAAAGGGGCTTATCTTAATTTTTGCTATTTTAGGACCCGTTCCTATTTTATGGCAAAAATAGAAACGGGTCTTTGTTTTTAGACTCCACAAGAGGCCAATTCTTTTCTCAATTCCTCCCCTTTACTGCGAAAGGCCTCAAGCCGGTTCAAGGCGTTGACCAAGGCCTTGATCCCGGCAGCGACGATGTCATCGTCTTTGCCAAGCCCTGCGGTGCGCCGGCCATCTTTGTCTTCGATGATCACGGCACAAACCCCTAAGGCCTCTGTCCCTTTGCCTACGGAATCGATATGAAAGTCAACCAAACGCAATTCTCGCTCCCCGGTCACCGGTTCATCGGTGACAAAACGATAATCAAGGGCCTCGGCCACGGCCTTAAAGGCCGCATCTACCGAGCCTACTCCCACGGTGACCGCCTTATGAGAACCAGTGAGCTTATCTAAGACCTCTACCTGGGCCACAGGTTGAAGCGGGGCTCCGTAAAGGCTAGAGACATAGGCCGAGGTAACTTGATACCGATATTCATCTGCCAGGAATTCATCAAGCAGGACCCCTTCTAGGTATTCGTCCTGGATGGCCCGGAGGACGTCTTTGACCTCTTGCCGAAAGCGTTCAAAGATCTTGGAGAGCTGATCAGAGGTGAGCTTCCAACCACGGCTTTCTAATTTGAAACGCACGGCATGTCGTCCAGAGTGTTTGCCAAGGACAATGGCGCTCCCGGTCCAACCCACTTCCTTTGGATCCATGATCTCGTAAGTGCCCCGATGCATGATGACCCCGTGCTGATGGATGCCTGATTCATGGGCAAAGGCATTGGCCCCGACAATGGCCTTGTTCGCCTGGACATACATGCCGGTAAGCCTTGAGACCAATTGGCTGGTGGGCACAATGCGTCGGGTGTCGATGCGGGTGGTAAGCGAAGTGCCAAGGACCCGTTTGAAATAGTCCTGCCGTACTTGAAGGATCATGACTATCTCTTCCAGGGCGGCATTGCCCGCCCGTTCGCCGATCCCGTTTATGGTGCACTCCACCTGCCTGGCCCCGGCAAGCAAGGCGGAGACAGAATTAGCCACCCCCAGGCCTAAGTCGTTGTGGCAATGGACGCTAAAGACCACCTCGCCGGATTCCAGTTTGTGGTAAAGATCGTTTGCTTTAAGGGCCTTTACCAGATGGCTGATGAGTTCGTAGTATTCCTGGGGCACGGTGTAGCCTACGGTGTCTGGAATGTTGACCGTGGTGGCCCCGGCCTTGATCACCTCGATCACCACCTGGGCCAGATAATCCCAATCACTCCGGGTGGCATCTTCGGCGGAGAACTCCACCTGAGGGGTATATTTTTTGGCGTGTCTTACCGCTTGGACCGCCAGTTCCAAGACCTCTTCTCGAGTTTTACGAAGCTTGTACTGGAGATGGATGTCTGAGGTGGCAATAAAGGTATGAATACGCGGAGAAGCGGCTCCTTTTATGGCCTCCCAAGCCACATCGATGTCTTTTTCGTTGGCCCTGGCCAGGGCAGCGACCTGAACGTCCTTGACCGTTTGGGCTACGGCCTTAACCCCTTCAAAATCTCCGGGAGAGGCCACGGGGAAACCGGCCTCAATGATATCTACCCCCAGGGCCTCGAGCGCCCGGGCGATTTCTAATTTTTCTCCTACACTCAGGGAGACCCCCGGTGACTGTTCTCCGTCTCTCAAGGTGGTATCAAAGATATAGACACGGGAGATCATCGCTACCTCCTGCTAAGAGGATTTTGGCCATCATAATACGGCTTTCGGGAAAGATCTTTAAAAGGATTTTTCAGAGATTGGCACACGCTCCCTCCGCCAGCCGCGGAGGGCAAGAAGTAACGGGCCAGAGAGGCTATAAAGGAGAAAGATGGCAAAGAGCATCAGAGGGGGCTCTGCCGCTACTACGGTGAGGATCAGGACAAAGGCCACCAAGGAATAGAAAGGATGCCTTTCGGCAAAATAGATCCTTTTGAAACTGAAATAAGGGATGTTGCTGACCATCAGGTAAGAAAGAATATACACTACGGCCAAGATGGCAAGGTGTCGCACCGGGGGATCAAGGCCAAGCCAGCGGGTAAAGAGGACCATAGTGGCCACCAGACCAGCGGCGGCTGGGCTCGGCAAACCAGTAAAATAGGCCTTATCCGTAGAGGTTTGGACATTAAAACGGGCCAGCCTTAAGGCCGCCGTGGCTACATAAAGGAAGGCCGCCAACCAGCCGTAACGCCCATAAGATTTAAGGGCATAGGTATAGGCCAGGATAGCCGGCGAGACCCCAAAGGAGACCAGGTCACAAAGGGAGTCGTATTCCAGGCCGAAACGGCTGGTGGCATTGGTAAAACGGGCGATGCGCCCGTCTAACACGTCAAAGATCATGGC
>CAZROA010000043.1:0-6892 GCA_964601575.1 uncultured Thermodesulfobacteriota bacterium
CGTTCCTCAAATTCCATCTCGGCGATCCCGGGCCCTAGCCCACGAACGTTACCAGAAAAGGCCTCAGCCAAGAGATCCTGACCAGCGCCATAGAGCTTGAGCTTCTTGGCCACCTCAGTGCCAGCGACAAAGGCATCCCAAGCCAGCTTGTGGACCTCTTCATTGTCTTTGCCCTTGGTATGGGTCATGACAATAGCGATGTCATCCCCACAGGTAATGACATCGGCATCGATCAAAAGCCCCTTCTGACAACCTTCCTGGGCCATTTCCTTGACTTTGTCTACCACCTCGGGATGGGTACTTGAGTGCCCGACAAAGCCACCGATGTCTGCCTTGATGACCGAAAAGGTTAACTTCATAATTCACCCTCCTTTTTAAGTTGAAATTTCGGTTCTAAACGCCCAACTTTATTTAAAATCTGATGAACATTTCTCATTGAGAGAGATAATACCTGAACTTGGCGGTGCAAGGGAAAATTTTTTTACACCTGAGTTTAAGGAGATAAAAATGATAGACTTAAACAATTTTTTTTCTCGTCTAAGAAAATTTCCGGGAATGGAAAAGGCCGGCATGATCCTCTTTCACGTAGGCATAGTGCGTTCCTTCTCCCGGTCAGGGAGGCCGGTAAAGGGTGTTTGGGTAGAAGTAGATAAGGAAAGACTCAAAGAGATTATTGCCGAAGCACGGCAAAGGCCGGGCATTGTAGCCGTGGAGGTCGAGGTCTTTGAGGGCAAACGTAAGGTGGGCGAGCCCCTGATGGTCTTGGCGGTCGCCGGAGATTTTCGAGAAAATGTGATAAAGGTGCTTTCCGAGACCTTAGATCGAATCAAGGCCGAGGTCACGCACAAAGAAGAGCTAGAGGCGGGGGGCGGAGATGGCGCGAGAGAAAAAGGCCTCTAAGAAGGCCAACAGAGTCATTTTGGTCAATGCTGATCAGCCAGAAGAGATCCGGGTGGCCTTGGTAGAAGAGGGGCGCCTTGAGGCCTTTGCCGTAGAGACGGTGGTTCGGGAGCACACCAAGGGCAATATTTACAAGGGCAAGCTGATCAATATCGAACCCAGCCTTCAGGCGGCCTTTGTGGATATTGGCCTTAAACGCAACGGTTATCTTCCCTTCAAGGAGATTCATCCCGAATATTACGGCTATGCCGAGGTCGTTGACCGGAGCGGTCGTTCAAGGCTTTCTGAACTCCTTGAGCCAGGTCAGGAGTTATTGGTTCAAATAGTCAAGGAAGAGACACCGACCAAGGGTCCAAGCCTGACCACATATCTGAGTCTTCCTGGGCGCTATGTCGTCCTTATGCCTGGGAACCCTTCCCAGGGGGTGTCCAAGAAGGTCACCGATGAGGTCAAACGAAAACGTCTGAAGGATATCCTTTTAGGTCTCAAGCTTCCTGAAGGAATCGGGGTAATCATCAGGACGGCGGCGGCTGAGGCAGCCAAGAAAAATATCATGGCTGACCTGCGTTATCTTTTGCGTCTTTGGAATGAGATCAAACGCCAAGCGGCCAAGGTCAAGGCCCCGGCCCTCCTTTATAAAGACCAAGACGTTATCACTCGTTTCTTAAGAGAACACCTCTCTTCTGAAGTAAAAGAGATCCTGGTTGATACCGATCAGGCCTTTGAATTGGTAAAGAAATTTCTCAAACTAGTCGCTCCGCGACAGACTGGTTTGGTCAAACGCTTTACCGAAGACAGGCCCATCTTTTCGCTCTTCAATCTCGAGGAACAAATCGAGACCATTTACCAGCCGGTGGTTCCCCTCCCTTCAGGAGGGACCATCTTTATCGAACCCACCGAGGCCCTGGTGGCCATTGACGTCAATTCCGGTCGGTGTGTCAAGGAAAAGGACCTTGAGGAGACCTCCTTTCGGACCAACCTCGAAGCGGCAGAGGAGATCGCCAGACAACTTCGTCTCCGTGACTTAGGAGGGCTGGTGGTGATCGACTTCATTGCCATGCGTCAGTCAAAACACCGAACTCAGGTAGAAAAACGTCTACGGGAGTGTCTTAAGAAGGATCGGGCCAAGATCACCATGACCCGTTTTAGTAAACTTGGTCTCATCGAACTGGCCCGTCAGAAGTTACAGGCTCCGATTCAATGGGGTAGCCATCGTCCCTGTCCTTGCTGCCGAGGTCAGGGACTGATCCGAACGGTAGAGGTCTTGGCCACCGGGGTCTTGCGGCGCCTGCGGAGCCGTTTGGCCGAAAGAGATCTGGTCTCAATCCGCCTTAAGGCCGCCCCGGATCTTGCTTCTTACCTCTTGAATCGTAAACGCCGAGAGCTTTTTGCCCTGGAAGAACATTACGGCACCGCCATTTTGGTCGAACCGGATCTTTCCCTTCCACCAGAAGAAATCCGATTTGAAGAAGAGGCTAAACCTCGAGTTTCTCAGGACTCGATAAGAGAAGAAAAGGGTCCGGAAGAAAGGGAGAAAAAGACCGAGGAAAAGGCCCCTCGCAAGAAGAAAAGGTCGCGAAAAAAGACCAAACCCTCGGTGAAAGAAAAGGGTGAGTAAAAAGGTTGCTGCCCTCAAATACGACCCGGAAAAGGACCAAGCCCCTCGGGTGATAGCCAAGGGTACCGGGCTTTTGGCCGAGAAAATCTTGGCCTTGGCCAAGGAACACGGCATTCCCATCAAGAAGGATGAAGCCCTGGTTGAGGCCCTTTATCGTCTAGAAATAGAGGCCGAGATCCCGCCGGCCTTGTATGAAGCCGTGGCTGTGGTCTTGGCCTGGGCCTGGCGCCTGAATCAAAAGGTCTAAATCAAGGTTAAAGAGACAAAAGTGCCGGTTCAAAGTGTTCAGGTTTTAAAACTCCTGACCGATAAATAACAATGCAATGTAAAAATGGGAGATAAATCTGAGCCAATGATCGTCGAAAAGGGGACTTATAAAGTCATCAAGGGCAAAGGCCTTCTTGAGAGCGAAAGTTTGGGTTCCTGTGTAGCGGTGGCCGCCCTGGATAAAAAGGCTCAGGTAGGGGGTTTATGGATATTTGTCCTCCCGGCAAGCAAGATTTTATCGGCCAGCAACAACGGCACTGAACCCACTTTTTTTGCCGACGAAGGATTGGATAAATTCCTGACCGCCTTGGAAGAAAACGGAGCTGATCTTGGGAATCTTCAGATCGTGGTCGTCGGGGGAGCAAGGTTTCTCGAGGCTCCTACGGTCTTTGATCTCGGGGGCCTTAATGCCTCCATGATCCGCAAACTTTTCAAAGACAAAGGCATCTCTGGCTACGAAGAACGCTTAGGAGGGCCGTTTCCTCGAAGGGTAAGCCTTGATCTTTCAACCGGAAAGATCGTCATCAAATCCAGCGAAGAAGAGGAAGAGTCGTGGTAAAGATCCTTGACTATATCTTCGAAGAACTAAACGCCGTACCTAATTTTCCGGATACGGCCTTTCGTGCCCTTCGTATGCTTGAGAATGAAAACGTCAACTTCCAGGATTTGGCCAAGGTCATTCGTTATGACGCCACCATCACGGCCAATTTTTTAAAATTGGTAAACTCGGCCTATTTTGGTCTAAGACGAAAGATCGAATCTCTGCCCCAGGCCTTTGCCCTCCTAGGACTTAACCAGATTCGGTTTTTTCTCATCGCCGCCTGCGCCGGACAATATCTGAATAAACCCCTTCGGGGCTACAACCTTTCTCCCTACGAAGTCTGGCTACACTCTTTGGGTTGCGGTGTGTTTGCCGAACTTATCTGCGAAAAGGTAAAGGTCTCTCAGCCGGATCATTCCTTCACCGCTGCCCTTCTTCATGACATAGGAAAGATCGTCCTAGATATGTTCGTGGGCGGGGAGCTTGAGGTGATCAAGGAACTAGTTAGGGAAGAGAAGCTCTCCTTCATGGAAGCAGAGATCATGGTCCTTGGTACAGATCATGCTATTGTTGGGGCCGAGCTCCTGAGGCGCTGGGGCTTTCCGCAAGAGATCATCTTTGCCGTCCGTGCCCACCATGATGAAGACCTCATGCTCCAGAACCAGACCTCTGCCATCGTGGCCCTGGCCAATATCTTGGTCAATCTCCTAGGCATTGGTATGGGGACCGACGGGCTTTCCTATCGTATTCCTCCTGCGCTCTTAAAGGTTGTCGGGCTGAAGGATCGCGAACTTTTTTCCATTATTACCCAGGGCTTTATTAGCTTTCAGAACCTTAAGCAAAATCTCTTGAGCATAGCTTGATTTAGCCCTCTTCGATCCGAACCAGCTTTGTCGGGGCGGTGACCACCTCTAGTTGGTCTATCTTTTTCAAGGCCTTTTGGACCTCTTCTTCTCTAGCCTCGTGGGTGAGCATGACGATGGGTACCGAGCTCCCCTCTTCGCGACCTTTTTGGATCACGGTAGCAATACTGATCTGGTGTTCACCTAAGATGCCGGCAATCTTAGACAACACCCCTGGGCGGTCCACCACAGAGAATCGAAAATAATACCGACAGACGACTTCGTTCATGGGTTTGATCTTTACTGGGGTAATATTCGCCATCTGATAGGAGAGGGGAGGGATGCGTCCTGAGGCACCGACGATGATATTACGGGCAAGGTCTATAATATCGCTTACCACTGCACTTCCGGTGGGCATTTGTCCGGCCCCAAGGCCGTAGAGCAAGATATCACCGACAGCATCCCCGCGGATGTAAAAAGCATTATAGGCCAGGCGCACCGAGGCCAAGACATGGCTTTCCGACACCAAGGCCGGGTGGACGCGGACCTCAAGGCCGTTTTTACTGTCACGACAGATGGCGAGTAATTTGGTCACAAACCCCAATTCTTTGGCAAAGGCCAGGTCCAAAGGATCAGCCCCGCGGATACCTTCCACATAAATATCTTCTAGCCTTACTTCTGTACCGTAGGCTAGGCTGGCCAGGATGGCCAGTTTATGGGCGGCGTCAAGGCCATCGATGTCAAGGCTTGGGTCTGCCTCGGCAAAACCAGCCTCCTGGGCCTGGCGCAACACCGTCTCAAAGGGGAGACCTTCTTCAAGCATCCTGGTTAGGATGTAATTACAAGTCCCGTTGACGATACCGACTAGGGAGAGGAGCCGGTTACCGGTCAGGCTCTCTTTGATGGTCTTGATGATGGGCACCCCACCTCCTACGGCGGCTTCAAAGGCAATGTCAACCCCCTTTTCCGCGGCGGCAGTAAATAATTCGCGTCCGCATTCGGCAAGCAAGGCCTTGTTGGCGGTGACCACGTGTTTGCCGGCCTCAATGGCCTTTAGGATAAAGGTGCGTGCTGGTTCGATACCACCGATCAATTCCACGACGATGCTGATTTCCGGGTCTTTAATGATGCTTTCTACATCGGTGGTGAGCATCCCTTCGGGGACTTCTATTAATCGCGGGAGGTTCGGATTGCGGACGGCGATCTTTTTGACGATCAAAGGTTGCCCAAGGCGTTTTTTGATCAAAGACTGGTTTTCAAAGATGATCTTTACCGTCCCAGAACCAACTACACCAAAGCCAATGACACCGATCTTTACCGCTTTCATAAGTCCTCCTAAGCTACTTCGGAAAGTTTGAGTCGTTCCGCCCAACGTTCCATCAAAACGACCTTTAATCCTTGATGTTCTTCGGCCAAAAGCCCAGGGTCTTTTTCTACCAGCCTAAAGGCCTCTTCCCTGGCCACGGCCAACATGTCATAATCCCGCACCAGATCTGCCCGTCGGAACTGTAAGAAACCAGATTGTTTTGTCCCCAGGAGTTCTCCTGGCCCGCGGATCTTCATGTCTTCTTCGGCGATGCGAAAGCCGTCGTTGGTTTGGCAGAGGATACGCAACCGACGATAGGCCTCTGAATTCGGGCTTAGCTTGTCGGCAATCAAAAGACAATAGGATTCACGATCGCTTCGGCCCACCCGTCCCCGTAGCTGATGTAGTTGAGAAAGACCAAAGCGTTCGGCGTTTTCAATGACCATGACCGTGGCCTCAGGGACGTCTACACCCACTTCGATAACCGTGGTCGAGACCAGGACTTGGATCTCACCCTGTTTGAAGGCCCTCATAACCTTTTCTTTTTCTCCGGGTCGCATCTTACCGTGTAAGAGCCCCACTTTATACTCGGGGAAGACCTCTTTTTGTAAATATTCGGCCATCGTGGTTGCGGCCAGGAGGTCCATTTTCTCTGATTCTTCGACCAAAGGGAAGACTACATAGGCCCGATGCCCTTTTTCTAATTCTTGGCGGACAATGGCATAGGCCTTATGTCTCTCTCTGGCTGAAAACAACATGGTCTTCACCGGCCTCCTTCCGGCAGGCATTTCATCGATGATAGAGACATCGAGATCGCCGTAAATAGTCATGGCCAAAGTTCGTGGAATGGGAGTGGCGGTCATGACTAAAGTGTCTGGATCAATACCCTTAGCCTTCTCCCGCAGGGCGGCCCTTTGTAAGACCCCAAAACGGTGTTGTTCATCGATGATCACCAGACCAAGCTTTTTGAATTGCACCGCTTCTTGAAAGAGGGCGTGGGTCCCGATGACGAAATGGATGTGTCCTGAGGTCAGGCCTTCGTATATCTTTTTCTTTTCTCGGGCCGTTCGCCCGCCGGTAAGGAGGGCGATCTCTACTCCAGAGATACCAGCCAAACGTCGAAAATTGCTATAGTGTTGCTCTGCCAGGATTTCGGTCGGGGCCATTAAGGCTACCTGATAGCCGTTGTCAATGGCGATCAGGGCGGCCAAAAAGGCCACCACCGTTTTGCCGCATCCCACATCACCTTGAAGGAGACGGTTCATGGGGTAGGGCTTGGCCATATCGCGTTTTATCTCTTCAAAGGCCCGTTCCTGAGCGCGGGTGAGTTTGAAGGGCAGGGCCCTTAAAAAGAGTCTTACTTTTTCTGAATCTATGCGGAAGGAAATGCCTGGGCTTTTGGCCACTCGGGATTTACG
>CAZROA010000044.1:0-3745 GCA_964601575.1 uncultured Thermodesulfobacteriota bacterium
TTTGCCCCGCGCTGGTCAGCCACTATAGGCTTTGGTATCGACAACCCAGTGGACGGGGATATGCCGGCCAAGGCTTCGATGAGTGACCGGCAGTTCACCCAAAATACCCAATATTTCGCCAATATCTGGTACAACATCACCAAACCCCTCAAGGTAGGGCTTGAATTCATCCATATCGAGACAGAGCGTTTTGATACTACGCAGACCGGTAATCGATATAGCTTATCTATGCAGTATCTCTTCTAGTGATTAAAAGGGGTGGATAACCACCCCTTTTAAAATTATCCGGGCATTTCATCAAATAGGAGGTGACGTATATGTCTCAGACGACCAAGATCGAGTCGGTCTTGAAGGAGGAACGCATCTTTTATCCTCCGCAGGAGGGGCGGGACGAAGCTTACATCGGTTCTAAGTATGACTATCAAGAGATCTATCGTTATTCTCTTGAAGATCCCGATGGTTTTTGGAGTGAGCGGGCCAAAGAATTGGTAACCTGGTTCAAACTCTGGGATCGAACCTGTTATTTTGATTTCCACAAACCGGAAATTCGCTTCTTCGAGGGTGGGAAACTAAACGCCTGCTACAATTGCCTTGATCGCCATCTCACCGATGAGACCAAGAACAAAGCGGCCATCATCTGGCAAGGCGAGCCAGACGAGGAGGTCCGGGTTTACACCTATCAGATGCTCCACCGAGAGGTGTGCCGCTTTGCCAACGTACTCAAAAAGATCGGCATCAAAAAGGGCGATCGGGTGGCGGTCTATCTCCCTATGATCCCCGAACTCCCGATCGTCATGCTGGCTTGTGCCAGGATCGGGGCCATTCATAGCGTGGTCTTCGGTGGCTTTTCCGCCGAGAGTCTAAAGACCCGTATCCAGGACTGTGAGGCCAAGTTGTTGATCACCACCGATGGCTGCTGGCGTGCCGGACGCAAGATCGAACTCAAGAAAAATGCCGACCTGGCCCTTAAAGAATGCCCGACCGTAGAGAAGTGCATCGTGGTCAAACGTTTGGGTATAGATATCAATTGGGAGGAAGGCCGCGATATCTGGTACCACGAAGCCATCAATGCCGAAGACATCTCTGACTGGTGTGACTATGAAGAAATGGATGCCGAAGACATCCTTTTTATCCTCTATACCTCCGGTTCGACTGGTAGACCGAAAGGAGTCTTCCATACCACCGGTGGCTATCTAGTCTATACCGCCCATACCCTCCAGTGGGTCTTTGACTTGCGGCCTGAAGACATTTTCTGGTGCACCGCTGACATCGGCTGGATCACCGGGCATTCCTATATCGTCTATGGCCCCCTAACCCTAGGGGCCACGGAAATTATGTATGAGGGTGTCCCCACTTATCCCCATCCAGGGCGTTTTTGGGAACTCTGTGAGCGCTACAAGGTGACCCTTTTCTACACCGCGCCTACGGTCATCCGGGCTCTGATGCGTGAAGGGGATGAGTGGCCTCATAAGTATAACCTCTCTTCCCTCCGGGTCTTGGGTACGGTGGGTGAACCCATCAACCCCGAGGCCTGGCTTTGGTACCACAAACACGTCGGTCGCAGTCGCTGCCCCATTGTAGATACCTGGTGGCAGACTGAGACCGGTGGCTTCCTCATTTCACCCCTACCTTATGCCATCCCTCAAAAGCCCGGTTCGGCGACCGTCCCTCTCCCGGGCATTGAACCGATCATCTTCAAGGATGACGGTACCCCGGCTGAAGTAAATGAAGGTGGCCATCTGTGCATCAAACGAGCCTGGCCGGGTATGCTCCGCGGAGTATGGGGTGACCCCGAACGTTTCAAAGAGGTCTATTTCAGCCGTTTCCCGGGTTATTACTACACCGGAGACGGGGCTCGTAAGGACGAAGATGGTTACTACTGGATCATGGGCCGTTTGGACGACGTGATCAATGTCTCCGGTCACCGTTTAGGCACCATGGAACTAGAGTCTGCCCTGGTGGCTCACCCAGCGGTGGCCGAGGCCGCGGTCATCGGCGTGCCTCATGAGATCAAGGGTGAAACCATCTATGCCTTCGTCATCCTTAAAGAAGGTTATGAACCTTCTGAGGACCTCAAAAAAGAGTTGGTCCAGCATGTCCGTAAGGTCATCGGACCTATTGCGACACCGGAATATCTCCAATTCGTAACCGGCTTG
Organism: uncultured Thermodesulfobacteriota bacterium; assembly: GCA_964601575.1. Taxonomy (GTDB): domain Bacteria; phylum Desulfobacterota; class Thermodesulfobacteria; order Thermodesulfobacteriales; family Thermodesulfatatoraceae; genus CAZKEG01. The sequence goes on from CAZROA010000044.1 coordinate 2,157, forward strand.
CCCAAGACCAGAAGCGGTAAGATCATGCGTCGTATCCTGCGTAAGATTGCGACCGGACAATACGAGGATCTCGGTGATACCACTACTCTCGCTGATCCTTCGGTCATCGACGAGTTGATCAAAGGTCGCGAAGAGCTGTTGAAGAACAAATAATCCGGAAGGGGCTATTGAGCCCCTTCCCGTTCTTTTTCAAACCAAAGAAAAAGGTTTTCCCTGATAAAGGGTTATTCCATGCCGAAAACAAGTTAAAAATAAAAATTTTAAACTAAAAACTCTTAAAAGGAGGTGGCTATGAGTGAAATCAAACTTGGTAACCCGGCAGTGGTGGGCTTAGGCGGTTTCGGTATGACCACCTTGATCCTCCAGTTTCACAACCTAGGGTGGATCGGTATCGGTCCGGTGCTGTGGTTAGGCTTGTGTTTCGGTGGTACAGCGCAACTCATCGCTGGTTTGCTTGAGTTTAGGACGGGGAACAACTTCGGTTTCTGTGCCTTCAGCGGTTACGGTGCCTTCTGGATCGCTCTTTGTTTTTACTTAATCTTTGGTACTAATCCAGAATTAGTCAAGGTTTACCCGGTCTTAAAACTGACCTCTAAAGACCTTGGCTTCTTCTTACTTTGCTGGACGTTTTTTACCTTTATCCTTTTCATCGCTTCTATGAGACACAGCACGGTCTTGGCCTTGATCTTCCTCACCCTTTTGCTCGGGTTCATCGGGCTTGATTTCAAAGAATTGGCTGGAAACAAGGCCATGGGGACCTTTGCCGCCTGGGATCTCATTGTCTGCGCCTTGCTGGCCTGGTATCTCATGGCCCATGTGGTGTATGCCGAGGCAGGGATAAAGCTACCGGTGGGTAAACCCTGGCTCTAAATAAAACGGCAGGCGCTTTTTAGCGCCTGCCCATCTTTTGAGATGTCTCTCACCCGTAAAAAACTCCTCGAAGCCATTTATCGTCGGCTATCGGCTGAATACAAATCAAGGAAGGTCTCTAGAGCCCTAGTAAGAGAAGGCCTTGAGGCCATTTTGGACTTTATAGAAGAGGCCTTAAGCCGCGGAGAAAGCGTTAGTATTTCAGGCTTTGGGCGGTTTGAAGTCCGGGAAAGACGCCAAAAGGCCCGCCATTTTCGCACCGGCCAAATCTTTGAAATCCCTTCCCAAAAGATCGTTATCTTTCGCGCCTCCCCTAAACTCAAAAGACGTCTTCGCTAAGTAATGACCTTCTTCACCACTTCAAAAGCCGCTTCTAAGGCCTTGGGAAGGTCTTTGGCCTTTGGGCCTCCACCTTGAGCCATATCCGGACGCCCGCCACCCCGGCCACCGATCATCCCGGCAAGCTCGCCGATGATCTTTCCGGCGTGGATCTTGCCGGCAAGGTCTTTAGTAACCATGGCCAAGAGTTGGGCCTTGCCGTCTCCCGCCGCCCCGAGGATGACCACCCCGGACCCCAGACGATCTCGTAGGAAGTCACCCATCTCCCGAAGGGTCTTGGCGTCCCTGGCCTCCACTTGAGCAACAAGGACCTTGATACCGTCTACCTCCTTGACCTGAGAGAGTAGGGACTCCAAGCCTCCGCGGGCCATCTGGCGGGT
>CAZROA010000045.1:0-47418 GCA_964601575.1 uncultured Thermodesulfobacteriota bacterium
CAGCACCTTGATTTCGTCTACACCTTGAAGTTGTTGGGGCTCCTTTATCTACTCATGTCATTCAGTTGGTTTGTCCTCCCACCCACTATCCCGGTAAAGTTCGGGCTCAAGACCTATTGGGATGACTTCCGAAACCCGAGGGTCATCCTCTTTGCCCTCTGGCTCTACCTCTTTTATCTCCATTGGGGGGCTGAATTTACCAGCTACGGGCTCTTCCTGCGGGAAAACCTCGGTCTTTCCCTAAAGGGTATGGGCTTTTATATGTCAGCGGAATTTGCCATGGTCGGCCTGGCCTCGGTGATCGGGGGCTTTTCCCTAGAGGCCGGAACCAATCTTTATCGCCTGGCGGCCCTGGGGCTCTTTTGTTCCGGAGTGGGCCACATGGGTATGGTCATCGAGAAACTCCCCATCAGCCTGGCCTTCAGGCTCCTTCATGGCCTGGGAGACGGGACCATCATGGTCCTTTCCTATGTAGGGATTGCCAAGCTTTTTCGGGTCGAGCGCATTGGTGGAAACAGTGGCCTGATCACCCTCTCTATCATGCTGGGGAGCTTCACCGGCTCCCTTATCTTCGGCCCCCTGGGCGCCCGCTACGGCTACGGTGTACCTCTCTTTGTCTCTGGAGCCATTACCTTGGGGCTCATCCCCATGGTCTTCCTCTCCAAATTTAAGGAGATGAGCCGCTCTAAGAGCTAGACGTAGACCGTTGGAGCAAAGAGTTCGGTCTCCAGGGGATGAGCGGCGATCTCTTCAACGTAGTCGTCGAGCCAATAGGCCTCGGGGTTACGATGGTAGACCAAGACCTTTCCGGTGTTGCGGTTATCCGCCGCTCGGTGGAATTTAAACACTATGTATTCTTCGGTGAGGGCCACGATCTCGATCTTTCCTAGTTCGTGAGACATGGTGAACCTGGCCCGTTTGGCCAGCCCGGAACAAAGCCCTCGAGCCGTCTCAAAGATTTGATACCCCTCTTCGATGGGCACTGCATAGGGCCGATTCCCTACCGTGGGTCGGCACTGGAAGACATAATAAGGAGCCACGCCGACAAAGGAGAGCTTGCGGAAGAGCTCGGCCAAGACCTGCGGGTCGTCGTTTACTCCGCGGATAAGCGGGGTCTGGTTGACTACTATGGCCCCGGCCCGGATCAAGCGATGGCAGGCCTCAAGGGCCTCCTCAGTCAGTTCTCTGGGGTGATCAAAATGGGCCATGATATAGATCTTCTTCTCCGGGGTGGAGTACTGGGCAATAAGGTCCAAGAGCTCTGGGTCAGAAGTGATGCGCTGCGGGAAATAGGCCGGGACTTTGGTCCCCAGACGGATGATCTGGACGTGGGGGATCTCCCGCAATCTCCTGATCCACTCCTTCAACTTGGCTGTGGGAAGCATCAAGGCATCGCCGCCGGAGAGGATGACGTTGGTGATCTCGGTATGGAGTCTTATATAACGGATGGCACCGTCTATATCGCGCAAGACCTCAGGTCTTCCCCCATCGAGGAAGAGCCGTTTACGAAAACAGTAGCGGCAGAGCCCGGCGCAAACATTACTGGCCAAGAGGAGGACGGTGGAATCATATTTATGTTGGAGGCCTTCGAGCACGGTGTAGGCCTTCTCATTAGAAGGATCAAGGGCCCCCCACTCCCACTCCTTTAATTCATCGGTATGCGGCAGGACAATGCGGGCCAAGGGATCATTCGGATCCGAGAGGTCGATGAGGTTAAAATAGTAATGGGTACACTTCAGGGGATATTTGGCCACCACTTCACTCAAGTCCTGCCTTTCCGCCAAGGACGGTATTTGTCGTAAGCTGGTTATAAAGTTAGTCCTATGCGCCATTTATCCCTCCTTTTGCTTTCACTTCAAGACGCTTTTCAATGGATTAGCGGCAGGCAAACGCCGCTGGAAATACAAATCAGGCCGGAATAGTTTCAGGAGTTTTGTAGCATTTTTTTAACAGATAAACAAAAAATCCGTCAAGGAAAAAAGGCCGAATATTTAGAAAAGACCCCTTTCTCCGGTAAATTTGATTCTTTTTCTCAGAATCAATAACAGTTTTCTCTTCAGAGGTAATTTTTCTAGAACAGGTGACACAGGGCAGAAACACCAAGAGGGAGGAGAAGATTGTCATTGATCGGGGAAAGGTTTTCCAAAAGGGCGGCCAAGACGGCCAGAAAAAGGGCTGATCTAAGGGGAAGCCCGGCCAGATAGAAGATTGAAGAGCTTACCAGAAAAAAGACCGCCGTGCCTTCAAGGCTCTTTCGGAGCAAGCGGTGCCGACCAAAGAGCACCCCCGCACACGAGGCCAGGGGATCGGCTATGGCCAGGACCAAGAGCCCTAAAGTGGCACACCAAGACCCAAAAAAGAAAAAAGAAAGGGCCACACCCCAGAAGAAATAAAAACTCCCGGAAAGCCTTTGGTGTTCCTCAGGACGCATAAGTCTGGCAAAGACCTTCTCCAAGAGATGGGCCACCACCTGGAATTTCAAGCGTAGGAACTCGATGATCGACACCGAGCAGGCCAAGGCCAGAAAGACGACCTTGGCCTTTGAGCCGAAGAATTTGGGCACCAGGAGGAGAAGGAGGCCGGAGAGGTGAAAGAGCTTTCGGGAAAGCTCTAATCTATTCCCATTCAATGGTGGCCGGGGGCTTGGAGGAAATGTCATAGACCACACGGTTTATGCCGCGGACCTCATTGATGATTCGATTAGAGATCTTGGCCAGGAGTTCATAAGGTAGTCTGGTCCAGTCCGCCGTCATGGCATCCACGCTGTCCACACAACGAATGGCCACTACGTATTCATAGGTGCGAAAATCACCCATTACCCCCACGGTCTTGATGGGTAAGAGCACGGCAAAGCTCTGCCAGACCCTGCGGTACCAACCGCTCTTTTTCATCTCTTCAAGGACAATGGCATCGGCCTCACGCAGGATCTCAAGCTTGTCTTTGGTCACCTCTCCCAGGATACGAATGGCAAGCCCCGGCCCGGGAAAGGGCTGGCGATAGACGATGTCTTCCGGGAGACCAAGTTCCTTGGCAATCTCCCGGACTTCGTCCTTAAAGAGCTCACGCAGGGGTTCGATGAGTTTTAATTTCATTCGTTCCGGAAGTCCACCCACGTTGTGATGAGACTTGATGGTGGCCGAGGGTCCTCTAAAAGAGACGCTCTCGATCACATCCGGGTAAAGGGTCCCTTGGGCAAGATAGGCCACATCACCCACTTTATGGGCCTCTTCCTCAAAGACCTCAATAAAGGTATGGCCGATGATCCGTCGTTTCTCTTCCGGGTCGACCACCCCTTTGAGTCGTGAGAGAAAACGTTCTGAGGCATCGACATAATGCACCTTAAGCCCCAGCGAAGACATAAGGGCAAGGACGCTCTCTGCTTCGTTCTTGCGCAAGACCCCGTTGTTCACAAAGATGGGCACCAATCGGTCACCGATGGCCCGATGGACCAAGATGGCGGTCACCGTGGAGTCGATCCCCCCGGAAAGGGCACAGATAACCTTCTCCCCGGCCCCGACCATCTGGCGGATCTCTTCCACCGTCTTTTCGATAAAGGATTTCATGGTCCAGGTCGGGATCGCCTTAGCGATACGCAAGACAAAATTGGCCAAGACTTCTCGCCCGATCTCGGTATGGACCACCTCTGGATGAAACTGAACGCCAAAGAGGGGTCTTTCTTTGTGTTTGATGGCGGCATAGGGGGAATTCTCGCTCTCGGCGATGGAGACAAAACCCGGAGGTAGTTCCTCCACCCGATCTCCGTGGCTCATCCAAACCCGATACTTGCGTGAAGGATCAAGTCCGTAGAAGAGATCCGAATGATCAAGGATGGTCAGCTCCGCCGGACCATATTCCCGCTTTTCGCTGTGTTCGACCCGCCCCCCTAAGAGATGGGCCATGAGCTGCATACCGTAGCAGATACCGAGGATAGGCACTCCGAGGTCAAAGAGTTCCTTGGGGACGGTGGGGGCATCCTGATCGTAGACACTGGCCGGCCCTCCAGAAAGGATGATCCCCTTGGGGGAGAAGGCCTTTATCTCTTCAAGCGAGGCGGTACAAGGCCTTATTTCACTGTAGACCTGAAACTCGCGCACCCTTCGGGCGATAAGCTGAGTGGTTTGTGAGCCAAAATCAAGGACTAGGATACGATCACCGTGTTCCATGGCTACCTCCTTGAACGTCGGAGGAGGACCACCGCCCCAACCAAGGCTAGAATCAAGGCCCCCATGATGACCATCTCGAACATATAATACCGGAGTCTGTCCATGGGGACCTCGCCGGCATGAGAAGTCTCAAAAGAAAGGATCAAAAGACGCCTTACCGTGGCAATGATACCCACCATTAAAAAGGGTTCTATACAGGCCAGGTGATATTCTTCTCCAAAGACGATCTGAACCGTGTGGAGGATCTCAAGGAACATAAGGGCCAACAAAAAACGATCCATCACCCGGAGGATACCCGGGGCAAAGGCCTTTTGATAAAGGACATCCATTAGAGTTCGGCCCCCGTCCCAGAGGATGATTCCGGTGGCCGTCAAAATCAAGAGGGCGACCACGATATAAAAAAATCGCTCGACCTTAAGGAGCCATTCTTGTAAAAGGAGATCCCAAAACGGACGTTGTGGCGGCTTAGCCATCTTGCATCTTTTACCATAGATCTTATGCCTTTGTAAGAAGGATATTTTGCGCAAGGGGGGAGGCCATGCCACAACTCAATCTGGATTGCGAAGGGCCTTTGACCTTAAATGACAACGCCTTTGAATTATGTGAAGCCTTTATCCCCCAAGGGGACAAGTTCTTTGCCCTGATCTCCAAATATGATGACTACTTGGCAGACGTAGAAAGGCGCCCGGGATATAAGGCCGGCGATACGTTGAAGCTCATCCTGCCCTTCCTCTCCGCCTTTGGGGTAAGCAACGAGTTGGTGCGGGATTTTTCAAGAAAGACCATCAAGGTCCTCCCCGGGGCCGCCGAGTTGTTACGCCTGGCCCAGAGTCTTTTGCCTACCTTCATTATCAGTACCAGTTATCAGCCTTATTTAGAGGCCTTGTGCGAGATCACCGATTTTCCGATGACCAATGTCTTTTGCACCGAGGTGGACTTTGATCGCCACCGACCTCGTGGGGCGGAAGAAAGGCTTTTAAGAGAGCTGGCGCAAGAAATAGCCACCCTGCCGATGATCGAATGGCCAGAAGGGGCCAAAGGCCTCGATGATCTTCCCCCAGAGAGTCAAAGAGTGGTCCTCAGATTAGAAGAAATCTTTTGGAAAATAATTCCCGAGCTTGAGAGCGGACGTTTTCTTGAAGAGGTAAACCCCATCGGAGGCCAAGAAAAGGCCCGGGCTGTGCAAGAAAGTCTTTCGGCCACAGGCTTTTCTGCCGAAGAGGTCCTCTATGTGGGAGACAGCATCACCGATGTCCAGGCCTTTGAGTTAGTCAAAGAGGCCTCCGGCGGAGCCGTCTCGTTTAACGGTAATCGCTATGCCCTGCGGGCAGCGGAGTTTTACTGCCTGGCCCCACAGGCCTATGTCATCGCCTGTCTGGCCGTGGTCTTTGCCGATGATGGGCGAGAAGGCCTTTTCCGTGAGGCAGAAAGGAGGGATTTTTCTCCGTGCAAAAGGCTTCCTTCCGTACTTTCTCCCTGGCCTAAAGGGATGAAGTTTGGCCTGATTCAGGCCGAAGAGTTTGAGAAACTGGTCGAAGAAAGCCTTGCCATGCGTAAAAAAGTCCGGGGTGAAGCCATAGGAGCTCTAGGATGATACCTATTCAAGACATAGTCCCGCGTCGAAGCGTTCCTATAGTGACCTTTGGTCTTATCTTGATCAATGTGGCCGTCTTTTTACTCGAGCTCTCCCTGCCTCCGGGGGTGCTTGAAAAGCTTACCTTTTATCTCGGTGTGGTCCCGGCTCGATATACCCACCCTTATTGGTCACTGACCCATAGCATTCCCGGCCTTCATTATTTGGCCTTCTTTACGGCCATGTTCCTCCACGGAGGCTGGATCCATCTGATCGGCAACATGTGGACCTTGTGGATCTTTGGTGACAATGTGGAAGACCGCATGGGACACCTGCGTTTCCTGGTCTTCTATCTTCTTTGCGGTTTGGCGGCAGAGATATTCCATGTCTGGATGCATCCTCATTCTACGGTGCCGGTAATCGGGGCCTCGGGGGCTATTTCCGGGGTGCTCGGGGCCTATTATGCCCTCTTCCCCTTTGCCCGGGTGATCGTCATGATCCCAATCTTTTTCTTCCCCTTCTTTTTTGAGATGCCGGCCATCCTCTATATCGGTATTTGGTACCTGATGCAGGTCTTTAGCGGAACGCTTTCGGTGGTGCATGGTACCATCGGCGGCGTGGCCTGGTGGGCCCATGTCGGGGGATTTATCACCGGGCTCTTTACCCACCGGCTCTTCTGTCGCCGACGCCGGTATTATCGAGACGAAGAGGTCCCTTGGGGAATCTTTTTCTCCATCGGTGAAAAAAACAATCGTTAGGAGGGAGACCATGACTGGTTTTGATATTTTCTGGCTATTTTTCATCTTGATGACCTTACAGCCCATCTTACGTCAGCGCTTCCTGGAGGCTGCCAGGCAACGGATGATTGCCAAACTGGAACAAAAACGAAATTCACGGGTCATCCTCTTGGTCCATCGCCAGGAAACCATGAGTTTCTTTGGTTTTCCGATCATGCGTTTTATTGACATCAATGATTCTGAACAGGTCATCCGCGCCATCCATCTCACCGACCCCGAGGTCCCGATTGACATCATTTTACATACCCCCGGCGGGCTAGTGCTTGCTGCCCTCCAGATTGCCCGGGCGGTTAAGCGCCACAAGGCCAAGGTCACCGCCTTTGTACCGCATTACGCCATGAGCGGGGGGACCTTGATTGCTCTTGCGGCAGACGAGATCGTCATGGATGAACACGCGGTCTTAGGCCCGGTCGATCCCCAGCTTGGGCAATCCCCGGCGGCCTCTTTGGTCAAGGTCGTCCAACAAAAACCCATTGAGCATATCGATGACCAGACCTTGATCATGGCTGACGTAGCGGAAAAGGCCCTGCGTCAGATGAAACAAAACCTGAAAGAACTACTAGAAGGCAAATATCCGCCGGAGAAGGTAGAAGAATTGGCCGAGATCTTGTCTCAAGGACGCTGGACCCATGATTACCCCATCACCTTTGATGAGGCCCAGCGCCTGGGGCTTCCGGTGCGTAAAGATATGCCCACCGAGGTCTATCAGCTCATGAGCCTCTTTCCACAGCCGGTTCGTCAGCAACCTTCGGTGGAATTTGCCCCCACCCCGAGGAGACTCCCTTCCCGAGGGGACCAAAATGGCTTAAGCTCTCTGATCAAGGTCTTTTTAGGCAAGTCCTAAGGAGGTAGACCATGAGTGAAGACCTCAAGGAGCTCAAGGAAAGGCTTTCTTATCACTCCCCTCATGTGTGGGACAAGTTGGCCGAAGACGAAAAAAACGCCTTGGAGATCCTGGCCAAGGACTATCGTGAATTCTTAAGCCAGGCCAAGACCGAACGCAAATGCGTAAAGGTCATGATCGATCTTTTAGAAAAACGGGGGTTTCAACCCGAAGGCCCGGGTCGGTTCTATAAGGTCTTTCGCGGGAAGACCCTGGCGGCGGTAGTGGCTGGCCGCAAGCCGGCTTATCACGGCGTACGTCTCATCGCCGCCCATATCGATAGCCCGCGTCTGGACCTTAAGCTTCACCCTCTGCTGGAAGAATTTGAAATGGCCTACCTCAAGACCCATTACTACGGCGGGATCAAAAAATATCACTGGGTAGCCATGCCCTTGGCCTTGCATGGGGTAGTGGTCAAGGGTGATGGAACGGTGGTGGAGATCGAGATCGGTGAAGACCCAGAAGACCCGGTGCTTACCATCTGTGACCTCCTGCCCCACCTGGCCCGTAAGGTCCAGGGAGATAAGAAAGTCTTTGAGGCCATCCCTGGAGAGAAATTAAACGTCCTCTTTGGCGGTATTCCCATTGGGGATAAAGAGGAAGAAAAGGAACGGGTCAAACTCGGAATCTTGAAGCTCCTCCATGACCGCTATGGACTCACAGAAGAAGACTTCATCAGTGCCGAGCTTGAGGTTGTTCCTGCCGGCCCAGCGCGGGAAGTAGGGCTTGATCGGGCCTTTATCGGTGGCTACGGCCAGGACGATCGCATCTGTGCCTTCACCGCCCTGGCCGCCATCCTCAATCTCGAAGCCCCGGAGTATACCTGTGTGGCCTTATTTTTAGACAAAGAGGAGATCGGCTCTGATGGCAACACCGGAGCCAAGAGCCGTCTGCTTGAGAAGCTTTACTATGATTTGCTCAGGTCCGTTGGGGTGCCAATCTCCGCCGACACCGTGCTAGAAATGTTCTTCAAGACCAAGGCCATCTCCGGGGATGTCACCGCTGGCATTGATCCCTTTTATCTTGAGGTACACGAGAAACTAAACGATGCCCGGATGGGCCATGGAGTGGTCCTTACCAAATATACCGGGCACCGTGGCAAATACGAGGCCAACGATGCCCATGCCGAGTATGTCGGCTGGCTAAGGAAGATCCTCAACCAGGCTGGCGTAGTCTGGCAGGCGGCTTCTTGCGGCAAGATAGACGAAGGCGGTGGTGGCACAGTGGCCAAGTATTTGGCCTACTACGGCATGGATATCGTCGATCTAGGTCCTCCGGTCCTTTCCATGCACTCACCCTTTGAGATTTGCCACAAGGGTGACCTTTATATGACCTATCGAGCCTATAAGGCCTTCTTTGAAGCCGGGGAATAATGAAGGATTGTATTCAGGCTGGAGACTTGGTCCTCCTTTGTACACCGGAGGGCAAGACCTATCTGGTCGAGGCCGGGGAGCGAAGTTTCCAGACCCATAAAGACCATTTTGACCTCTCTCTCCTCCTCGGCCAGCCCTGGGGGGCTAGCCTAAAAGGCAAGAGGGGAGAGGTGTGTTTTGCCCTGCGCCCTACCCTTTGCGACCACCTGATGAAGATCAAACGAGCCACCCAGATCATCTATCCCAAAGATATTGGCTATATCCTCCTCAAGTTAGATGTAGGGCCAGGCAAAGTGATCCTTGAGTGCGGTACTGGGTCAGGGAGCCTCCTTCTGGCCCTGGCCCAGGCCGTAGGTGAGACAGGCCGGGTGATCACCTACGAAAAAGAGGCCCGGTTTCAAAAAGTGGCCCTCGAAAATGTAAGGCGCCTTGGGCTTGAAGATCGCATTGTTTTTAAAGGTGAGGCCAAGGACGGGTTCGACGAAGAGGAAGAGGTAGATGCCTTGTTTCTGGATCTAAAGACCCCTTGGGATCTACTTGAACCTGCTTGGAGGGCTTTAAAAGGCGGGGCCCCTCTGGGTATCTTGTTACCCACTACCAATCAAGTGAGCGAAACCTTAAAGCATTTGGAAAGGCTTCCCTTTGTCAAGACCGAGGTCTTGGAATTAATGATCCGTTTCTATAAGACCAACCCCGAACGTCTCCGCCCGGAAGACCGCATGGTCGGCCACACCGGCTACCTACTCTTCACCCGCAAAATCATCTCTTCTTAATGATGGATAAACCTTAAGAACTGTAAAAGAAAAGAGGTTCTACCAGTTTCAGGCCTCCTTGGCTGATTACCTCAAGGGCCTTATCAAGTAAGTCATCGGGCACCTTAAAAATGAGGATGGCCTTATCCTTTCCACCCACAAAGGCATAGGTATAATCGATATTGATATCAGCATCGGCCAGAAGCTTCACTACCTGGTAAAAACCACCGGGTCTATCGGGGACCTCTACGGCAAAGACCTCTTGCTCTTTGACCGTAAACCCGGAAGAAGAGAGTACACTTCGGGCCTTTTCGGGATTGTCTACTACCAGACGAAGGATGCCAAATTCGGCACTTTCCGCCAGAGCCAGGGCACGAATATTAACGTTGGCCTCTGCTAATACTTGAGTGACCTCCCGTAGCCGGCCTTTGCGGTTCTCAAGAAATATAGAAAGCTGCTTGATCCCATATTTGGCACGCATCTTGGCCTCCTTATTTAAAATTTTCTAATTCACGACGATCCACTACTCGCTTGGCCTTACCCATAGACCGTTCGAGGGTCTTGGGTTCCACCAGCTTGACCCTGGCCCGCAAGAAAAGGGCATTGGCTAGTTCTTCTTCAAGCTTGCGCTTTAAATTCTCTAGGGCCCCGATATCACCGGTAAAGACGCGTTCATCAACCTCTACCCAGACCTCCAGCACATCAAGTACACCCCTCTTATCCAACACAATGACGTAGTTCGGGGTAAGCCCTTCGACCTGGGTAAGGACATGTTCCACCTGAGAAGGAAAGACGTTGACACCGCTTACGATGAGCATATCGTCGCTGCGTCCTACCACACGGCCCATTCGAATGACCGTACGCCCACACTTACACGGGGCCTTGTAAAGGGTGGCGATATCCCTGGTACGATAACGAATAAGCGGAAGCCCCTGTTTGGTAAGAGTGGTAAAGACCAGCTCTCCTTCTTCCCCTTCGGGCAAGACTTCTCCGGTCTCCGGGTTGATGACCTCCGGCAAAAAGTGATCTTCAAAGATGTGAAGTTCGTCGTGTTCGCAACTGGCCGCCACCCCCGGGCCGATGATCTCTGAAAGGCCGTAACATTCAATATAGGTAATCCCCCAAACCTTGGCCACCGTCTCTCGCAGGCCCTTGGAAGTAGGCTCAGCCCCAAAGAACCCGGCTCGAAGCTTGAAGTCTTTCTGAGGATCTAAGCCATCTTCCTGGGCTACTTCCGCCAAATGTAAGGCATAGGAAGGAGTACAACAGAGGACCGTGGCCCCGAAGTCTCGCATAAGCATGAGTTGGCGTTTGGTAAAACCTACACTTGAAGGAACCACCGCCGCTCCCAAGGCCTCGGCCCCGTAGTGAAAACCTAGGCCCCCGGTAAAGAGCCCATAACCATAGGCATTATGGACCACGTCTCCTGGGCCGACCTTGGCCATGGCAAAGGTCCGACACATAACCTCGGTCCAGACTTGCATATCGTGGGCGGTATAACCGACCACCGTTGGTTTGCCTGTGGTCCCTGAAGAAGAATGGATACGGACGATTTGATCCAACGGCACAGCAAAAAGGCCAAAGGGATAATGATCACGCAGGTCCTGTTTCACGGTAAAGGGTAGATTTTTTAGGTCATCTAAAGATCTTATATGCTTGGGTTTTAGGCCGATCTCATCGAACTTTTGCCGGTAAAAAGGGACCAGGTGGTAGACCCTTTCGACCACCTCTTTTAAACGGCGTAATTGAAGGGCTTCTATATCTTCCCGGGCCAAGTAATCTTTTCGTCGCCAATCCATACGAACCTCCCTTAGAGTCCTCCTTTTCCAATAATCCTTTTCGACTTGCTCTTAGCCCAAGCTCTTTGAAAAGACAAGTCCTGAGAGATAAAAAGCAGGAAAAATGGGCTGGATTTTCCAATAAGGATCCGTAGTTACTTGCCTCTGATCACCCGGAGAAAACGTTTTTTCCCTATGCGGAAGACGTGTTCACCGGGAGAAAGGCAGACCTCTTCTTCCCGTAATTTCTTGCCATCTAGCTGGATAGCCCCTTGGGCCACCAGGCGTTTGCCCTCAGAGGTGCTTTTTACCAGACCGTGATCCTTGAGGAAGCGCGGGAGCCAAATCTTTTCTTCGGCGGTTTCCACGGTGGGGATGTCTTCTGGTACACCGCCTTTAGCAAAGACCTTTTCAAACTCCTCGGCGGCCTTTTGCGCCGCTTCCAGCGAGTGATACCGGGCAACAATCTCCATAGCCAGGCGTTTCTTGACCTCTTTGGGGTGTTCACGCCCTTCGGCCACCGCCTGCTTAAGGCGCTCGATCTCCTCCAAAGGGATATCCGTTAATAATTCATAATAGCGCCACATGAGTTCGTCGCTGATCGACATGAGTTTGCCAAACATCTCTTGCGGGGGCTCGGTGATCCCGACGTAATTACCCAGGGATTTGCTCATCTTCTGCACCCCATCAAGCCCTTCCAAGATGGGTACAGTGATGATCACCTGCGGCTCCTGACCATATTCACGCTGAATCTCACGCCCTACAAGGAGGTTAAAGCGCTGATCGGTCCCGCCTAACTCTACATCGGCCTCCAGGGCCACGGAATCATAGGCCTGGATCAAGGGATAGATCAATTCGTGAATGCCGATGGGGCGCTGGTTTTCAAAGCGTTTCTTAAAATCTTCACGCTCAAGCATACGGGCCACGGTATATTTGCCGCAAAGTCGGATGAAATCTTCGGCCCTAAATCTGGACATCCATTCACTGTTGAAGACCACTTTGGTCTTTTGGGCATCCAGTATCTTGAAGACTTGGTTGGCATAGGTCTTGGCGTTTTCAAGGACTTCGTCTTTGGTCAGCGGAGGCCTGGTATCTGAACGCCCGGAAGGATCACCGATCATGGCCGTAAAATCCCCAATCAAAAAATAGACCTCATGCCCCAGGTCTTGAAAATGACGCATCTTGCGGATAAGCACGGTGTGTCCCAAATGTAGATCCGGGGCCGTAGGATCAAAGCCTGCCTTGACTCGCAGGGGGCGACCGGTCTCTTGGGCGCGTTTGAGCTTGGCCAGCAGCTCCTCTTCTTCAATGATCTCCACCGTGCCTCGACGAAGGTATTCCAGTTGTTCCTCAGGGGTCATCTCTTTCATACCCTTTCTCCCCTTTCCGATTGATGGCCGAAGATCCGTCCCTTACAAAGAAAAAAACCGGAACAGACCTCCTACGTGAGGGTTTTCCCTACTCCAAGAGCGACCAAATGACAAGAGGGATCTAACAAATCCGAGGCAGAGGTTCGCCGGAAAGCATGGGTAGAAGGCGTTCACCACCAAAGATGGTCTTGAGAACAACCCTTGGTTTTGAGCCAGTAGAGACCACCTGCCCAATAATAGAGGCCCCCTGTCCTTCTGGATAGTCTCGAAAGACCGAAAGGGCCTCCTCACCGGTGCCCTTTTCTACAAAGGCCACCAACCGGCCTTCACAGGCAAGATAAAGGGGATCAAGGCCAAGAATATCGCTTCCGGCCCGTACCTCCTCCCGCACCGGGATGCGGGCCTCATCAAGCAGGATCTCCACTCCAGCCTCTGCGGCCAATTCGTTCAAAGTGGTGGCCAAACCCCCGCGCGTCGGATCCCGAAGGGCATGTAGTTTGGGCCCCAGGGTCTCAATCAGGGCTTGAACCAGACGATTCAGTGGTTGGGAATCGCTCTTAAGACCTGAAAGCCCAAGCCCTTCCCTGGCCGAAAGCACAGCCAGGCCATGGTCTCCCACCGGGCCTGAGACAAGGACCTCGTCTCCTGGCCTAATCTGCTGGGGAAGGAGTTCTACTCCCGGAGGAATCACCCCTACCCCGGTGGTATTGAGATAGACCTTGTCCCCCTTACCCCGGGGAACGACCTTGGTGTCTCCACAAACCACCTTGACCCCGGCCTCCTTGGCCGCCTGGGCCAAAGAAATGACGATCTTTTCCAGTTCTGTCAGTGAAAAACCCTCCTCCAAGATAAAACCCACCGAAAGATAAAGGGGCTTGGCCCCAACCATGGCCAGATCGTTTACCGTGCCATGGACAGCCAAGGATCCTATATCACCCCCGGGGAAAAAGATAGGCGAGACCACAAAGCTATCGGTGGTAAAGGCCAGACGTCCAGAGTGATCAAACTCAAGGACAGCGCTATCTAAGAGGAGGACTTCTTTTAAATGAGGCCTGAAGATCCGATTTAAAAGTTCATAGGTGGCCCGACCGCCGCTTCCGTGATCAAGGAGGATTATCTCCTTATTCCCATACTCCATCGATCTTTGCCCCGCATTTTGGACAGGTCCCTTCATCGGTTAGGCGAAAGCTCATTATCCCAAAGCCGTATCGGTCAATCAGGAGCTCTCCGCAATTCCAACAAAAGGTCTTCTCCCCGTCTTCTCCCGGGACATTCCCGGTGTAGACATACTTTAGACCAGCCTCCTTGCCGATCTTATAGGCCATCCTCAGGGTTTCGACCGGGGTGGCCGGCCTGGTCAATAATTGGAAACGAGGATAAAAGCGCGTTACGTGCCAGGGAGTCTCAGCCCCGAGTTCGTCGCGAATAAACTGGGCAATCTCTCTCAATTCCTCTGGATCATCGTTTTCTCCGGGAATAATCAAAGTGGTTACCTCTAACCAGACCCCCTGTTTCTTTAAGTGCTTCAAAGTTTCAAGGACCGGGGCCAACCTGGCCTTACAATGTTTGCGGTAAAACTCCTCCCGAAAGGCCTTAAGGTCGATGTTAGCCGCATGGAGATGGGGATATATGGTATCCAAGGCCTCGGTGGTCATATAGCCGTTGGAGACGAAGACGTTTTTAAGGCCGTGTTTTACGGCTAATTTGGCGCAATCATAGGCAAACTCAAAAAAGACCGTGGGTTCATTATAGGTGTAGGAAATGCTTTGTGAACGCGTGGTCAGGGCCGCTTGGACCACGGCCTCGGCAGAGGTATCTTCGCCAACCACACGACCTTCTATCTTTGGATACTGGGAGATCTCAAAGTTCTGGCAAAAATCACACTGAAAATTACACCCCACGGTGCCGATGGAAAGGCTCCGTGAGCCGGGTAAAAAGTGGAAAAGGGGCTTTTTCTCGATCGGGTCCACGTGTTGGGCGATGATCTTTCCATAGACCAAGGTATAGAGCGTGCCATTACGGTTGAAACGCACCCGACAAATCCCAAATTTATCCGGCTTTATTTGACACCGATGATTACACAGCCCACATTCCACCACACCACCTTCTAATTTCCGATATAACATGGCCTCTTTCATAGGCCCCTCCTTAACCTTTGTCCTTGAAGTTAGACATTGATCAGGGGCTTGTAAATGGACCCCATGGGGCCACGTTCAACCTAAAGCTCAATGGTCAAAAAATCTTCGGCCAAGAGGATCTCCCCGGCGAAATGGGAAGAACAAGGGCCTATGAGGTCTGCTTCGTCGCAGGGGGGATAGAAATGGGTGAGCAGAAGTCTTTTTACCCGGGCCTCTCCGGCTATTCGTCCGGCAAGGGAGGGAGTGAGATGTCCTGGGACCTTGGCCCCTTCTGGAGCCGCACACTCAAGGATGAGGAGGTCCGCCTCCTTAGCCAGATCCACCAAAGAAGGAGCATAGTCTGTATCTCCAGAATAGACCAAACTTTTCCCTTGATACTCGATTCGATAGGCCAGACTTTCAGGGTTATGGACGACCGGGGCCGAACGTATTTCAAGCGGCGGCATGAGGAGGGCACTCGGATATTTGGTGGAGAGTTCCTGGAGTTGTAAAAGACCCTCCGGGGGATCGACCCAGTGGCCAAAGGCCTGGCGCAGGCCTTGGTGAAATCGAGAAAAACCTTCTCCGGCAATGAGCCAAAAGGGCCTTTCCCGTTTATAACCCAGGGCATAGCGCGTGGCAAAAAAGAAAGGGATCAAGTCCGTGACGTGATCCGGATGAAAATGAGAGAGAAAGATCCCGTCTATCTCTGAGATCTGGACACCGGCCTTAAGCAGGCGGTAGATAGTCCCCGGGCCCATATCAAGGAGAATGTTTTCACCGGCCACTTGTAAGAGATACCCAGGGGCCCCTCGTTCAAGCCTCGGCCAACCTGTTCCCGAACCCAAGACAGTGAGTTTAATGGTCATCCTCCTTAGGGAATTCTTCTAAGGAATCCAAAAGATCGCTCACCCCTTGGGGATCTAGCCCTCTGGCCTGTTTGGCCAAACTTTGGGCCACTTCTTTCTCCCCTTCGAGTTTGGCAAAGAGAAGGGCCAAATAGGCCAAGGCCTTGGCGTTCCTCGGTTCTAATCTAGCCACGTCTTTAAAGAGAGAAAAGGCCTCTTTTAATTGTCCAAGTTGATAGCAGGCCTCGGCCAATAGGAAAAGCCCCTTAGCCGAGAGTTTACGCCCGGAAAGTACCTCTTTCACCTTTGTCCATTGGGCCTTTTTGGCCAAACTCTTGGCCCAGGCCAGGGCAAAGATTTCTTCTTTTGGGGCCAGGGAATAGGCCTTTTGAAAATAGGCCTCGGCCTCTGGATGACCTTCTTCTCGAAGGAAAAGGCCCAAATTGTAGTATAAGACAGGGTCTTTTGGAGAAAGAGAAATGGCCTCTTCCAAAAATTTACGGGCCTCTTTGCGTCTACCCAATTGGATCATGATCACCGCTAGGCTGTTTAAAAGATCCACCGGCTGGACTGTGCCCTGTTTTCCGAGGAGATAGGCCTTTAAGGCTGCCCCTAGGTCACCGAGGTCGGCATAGAGATCCCCGGCCACATGATAAGTAAACCCAGAAAAGACCATGGCCTGAGGGGTTTTAAGCCGTCTTCCATGTTCAAAGGCCGCCCATACCGCCCCCAAGGGTGGAAGGGCCTCCCCACCGGGATAGACCCCGGCCAAAAGCCCCCATTCTTCGAGCAAAGAAAGGGCTTCTTCCACGGGAAGATCAAGGACAAAGAGCCCTTTGGTCGAATTGATCTCGTATCGGGCTATGGCCTGCCCGGCCAAATAAAGAAGGGCTTCCTCCGGTCCTTCGGCTAGGACCAAAAGTCTATGCTTTTCAGCGGCAGCCACCAACGGAAAAAGGCCTTTTTTAATCTTGTCCAACTCTGAAAAGGCCCATTCTTCAGCCAGATACTTTAAGGCCCTACCAGAGAGCCAGGTAAAACCAAAGGCCTCGGCCAGCCAGATTAGATCTCCTGCTTGATTTAGGTCTTCGGGGGAGGAGAACTTTACCGAGACCGCGGTAAAATCCTCGCCCTTGGCCCAGAGGGGGTACAAAAACTCTCTAGGCCTGACCTCTTCTTCAGGCAAAAAATAGAGCCCCGGAGACAGGGCATAAAGTCTTTCCCCCTTTGGGCGTGGCCCTTTGACCAAGAGGCCGGAAAATTCCCGTTGCTTGAGATCGCTTTCCAAAACCCGTGGCCCAGGCAGACCATCTATTAGATTTTCATTTAGTAAGCGATTCAGGAGCTCATGGGCCAGGGCCAAGACCGTCGGTCTCCACCGCGAAAGTTCCTCCTGGGAGAGACCATCCGATGAGAGGACCAAATTGCCCAAATAATGGCCTCTAAACTCTAAGGGGAGATCATCTCCCTCCTCTTTGAGCTTGAAACTTACCGGTAAAATAGGGGCCAAAGACTGTTCCAAAAGGGGCAACAATCTTTTTAAGACCTCGATGGAGATTCCGTCCATCACCACCTCAAGGGGCAAAGATCTTGGCCAAGGCCGCGGCTATTTCGGGGATTTCATCGGGCAAAACCGTGCGCATGTCAAGAAAAACTTTATCTTCTTCCACCCGAGAGATTATCGGCGGCTCGTTTTGCCGCAAGAGACGTTCGACCTTAGCGGCGGAATATCTCTCCGACTCAATGACCACGGCATAGGACTTGGGGCTGGCCAAAGGCAGGGCCCCTCCCCCCACCCGGGAAATCGTCTCCCGGATTTCAAACTTCGCTCCAGAAAGGTCTTCCTTTCGAAGATAGGAGACCAAGCGTTTGGCCTTTAGGCGAATCTCTTTGGGGGACATGGTGATTAAGGCCAAAGTCGGAATATGTTCCACGGCTTGATCTAGGTCTCGATAAAGCCTTAAGGTGGCCTCAAGGGCGGCCAAGGTGAGCTTGTCGATCCGTACCGCCCGGTTCATCGGATTTCTTTTGATTTGGTCGATCAATTCCCTTCGACCCAGGATCAACCCAGCCTGAGGCCCGCCAAGGAGCTTGTCTCCCGAGAAGGTAACCACGTCAAGACCGGCAGCCAGGGTTTCTTGGACCGTGGGTTCTTTAAGCAAGCCGTATTTGGAGAAATCTATAAAACAACCGCTTCCTAGGTCCTCGATCACTGGAAGGCCGTAACGGCGGCCAAGTTCAACCAGTTCTTTTTCAGAGACCTCTTTGGTAAAGCCCACCAGGGCAAAATTGCTCTTATGGACCTTCATGAGGAGGGCTGTGTTTTCGTTGATGGCCTCCTCATAGTCGCGGAGATGAGTGCGATTGGTGGTCCCTACCTCGCGCAAGATGGCCCCGGAGCGAGACATGACGTCTGGGATACGAAAAGAGCCCCCGATCTCTACCAATTCTCCCCGGGAGACGATGACCTCACGACCCTGGGCCAAGGTGTTAAGGGTAAGGAGGACGGCGGCAGCGTTATTGTTGACCACCAAGGCACTTTCTGCCCCGGTAAGTTCACAAAGGATTTCCTCCACGTGGCTATAACGGCTCCCCCGCCGGCCAGAGGAGAGATCGAATTCAAGATTGGAGTAACGCCTGGCCACCAAAAGTAAGGCCTCTATGGCCTCTTTGGGTAAGAGGGATCGACCGAGGTTGGTGTGTACCACCACCCCGGTGGCATTTATCACCCGACAAAGACTGGGCCTTAGTCGGCGTCTTAATAGCTCTTTGGCCTTGGCCAGGACCTCCTCAAAGGTGGGGACCCGGGTCAGTTCTTCGGCCAAAATGGCCTGCCGAAAACACTCGGCAGCCTCACGGGCACTTAATAGATAAAGGGATTCCACGGCCTTGATCTCATCTTTTAAGGCCTTGATCAATTCGTGTACCGCTGGAATGGATCGAAGAAGCTCCTCCTTTTTCATGTTAAAATTCCTTTATGCGTTTTCCAGCCAAGATTTACATCCGCCTCCCCGGACGCCTTAAATTTCCCTTCATCCGTGAAGGGGCTCGATTTTATACCTCGCGCCTCAAACATTACATCAAACTCGAATTAGAAGAAAGAAAGGCCCTTCCAAAGGGGAAAGAGGCCGAAATAATCAAACAAGCAGAGGCCAAGGCCTTGCTCTCTGGGCTCGATTCCTCGACCAAGATAATCGCCCTTGACGAACGCGGAAAAAACTTCAGCTCCCTTGAGTTTGCCCGCTTCCTGAGGAGTTCTTTGGAGTCCGGCCCAAGGCTTTGTTTTATCATCGGTGGGGCCTTCGGGCTTGCAGAAGAAGTGCTCAAACAAGCCCACCACCGGCTCTCCCTCTCCCCTCTGACCCTCAACCACGAACTGGCCCTCCTGGTCCTCCTCGAACAACTTTATCGGGCCTTTACCATCCTTTCCGGCGAACCTTATCATAAATAAACCAAGTTGAGAGGGATTCGTTTCTATTTTCCAAATCCAAAAAGATGGGAACGAGATCGCTTAGCCTAAATAATGTTGGTTTCGGTCATTATTCCTACCTATAATCGGGCAAAGTTTTTGGCTGAGGCCCTGGACTCGGTCTTGGCCCAGACCTATCCGCCTTTTGAAATTATTGTGGTTGATGATGGCTCCACAGATAAAACCGAGGAATTGGTCAGGAAATACCCGGTACGTTATGTAAGACAAACCCACCGAGGAGTAGCAGCGGCCAGGAACCGAGGGCTGAAACTTGCCCGCGGAGAATTAATCGCCTTCCTGGACAGCGATGACCTCTGGCTACCGAAAAAACTCGAACGCCAAGTGGCCTTCTTTCGAGAGCATCCACAGGCCGTGGCTGTCCAGCCCGAAGAGATTTGGATCAGGCGAGGCCGACGGGTCAACCCCAAGAAAAAACACACCAAGGAAAGTGGTTTCATCTTTCATCGCTGTGTAGAGCTTTGCGTCGTCTCTCCTTCCGGGGTGATGCTAAAGAGGGAAATCTTCCAAGAGATCGGCCTTTTTGACGAGAATTTTACCGTAGCCGAGGACTATGAGCTCTGGTTGAGGCTTTCGGCCCGTTATCCGATCTATCTCATCAAGGAACCCTTGGTTATCAAGCGGGGCGGGCATGAAGATCAACTGTCGCGACAGCCTGGGATCGATTGGTATCGGCTCCTGGCCTTGGCCAAACTCCTTCAAAACGAACCAAGGCTCACCCCAGCCATGAGGCTCCTTGCCCTGCGAGAGGCCTTAAAAAAAGGACAGGTCTTTGCCCAAGGGGCCCTTAAACGCGGCAAGCTCTTCGAGGCCATGTGCGCTTTAAAGATCATCGAGGAACTGAAACTTTTTCCTGGTCTTCCGCCCAAAAAGGGCCTTAAAGGAAATCTCTCTTTAACCGATAAGTAATATGACTTTGGGGAAGACATGATCGATAAACGCGTTTTTTCTCGTTACGAAGTAAATTTTGATTGTCACCTGGCCCTGCCCGGAGACGTGAGGGTCTATCACGCCACCCTCCTGGACTTAAGTTTTACTGGGATGCGGCTCCTGACCGACGCCCCTTTAAAACCTGGATTGACCGTGGCCTTTTCCTTTACTTCTGACCCCCCGGTTAAGGGAAAGGCCCGGGTGGTCTGGGTACAAGCTACCAAGCAAGGGACCATGGCCGGCCTTGAGATCGTCAAACTCAAGGAACGCTTCCTTGAGGCCCTCCAAAAGGTGATCAACCATCTTACCATGCAGACGCTCTCTGACGCCTATGTCCGTTAACTCACTTTGGCCCCGGGGTTAACCCTGCTTTCAGGAACAACAAGCTTAAGTCCTTCCTTGTCCTTGGCCGCCAAGACCATCCCCTGCGAAACTACTCCTCGAATCTTGGCTGGCTTGAGATTGGCCACCAGGATTACTTGTTTGCCGACCAAGTCTTCTGGCTTGTAAAACTCGGCTATCCCCGCGACCACCGTCCTTTCCTCCGGGCATCTTACCCTGAGCTTGAGCAGACGATCCGTCCCAGGGACACGTTCAGCCATTACCACTTCCGCCACCCGCAGGTCCCATTTGGTAAATTCTTCAAAGGGAAGAAGGGCTTCAGACTTTTTCTCTTTGGATGGCTCCGGGGGTGTTTCTTCCTTTTCCAGACGAGGAAAAAGGGCCTTCCCTCGTTTGGTCTTAAGACCCGGCTTGAGCCGACCAAATTCTTCAAGACGTGAAAAGGAAAGCTCTTCCAGAGAAAGCCCGAGATTAGTCAAGATCTTTTCCGCTGAAGCAGGACAGACCGGCCAGAGACAACCGGCCACTATCCGCAGGACCTCAAGGACATGGTAAAGTACCGTGGCCGCACGGGCGGTATTCCCTTCTTTCATCAGGCTCCAAGGGGCTTGGTGGTCTACGTAACGATTGGTCTCGCCGATGAGTTCCCACAAGCTGGCCAGGGCCCGGTGAAATTGAAAGCCCTCCATCTCCCGGTCGTACTCGGCCACCACCTGTTTGGCCAGGGCTTGTAAGGCCTTGTCTGCCTCTTTGCCCTCATCAGGGGCCGGGACCTCACCTCCGAAGTATTTCCTGACCATGGTCAGGGCCCGAAAGACCAAGTTACCCAAGTCATTAGCCAGGTCGGCGTTGATTCGGCGGATAAGGGCCTCTTCACTAAAATGAGCATCAAGACCAAAGGCCATCTCCCGCAGGAGGAAATAACGCACCTGATCGCAACCGTATTTATCTACCAGATAAGCCGGACGCACAATGTTCCCCAGACTCTTAGACATCTTGGCCTCACCCACGTTCCAATAACCATGGACATGAAGACCTTTATAGAGCGGAACCCCCAAGGCCCTTAACATGATGGGCCAGTAAACGGCATGGGGTTTTAGGATGTCTTTGGCGATGATGTGATGCGCCGGCCAGAATTTTTGCCACCGGGGGTCATCGGGATAGCCAATGCCTGAAAGATAATTGAGAAGGGCATCAAACCAGACATAGGTCACAAACCGATCATCGAAGGGGAGGTCTATCCCCCAGGTAAGCCTGGTCTTTGGCCGGGAGATACACAGGTCTTCCAACTCCTCCCTTAAAAAGGACAAGATCTCGTTTCGATAGCGCTCCGGGGTAATAAACTCAGGGTGTCTTTTGATCTGGTCAATCAACCAGTCTTGATACTTGGAAAGCTTAAAAAAATAATTGGCCTCTTTGAGGGGGGTGGGCGGGGTCTTGTGGTCTGGACAAAGGCCGTCTTCCAGTTCTTTTTCGGTCAGGAAGCGTTCACACCCAAAGCAGTAAAGGCCTTCATATTCGTCAAAATAGATGTCTCCCTGGTCGTATATCTTTTGGAGGACCAGTTGGACCACCCGCTTGTGCTCGGGATCAGTGGTCCGAATAAAGCGCGAGTAAGAAATATTTAAAAGGGGCCAGGTATCGCGAAAGGCCTTGCTCATCCGGTCTACGTATTCCTTGGGGGAAAGGCCAGCCTTTTGGGCGGCCTGGACGATCTTATCCCCGTGTTCATCGGTGCCGGTGAGAAAAAAGACCTCTTCTCCCTTAAGGCGTTTGAACCTGGCCACCACATCGGCAACGACCGTGGTGTAGGCGTGGCCCAAATGAGGCTCTGCGTTTACGTAATAGATGGGGGTGGTGACGTAGTAGCTCATTTCTTCAACTCCTTCCGAAATTCGTCTACCGGAATCTCTACTTCCTGACCCTCTGGGGTCTCGACCGTGACCGAACTACGGAAGATGTTATAACGCACTATCTTACCTTCGATGGATTCCGTGGAGACCCGTTTACCAATCTTGGGCAGGCTGGCCGAAAGTTCGGCGTAAACATCGTATTCATAGAGGAGGCAACAGAGCAGACGCCCACAGATCCCGGAAATCTTAGTAGGATCAAGGGGTAGACTCTGTTCTTTGGCGATCTTAATGGAGACCGGGTCGAATTTGCGTAAAAAGAGCGAACAGCAGATCTCCCGCCCGCAACTCCCTATGCCACCAAGCATGCCGGCCTCATGTCGAACACCGATCTGCCGCATCTCGATCCTGGTCCGCAGGGCCCGGACCAGATCCTTGACCAACTGACGAAAGTCAATGCGGCCATCGGCGGTGTAGTAAAAGATGACTTTACTTCGATCAAAAAGGCGCTCGACCCGGACTAGTTTCATCTCCAGACCGAGTTCCCGGGCCAAGGTCTCACATACATCCCAGGCCTTGTCTTCAAATTCTATGTTTTCCTTATAGCGCGTGATCTCTTTGGCCGTGGCAAACCTTTTGATCTTGGGCAAGAGCCCGGATTTAATGGGTAGATGCACCGGAGGACTGACCACCTTGGCCACTTCCACCCGTTCCTCCGGTAATTGTAAAAGGACGTAATCCCCCCGTTTAAGGGGCAAAGGGCCGGCCTCGGCGTGGAAACCCGGGAGGTCATCCCGCAGGACCACTTCGACGATCAAGGGTTCCTTCAGATGATGTGGGCGACGAAGTCTTTCCCGGCCTTCAGAGGACTTTTTGCCCTCTCGATGTTTCCGGGAGGTCTTCTTTTTATTGGCGATATTCTTGTTGTTTTTGGTCATAATAGTCCACCGGCCTTGGCCAAAGTTTTTGATGAGGCCAGGGCTAATTTAGCCTGATTTGCGAAAAGGAAAAAGGGCCTTAAAAAGGGCCCTCATCTTGGAAGGGTCTTTGAGGCCAGGACTTTCTTCTATCCCTGAACTTATATCAAGGCCAAAGGGTCTGACCTTCTCCATGGCCGAGGCCACGTTTTCAGGATTGAGACCTCCGGCCAGGATAATAGGCATATCGTATCTTTTGGCGGCCACCGCTAACTCCCAATCAAAGGTCTTTCCCGTCCCTCCAGGGAGGCCCTTGACAAAGGTGTCAAGGAGGATGGCCCGGACCGTACCTTGGTAGTCTTTTATTTGTTCAAGGTCTTCAGGGCTTTTTATCCGAAAGGCCTTCAAGGCTCGAGGAAAAAAGGAGGCACAAAGAGACGGTGGTTCATCTCCATGGAATTGGACCAAATCAAGCCCGGTAATCTCTAAAATCTTGGCCACCGTCTCCCTGGTCTCGTTGACAAAGACCCCCACCGTGGTCACAAAAGGCGGGAGTCTAGAAATGATTTTTAAGGCCTCTTCGGGAGTTATATAACGGGGGCTTTTGGGATAAAAAACAAAGCCCAGGGCATCAGCCCCGAGCTCTACCGCCAATAAGGCATCTTCAAGCCGTTTTAGGCCACAAATCTTGACCCGAACCATCAAAAAGCCTTGTTTTTGTCTTAACTAGCGAAAGGTATTCTAAAAATCAGTGTGTATAATCAATAATTTTTATATCAGGCAGGGCTTTATTCACCGCTGCTTTTATATTCTCAAAAAAAGGACAAGGAAAGCCAATAGGGTTTCCCTTGGAAATACAGGAGGCCAAGACAATGGCCTCTGCCCCTTTCTGGACCATCAGCCTTGCTCGTTGCACCGCCACCTTACCCGGACAACCACCGCAGCCAACAAAGCCCACAATCTCCACTGGCCCTATGTCTTCAAAGGCCCCCTTCCCCTCTCTACTGACCCGAAAACAACTCGTCCCCGGACAAAGGCTCTCGGCTTGCTGACAGCGAATGATACCCACCTTCATGATCTTCTCCTTTCATTAATGTCTACAACCGCCTAAACCATGGCCGTGCCCGTGACCACCGCAGAAACGCGGCTCCACCCGCAAGTTACCAGCCAGAAAGGCTGAAACCACCTCATCCGCCGGTGCCGGTGGCGCACCGGTGATGACCTCTATCCCAAAGGCCTCAAAGAATTCCTTGGCCCGCCAACCCATATTACCGGAGATGATATGAGTTACCCCCAAAGAATGGAGCCAACGAGGAATGGCTCCCGGCTCATGTGGGGGAGGAGTAAGGATTTCTTTGGTTACTTCCCCGTCAGCTACGGAGTAAATGGCAAAATAGGGTGCATGACCGAAGTGTTCGGCCACAAGGTCCCCTTCTAAAGGCACCGCTATCCTCATGCAAACACCTCCTTTTTTAATTGATGATAGATTTCCTCCAGGGCCTTAGTAGCCGCCCCGGAAGAGACCGCCGGGAGCGGCTGACCTTGATGGATGGCCTCAAAGACTTGAGGATCATAGGGAATCTCGCCGAGGAAACCAAGCTCCAATCTTTGGGCCTCGGTCTTCAGCCTCTGGGCCATCTCCGGATTTAAATCGGCCTTATTGATGATTAACCAGGCCTTTAATTGAAAATGTTTGATAAGCGAGGCCACCCGGGAAAGGTCATGGAGCCCGGAGACCGTTGGTTCAGCCACCAAAATGACCGCCTCTGCCCCGGAAAGAGAGGCGATCACCGGACAGCCCACCCCTGGTGAACCGTCCACCAGGACTAATCGCAGGTCTTCTTTTTCTGCCCATTCCCTGGCTCTCTTTTTCACCTCCGCCACTAGCTTGCCGGAATTTTCCTCCCCGGGGTATAAAGTGGCGTAGATCAAAGGGCCATAGGGTGTCTCAGCCCAAAATATCTGCCCTACTTCCTTTTCTTTAAGCTTCAGGGCCTCTTCTGGACAGAACCAGACGCAAACCCCACAACCCTCACAAGCCACAGGATCAATGACCAGGTCTTCTGAGATGGCGTCGAAACGGCATTTTTCAAGACAGAGCCCGCAGGAGGTACAGAGTTCCTCTTCTTTCAGGACTTCGAAACCGGCCTTAAACCCCTCGCTTTCCTTGACTTTCGGGGAAAGGACCAAGGGCAGATTAGAGGCATCCACATCGGCATCGACCAAGACCTTGTCTTCCAGCCAATAGGCCAAAGAGGCCGTGACCGTAGTCTTTCCTGTGCCACCCTTTCCGCTTAAGACCACTATCTCTTTCATGAGCTTATCTCTTCCCATACTTTTAGAAATTTTTCCTTAAGATCCGGACGGGCCTCTAAAAGCCCCTGACCAACGGCATAGGCTTCAGCCACCCGGCGATCGTTTTCGATCTCAAGGAGGAGTGGCAGACCTTCTTTCTCTAAAAATTGGTAAAGTTCTGGATAATTTCTACCGGCCCGATTAACGATCACCCCGCACGGGACCCCCATGGCCTTCATCGCCCCTACGGCCTGTTTCAGATCGTGAAGCCCAAAGGGGGTGGGTTCGGTGACCAAGAGGCAATAATCTACCCCCTTGACCGCGGTAAGGACTGGACAGGCCGTCCCAGGGGGACAGTCGATGATATTTATCTTGTCAGGCCTTAGGAATTCTTCCTTAAGGGCCTTGATCAGGGGGGAGGCCATGGGTTCACCTATCTCTAAAAGACCATAGGCCAAAAAGAGGCCCTCTCTCTCCCCGTAAAAAAGGCGCCCGACCAGTTTTTGGCCCGGTTCGATACAAGTTTCCGGACAGACTTCCACACACCCGTAACAGGCATGACAAAGCTCGGGAAAGACCATGACCACCCCAGGGAGCACGGTAATGGCGTTGAAACAGCAAATCTCCTTACACTTTCCGCAAAAGGTACAACGTGACTCATCGACCTCCGGCACCATGCGATAGACCGGGCCCTTTTCTTTTACCGGAAGCCGCAAAAAGAGATGGGCATTGGGTTCCTCGACGTCGGCATCAAGGAGGACGACTGACCCAAGGCTCTGGGCCAGGGCCACGGAAATAGTCGTCTTCCCCGTGCCTCCTTTGCCACTAGCCACGGCAACAATCATTTACCAACCTCCACGACCACCACCCATACCACGGCCACCACCACCCATACCGCGGCCACCGCCACCCATACCACGGCCACCGCCCATACCACCGCCGCAACCGCGACCGCCACCACCCATTCCGCCGCCGCCCATACCGCGGCCACCGCCGCAACCACGACCCATACCACCGCCTACAATGCGGCCCATTCCAGGCATTCCACCGCCGAAATGGGTATCAACATTGGGCATCTCGATCAGAGGGAGTTTCCCTTCTTTGAGTTGGGCAATGGCCTCGGCCACAGTCCCTCCAGGGAAAGAGGCGATTTTTACCCCGGCGGCCTTAAGCACCGAAAAGGCCTTGGGACCGCAATGGCCGGTGATCACCGTGTCTACACCCTTTTCCACCAAGAAGGTAGCAGCGGCTATGCCCGCTCCCCTGGCCTCATAGGCGGCACGATTTGGTACGGCTTCCCAACGGTCGTTTTCCAGATCATAAATGATGAAATACTCTGCCCGACCAAATCGTAAGTCTACGCGTGCATCTAAATTGTCTCCTTCGGCTGTAACAGCCACTTTCTTTGCGTTCATTCCTTCCTCCTCGCGTGAATTGAGATACCCCACCTGCTGTATCTCTCCTGCTGGCGCTACTATAATGCTACTGAAAAAAAGTTTCAATAACTTGAGCGGAAAAATTTGCCGGGTGGGAAATTTTTGCCGCATAAAGGGTATTTTCGATCTTTAATTTGAGTTTTTGGCCGACCAAGAACTTCAGAAAAAGAGGAGAGCCGGGGCCTTTTTTGATCTGAAAAGACGGAACAAATCTCCAAACGGGCCGGTCTCATCCAGGAATTAGGAAAGGAGGATTTTTATCATGGCATAATCTTTGCTTTTTTACCAAGCGATGGAGGCGATAAAGGTCAATCCCCAACTTGGCTGGCTTGAGGCCCTGGAAGGGGCGAGGCTCCTTGAGAGAAGGTTGGATGTCACCGCCAACAACCTGGCCAATGTAGATACACCGGGCTTTAAAAAAGACATTATTACCTTCCGTGAGGTCCTCATGCGGAAGATCCTCCAGGGGTGGCGCACGTTCAAGGAAGTGACACCAAAGACAGATTTTCAACAGGGGCCTTTAGAGTTTACAGGCCGCCCCTTTGACTTGGCCATCGGGGGTGAGGGTTTTTTCAAGGTCCAAACCCCTTTTGGCATCGCCTACACCCGAGCCGGGCACTTCCGTCTGGATAACCAACGACGTCTGGTCACCCCTGAAGGCTATCCGGTGCTGGCCGATGGGGTCCCTATCATCGTGGACCCTGGTCTGGCCAAAGGCGGGGTAATTACCCTTGATAACGAACGTTTTTCCGTCACCAGCGATGGGACCATCTCCATCGACGGCACCGAGGTGGCCCGCCTTGATGTGGTCACTTTCGAAGACCTCTCGGTACTTGAGAAGTACGGCGAAAACTTATTCGTGGCCAAAGAAGGAGCGATGGAGATACCGGTAGAAAACCCGCAGATCCAACAGGGCTATCTCGAAGATTCTAACGTGAACCCCTTGGAGGAGATGATCAATCTGATCGAGATCCAACGCCGCTTTGAGGCCGCCCAGAAGGCCATCAAGAGCCAGGATGAAACCGTGGGTCGTTTGATCGAGACCTATGGTCGTATCTAAAGGAGGAGGAGAAAATGATCCGAAGCCTTTGGTCCGGAGCCACCGGCATGCAAGCCCAACAGCTCCAGTTAGACGTCATCGCCAACAACCTGGCCAACGTAAACACCGCTGGCTTTAAAAAGAGCCGGGTAGACTTTGAGGACCTCCTCTATCAAAAACTCAAGATGGCCGGGGCCTTAAACGCCGAGGGGAACCAGATCCCGGTGGGGATGGAGATCGGACTCGGGGTGCGACCGGTCTCGGTCAATAAGATCTTCTCGCAGGGGGAATACGAACAGACCCATAATGAACTTGATCTGGCCATCGAGGGGCGAGGATTCTTCAAGGTCCTGGTTAACGGCGAGGAATTTTATACCCGGGCCGGGCACTTTAAGGTCGATCGGGATGGCTACATCGTCACCCCAAATGGGGCCAGGCTCCAGCCGGAATTCGCCGTGCCTACCGGGACGGTACGCATCGAGATCACTCCAGACGGTTTGATCACCGCCCTTGATCAAAACGGAAACGCCTTGGCCCAGACCCAACTCCTCCTCTATGATTTCCCCAACCCCGCCGGGCTTTATGCCGAAGGGCGCAATCTCTTCCGGGCTAGCGAGGCCGCCGGAGACGTGATCGAAGGCCAGCCCGGACGGGAAGGCTTCGGCACCATTGCCCAAGGATATCTCGAGATGTCCAACGTGGACGTGGTGGAAGAGATGGTCCACATGATCATTACCCAACGGGCCTATGAGGTGAATTCAAAAAGCATCCAAACGGCAGATTCCATGCTGGAATTGGCCAATAACCTCAAACGTTAGTGAAAAGATCATGAACAGGAAACTAAAAGCCTTGATAATTTTAGTCATTTTAAACCTGCTTTGGATCCTGGCCGTCTCTTGTTTGGCCAAGGAACTGGATGAACGGTATTTTGAAAATCTCTTTTTCAAATTGGTTGAACAACAACTCCCTTGGCCGGCGGAAAGGATCGTCATCACCAGATTTGCCGTGGAACCAGGGCACCTTTCGCTCCCCGAAGGGACAAAAGAGGTCGTGCGCCTCAAACACCAATTAAGACCAGGCTCAAACACCCTGATCGTGGACTACCTCTTGCAGGGAAAGCTTGTAGCCAGGGTGCGAATGCTCGGCTACGTGGAAGTTATGCTCCCAGTAGTGGTCTTAAAGCGCCCCTTACCAAGACAGGCCATCATCCGGGCCGAAGACCTGGGCCTTGAAAATCGTCCCCTGACCAGATTGGCCAAGGACGTGATCCTTGATCCCAAAGAGGCCATAGGTCTTCAGACCAGGGTGAGTCTCCGGGCCGGGGCGGTCCTGCGTAAGTCAGTGCTTGAACGCCCGCCGATTATCAAACGCGGCAGCCTGGTCCGGATCGTCGCCCAAGGGAAAAACTTCACGGTGAGTGCCATCGGTGAGGCCAGACAGAATGGCCGACTGGGAGAGATCATTCGGGTACGCAATCTTTCAAGTAAAAGAGAAATTTTTGCCCAAGTCGTAGACCAAAAAACAGTGAGGGTGACCTTCTAATGAAGAGGGTAATCTGTCTATTAATCGCCTTGATGCTTGTCTCCTGTGCCACCCAGAGGCCACCGGCTCCTCCGGAGCCACCTAAGGTCTATTTTCCGCCGACCGAAGAGACTCCACCGGAGGGCTCGCTCTTTTCCGGGAGCAGGGCCTTTTTCTTTGAAGACCATCGTGCCCGCCGGATCGGAGACGTGATCACGGTGAAGATCCTTGAGAGCTATCAAAGCTCTATGGACGTAAACAATAAAATGAGCCGAAGCACCGAGGTCTCCGCCGGGGTTAACTCTCTCCTTGGTTTTGAAAAGGCCCTTGAACAATCTAACCCCAATTTCTCCTCAAGCTCCATGTTCGGCGGGGAGTATTCCTCCACAGTAAATGGGCAAGGAAAACTCTCCCGGAACACGAAGATCGTGGCCACCATCACCGCCAGGGTGATAGACGTGCTTCCCAACGGAAATCTAGTCATCCAAGGGGTGCGGGTCATTCGTCAGAATGAAAATCTGGAATACCTTACGGTGACCGGGATCGTGCGTCCGGAAGACATCGACGCAGACAACAGTGTGCTTTCTACCCAGATTGCCGATGCCCATATCGAGTATAGCGGAGCAGGGCCCAATGCCTCGGTCACCAGGGGGCCAGGCTGGCTTTCGAGGATCCTCCAAATTATTTGGCTCTTTTAGGAGGACATAAAGTGCGCAGGATGGGTCTGATCTTGGTCTTCTTCCTTTTATTGACCACGGCCCAGGCGGCCAGGCTCAAAGACCTGATCACCGTTGAGGGGGTCCGAAGCAATCAACTCGTGGGCTATGGCCTGGTGGTGGGGCTTAACGGCACTGGTGATGGGGACCAGACCAAGTTCACCGTCCAATCTGTGGTCAACATGCTCGAACACTTTGGGATCAAGGTGAATCGCCAGCAGGTAAAACTCAAGAACGTGGCCGCGGTCATGGTCACCGCCGAGCTTCCCCCTTTTGTTCGCCAAGGCCAAAAACTAGATGTCCTGGTCTCCTCCATCGGTGACGCCAAGAGCCTTCAAGGAGGGACTCTGCTCCTTACGCCCCTACGCGGGCCGGATGGGAGGGTCTATGCCTTGGCCCAGGGGCCGGTCTCCATCGGTGGTTTTGCCGCCGGCGGGGCCGGAGGTGGTGTACAGAAAAACCACCCCACTGTGGGCCGTATCCCCAGCGGGGCGGTGGTCGAGCGCGAAGTGCCGGTTGATATCAACGACAAGGCCTCTTTACATCTTTCCTTTCGAGAGACGGATTTTACCACCGTCTCCCGGGCGGCGGAGAGTATAAATGCCTACCTGGGCGGGCCTTTTGCCACGCCCCTTGACGGACGGACCATTAATCTTACCGTTCCCCCTTCATATCGCGGAAAGGTGGTCAAACTCCTGGCAGAGATCGGTAAGCTCTCCATCGAACCGGATGTCCCTGCCCGGGTGGTCATTGATGAACGCACCGGCACCGTGGTCATGGGTGAAAACGTCCGGGTCTCCAAGGTGGCCATTGCCCATGGAAACCTGAGCGTCCAGATCAGAGAACGGGCCTCGGTTTCACAACCACCGCCCTTCTCCCCTGGGTCGACGGTGGTTACCCCGGAGACCGAGGTGGTGGCCAAAGAAGAAAAGGCCAGGGTGGTCGTCATCGAAGAAGGGGCCAGCGTCGGTGAATTGGTACGGGCCTTAAACGCCGTTGGCGCCACTCCTCGGGACCTGATTGCCATCTTTCAGGCCATCAAGGCCGCCGGGGCCCTACAGGCCGAGTTGGTCATTATGTGAATTTGGTCTTAATCCATCAAGGAACCGAGAAAGAAAATATGAAGATCACTAGTTGGCCGGAAAATTTCAGTGACCTTAGACAGATCAAGGCCCTTGAACAGAAAGACCAAAAGGCCGCCTTGAAGAAGGCCTGTCAGGAATTTGAGGCCTTGATCCTCTATCAGATCCTGAAAGGACTGGAGAAGACGGTGCCGGAAAGTGGGCTCTTGCCCAAGAGTTTTCAACACGAAGTCTATCAAGACCTCTTCTTCCAAGAGGTAAGTCGGACCCTGGCCAAACGGGGAACAGGGTTGGCTGATCTCCTTTATCGCCAATTGAGTAAGACCGGAGGCCAAAAATGAAAAATCCTTGGCTTCAATTGAGGGATCTCTTGCGTGAAGAAAAAGAGGCCATCATCAAGGTCGAGATCCAGAGACTCTTGGCCTGCTTGGAACGCAAGGGAGAGCTCCTGAAAGACCCTACTCTGAAAAAGACACCCCTTTCACCAGAGCTCCGTCGGGAAATCGTCTCTCTCCTCCAACACAATCAGATGCTCCTTAAGGCCGGGCTCGCCTTTGTGGAAGAGGCCTATCAATTTTTGGCCAAGAACATGACCCTCAAAGTGGGTTACCAAAAAGAGGGGCAAGCCAAGATCTCTCAAACGGCCCAGATCATCGACGGAGTGGTCTAAAGATGGGTGGGATCTACAGCGCTTTAAACATCTCGAAAAACGCCCTCCTTGCCTTCCAGACGGCGGTACACGTCACCAGCCATAACGTGGCCAATGTGGACACCGAGGGTTATTCCCGGCAGAAGGTGATCAACACCACCTATCCCCCCACCCCTTCGGTGGTAGGCCCCATGGGCAGCGGGGTCAAGGTCGAGCAGATCAAACGCTACTTTGATGCCTTCCTAGAGATGAATTTGAACCTTAAGCGCAGTGATCTAGGGCTTTTTCAAGCCGAAGACACTGGTCTTGACCTGATTCAAGGTCTCTTCAACGAGACCAATACCAAGGGCCTCTCCTCCATGATCGAAGACTTCTTCTCCGCCTGGCAAGGTCTTTCTGATCGGGCCGAAGGCATCCCCGAACGTCGGGTGGTCATCGAGAAGGGAAAATTCCTAGCTGAAACCATTAGCCAAAAATATCAAGATATATTGGCCCTGGAGAACAACATCAAACTCAAGGTCAAGGACGTGGTCGACGAGATTAACGATCTGGCCAAACAGATCGCCGAGCTTAACCGCCAGATTACGGCCAGCGAAAGCGGACTTCACCAGGCCAACGACCTTCGTGACCAAAGGGATCGACTGATCGCCAAACTCTCGGAACTGGCCCAGATCAGATATTTTGAAAACAATCAAGGGGCTTATGCCGTTGTCTTAGGGAATGGCTACAACTTGGTCGATATCGATGGTTATTGGCAGCTTGAGCTCTCCGGTGGAGAAGTCTACTGGATAGGGCACTCCGGGGAAAAAGTTCGCCTCACCAGCCAAGAGGTTAGCCAAGGAAAACTCGGCGGCTGGCTGCGTATCCTTGAGCAGATCTCTGAAGATTGGAATCACGAATACGTCACCTCCACCAAGAGCGTCTTTACCGAAGACGGACACCTAGTGCGAGAAAATACCACTTGGGAAGATTTGGGCTTTAATAGTTCCTTTACCATAAATTTTTCCGGGACCAACCATTTTGGAGAAGAGGTCAGCGGGAGTTATACCTGGAACCCGGCTACTGATCCCGAGGCCACGGTCCGCGATTTCCTTGATGAGATAGAAAAGGCCTTTGACTATTCCGTCCGCGCCTATATCACCGAAGATGGCCGCTTGGTGATCAAAGACGGTTATCGTGGTGGGGGGAGGCTCTCTTTTCAGATCGATTCCGGGCCCTTGGACTTCGGGCGTTTTGACGACGAATCCGCCAACCATCGGGTAGAAGAACTCAATATCACCGGCAAATTCCAGCTCTTTGCCGAGGAATTCATCCGTGCGGTCAATCGCCTCCACAGCGAGGGGGTAGGTCTTGAGTTCTACCAAGGAGAACTCCAAGGGATTTACCAGGCCGGAGGGGATGGCCGGCTCAAGGCCCTGCCCTTTTTCCATGACCTAAACCGCAAGGGTTCGTTTTTCCTCTGGCTCAAAGATCCCTCGGGAAAGATCACTCCGGTCAAGATAGACCTGGCCCTTCCGACCACGGCCACTATGCAGGATCTCGTTGATCAGATAAATGATGCCCTCTCTCACCTTGGCTTTGACCCCGATTCCTCGGTGAAGGCCGTCTTCCGTAACGGACGTCTCATCTTTCAGGCCCAGGAAGGCTGGTCCTTTGCCTTTTCCAACGACACAGCCCATATACTCATGGCCACTGGGATAAACGTCTTCTTCTCCGGCTGGGATGCCGGAAGCATTGGGATCAACGAGAAACTTTCCGTGAACCCGGAGTACGTGGCTGCTGCCCGGCTTGACCGCGAGGCCTGGCGCAGCAACGAACGCCTCTTCGGCTCCTACCGTAGCCGGGTGACCGTAGACCCATCGGAGGTGGATTTTCCCGGGCCAACCGAGGTCTTCGTCCGTTTTTATGACAAAGACGGAAATCTCATCCTCCACGAGACGGAAAACGGCTTCAAGGTCCGAGAGATCAGAGGGCGGCTTGATCAGATCCCAGGACTTCGAGCCTATCTTGATGCAGAGGGACACTACGTCATTGAGCTTGCCCCTAATATGGACAATGACTACGCCTATTTCGAGATTGGATTGGCTGATCCGCTCTCTCAGCAAGGTTTCCTGGATTTTATCAAGGACTACGGCCTTGATGTCCCGCTCTTTGCCGCAAGTTTTGGGCGTAAGGAGAGCACCCAATATTTCTCAAACCCAAGCGGGGTAACCCTTAACGAAGGAGACGAGGTCACCCTCACCTTTACCTTCTATGACGCTGAAGGGAAAAAGACCGGGGAAAAAACCATCACCATCGCCGACGGTACTTCTCTGGCTGATCTAGCCAGGGCTCTTGATGCCCTGCCTGAACTCAAGGCCGGTTTTATGGAGGGGGACCACGGGCGGTTCTATATCCGGCTTGATAATCCTCCGGAAGGGACCGATCATTTTGAACTTTCTATCTCCGGTGGTGACGAAAACGGGGCCTTAGATTTTACCGATGGGGTGACCAGTTTTTCCCTGAGCCTAGAAGAGACCGGAGATCGTCAGATAGCCTCCGGCCTGGAATATTTCGTCAGGCCCAAACAATACGTGGCCCACCTCGGCGGGCGAGCCCCGGACAACCTTGAATTTTCAGGCACCCTCAAGATTCGCTTTTATGATACCGCTGGGCAGGAGATCTCTGACCTCACCTTTTCTGCTTCTTCTCTGGCAGATACCAACGCCAACGGGGTGATCGACCTTGAAGACCTGGTCGCGGCCTTGGACGCTAGCCCTGAGCTCCAAGCCTACCTAGACAACGACGATTTGATCATCAAGATGACTGATCAGGCCCCGCAAGGGGCGGCTTATTTTGTCATCCAGGGGAACGGCTCTGGTAACCCTTGGGGACAGATAAGACTCCTTGACCTCCATTCCTCCTCGACAGACTACGACAATGAACCCTTTTATCTCCCCTTTACCATGGGGTTTCTGGATCATTGGCTCTATGATCAGGCCGGTGACCCTATCGATACCGATCCGGAAAACGAGGTCATCGATCCTTTTCGTCTGGAATTTTCGGCAGACAAAGGGGCCATTCAGATCGTTCAAGCCTATAATGATCGAGAAAACGCCCGATATGGTTTACACGGCTCCATCGACGGAGAAGGTCATCTCCTGGTCAAGACCTCAGGGCTTTACCAGACGAAGAGCTTTGTGGTCACCGACGGCTGGCGAGAGAAGGCCTTTGATACCCCGGTGGCCTCGGAGAGATTCGACGACCAGACGGATACCTGGTTCTATCTCTCGGATATGGCGGTGGATTCTACCGCTTCGTTTCTAGCTCAAAATGTCACTATTTCTTATCTTTCGGGTTCGGGAAGCCCCTTGGCCACGGCAAACATTTCCTTTGCTTCTAATTTCACCCTGAGTGATTTTATCAATCAGCTCAATTCCTTGGACCAGGATGGCGATGGTGTGGACGATTTAGTGGCGGAGATCGACGATTCTGGGAGGTTAAAAATCACCATCAACGATCCTGACCAAGACAACGACGGTACCCCAGAGTGGCGTAAGTTCCGCCTCTCAAGTTCCCTTGGGACACCGGAAGGGAACATCATCTTTTATCTTTCCAGGCACACGACCTATCAGCAACTGGGGTTTAGTCATCTTCTTCAGGGCTTTGAACCTCAGCCCGGGGATAACCGTAACGCCTTAAAGCTCTCTGATCTCTCAGATGAGAGGCGGGAAGCCTTGGGACAGGCCTCGGTCTCTGATTATTACGCCGCCCTGGTGGGTGAGGTGGGGATCGCTGGGAAGAGCGTCAAAAACGCCAAATCTTTTATGGAGGATTTGGTCAACCAACTGAAGACTATGAGAGACAGCATCTCTGCCGTCTCGCTGGATGAAGAAATGGCCAATTTGATCAAGTACCAGCAGGCCTTCGCCGCTTCGGCCAAAATTTTAAGTGTGGCCGACGAAATGCTCGATACTTTATTGGCGGCTAAACGTTAATCGAGATCTGTTCCCATTTTTCAAAAACGGGAACAGACCCTAAGGAAATAGACGGAGGAAGAGATGCGTGTCGGCCTAAGGACCATATATGATCGGATGCTTTACAACTTGAACAATATCACCGAGGAACTAAACAAGCTCCATACCCAAACGGCCTCTGGGCTCAAATACGAGAAGCCCTCCGATGAACCGGTGGATTTGGTAAGGGCCCTTTCTTATCGCAAGTCCATCAAAGAGATAGAGCGTTACCAGACTTCGATTAGAGAGGGCAAATCCTTTTTGCGTACCATGGAAAACGCCATGAAGGACCTGGAAGATGTGGTCATAAGGGCCAAAGAGCTGGCCCTAAAGGCGGCCAACGACCATCTCAATCCGGAAAACCGCCGGGCCATCGCCAAAGAGGTAAACGGTCTGTTAGAGGAGGCCTTGGCCCTGGCCAATACCAAACACGGCAGCCGTTTTGTCTTTGCCGGAAACAAGCCCACAGGATACGAAGACGGCCACCTGCCCTTTGAACTGGAAGAGATCCAGGTAGGTGAGGACACCCGTGAAGTGGTAGTTTATCGTGGGGGAGCAGAGGACCTTTATATGGGCTATGCAACAGATCAGAAGATCTTGGTGGGCAAAAACGGAGAATCGGTCATCTCGGCTTCGGGTCTCTTTGAGGCCCTTATTAGCCTGAAAAGGACCCTTGAGGCCAACAATGAGGCTGATCCTTCCCAAGAGATAGAAGATATTCATACCCATATCGACCGCCTGGATCAGGTGTTGGCCCATCTCACTAGAGAACGGGCAGATTTAGGGGCCAGGGTGGACCACCTGGAAATGAAAGAAAACCTTTACGAGGACTTCAAGTTCACCTTGAAACAGAATTTGGCCGATACAGAAGAAGCAGATATGCTCGAGGTCGCCACCCGCTTAAAGGCCAAGCAAACGGCCTATCAAGCGGCCTTGGCTGCCGCAGCCAAGGTCATGAATCTCAGTTTGGTCAATTACCTTACTTAGAGGTAGGCGGTGCTGGTCTTAACCCGTAGACCAGGAGAATCTATTACCATTGGAAACGAGATAAAGGTCATGATCCTTGAGATCAAAGGGCGGCAAGTAAAAATAGGCATTGAGGCCCCGCCCCATATCCCGGTGCACAGGCTTGAGGTCTATCAACGTATTCAGGAAGAGAACCTGCGGGCAGCCAGTCCCCCTGAATCACTAGAAAAAATCTTTTGACGGAGGGAGAGGTGGAGATAGAAACCACCCGTTTCGGCAAGCTCAAAATAGACGAATCAAAGATTATCTTTTTTACCACCGGTATACTCGGATTTCCGCAGGCCAAGCGCTATGTCCTCCTGCCCCATCGGGAGAATTCCCCCTTTTTCTGGCTCCAGGCCATAGATGTGCCAGAGCTTGCCTTTGTGGTCATTTGGCCCAAATTGTTCTTTCCCGATTATAACCCCTCACTCCCTCCAGAGGCACAGAAAGAGCTTCATATCAAAGAAGGAGACGAGATCGACTTTTTGACCATCGTTACCATCCCCAAGGAAAATCCGGAAAAGATGACGGTAAATCTCCTCGGACCGATCGCCATCAATGTGACCCGACGTCTGGCCAAACAAATCATCCTAGACGCCAGGAGATACCCTTTACAAGAACCCTTAAGCCCAAGGATCAAGGCCGTCTTGGCTCAAGGAATGGCCACCCAAGAAACACCTTTTGCCGAGAGTTTGGCCAAATAATCCCGGCCATTTCTCTGATAAAAGGCATTTTTTCGAGCTGAATTTACCCTCTTCCGATAATGGGAAATAGAGGTCAGGAGGAAGAAATATGAGCGATGTGGGAAAAATAAACGTCTTAGGCCTCGGTTCAGGGCTAGATTTACAAGGCATACTAGATAAATTCCGCGAAATAGAACGCCAACCCATCGAACGAATGGAGGCGGAGAAAGATTATTATGAAAACCGCCTTAACGAATACGACTGGTTGAATACCCAGGTCTTAGACCTGAAATCCGACATCCTGGATCTCTCTTTGGAAAGTACCTATCTCACACGAGAGGCCAGTGTCACCGGCTCGGCGGTGGAGGCCTCGGCTGACCTCGGTGCCCTTACCGGCAGCTATACGGTGGAGGTCTCCCAACTGGCCCGTCGGAGTCTCTGGCAGTCTTCCAGTGGCTTTGCTAATTCCTCGGACGTGGTGACCACGAGCGACGATGTCCTCCAGATCGCCGTGGGAGATGAGAACTTTAGCATCCTGGTGCCGGCCAATACCACCCTCCAGGGCCTGGCTGATCTGATCAATAATGACGAAAACAACCCCGGGGTAAAGGCCTCGGTAGTTAACACCGGCTCTCCTTCAAACCCTTATCACCTGGTCCTCCAGGCCCAAAACCCTGGGGAGGAAAATCGAATCGTTGTTACCCAAGAACTTTCTGACCTAGCCTTTGAGGAAGTTACCGGCAAACCCAATATTACGCGAAGTAATAATTATGCCAATCCAACCGATGTAGTCACTACGGCAGACACTACTTTGACTATTCAGGTTGACTCCCTTTCAGCCAAAACTATTAACATTCCCGCCAATACCACCTTAGAAGATTTGGTAGACCTAATCAATGAAGAAATGTCTGACACTTCCTTGAAAGCTTATCTTATGCGTGATGCATCCAATAATTATTTTATCGATCTTCGTTCTCCGGAAACAATCAACATTACCGATGATCCGTCAAATCTCTTTCCCAATCAAATAGAAACAAACGGAGAGAGTCTAAATGCCTTTTTAACCGTAGACGGCATTAGTTACCAACGTGGTTCTAATTCTATAAACGATATTATCCCCGGAGTAACTCTTACCCTCAAACAAACCGGGAGTAGCACAGTCTTCGTCTCTTCTGATTATGAAAACATCCAGAATTTATTTAGTTCTTTTATAGAAAAAGTAAACAATCTAATCCAAGACTTACGAGAAAAGATGAGCGTGGATCAAGAGACCGGGGAAAACGGCCCTTTGTATCGAAGCTCGGTGGCCGAAGACCTTATTCGAGACTTACAAGACGGGCTCTTGACCACCATCGACAACCCTAATGGTCCCAAAAGTCTCTTTGATTTGGGGGTAAATTTCAACCGAGATGGTACCATCACCCTGGATGAAGAGACCCTTTCGCAGGCCATTGCCAACAATCCCGAGGGGGTTAAGACCCTCCTGGTCGGCGATGAAGACACCGGCCTTGAAGGGATTGCCCAAAAGATCAATGACGCCCTCCAGAGATATATAGGGGCCAATGGCCTCATTGCCATTGAACAAAAAGGGGTCCAAGGTCGTATTGATCGTCTGGAAACGGATATTGAACGGGCAGAAGAACGAGTAGATGCCTATATCGATACTCTTCAAAAACAATTTAGAGCCCTCGATGAATATCTTAATTCTTTAAATGAATTATCGAGCTATTTAGATCTACAATTCAAGAGCATAATGGGTCTAACCGAAAAGAGATAAAAGAATCAATTCTGTTCAGGGAAGAACGTAAAAACAAGGAGGTTTACATGTACGGAGCAGTAGTTAATGCTTATCGTAAAACATCTCTTTCTATTATTCAAGAACCAGAGAAAGCAGTAAAACTTCTTTTTGAAGGCGCTATAAAGGAATTAAAATTAGCCAAAGAAGATATCAATGAACCACTAAAATTAAGCAGGCATATTGGCAAAGCTATTGCTATTGTTGGTGAATTACAAGCTGGACTTAATTTTGAAAAAGGAGGGGAAGCTGCTGAATTCTTAAATGGCCTTTATAGTGCTATTATTCGTGAATTATCAAAGGTAAAAGGAAAAGATGAATTACAAATTATTGAACTAAGTATCAAATATCTATCAGAACTAAAAAAGATTTGGGAAGAATGTGTTCTAAATTCATCTCACAATCAGGAAAATATAAATGATAACTCTTCTAAAAGCCTCAAAACCGTAATTTAAGCCTATCTTCTCAGGAAAGGGGAAATGAACAGGTTAGATTTTTCAAATTTAATTGACGAATTTGTTGTTGAGCAAGAAAAGGACCTTGCCTTTTTTGAAGGGCTTGACCAGGACCAAATGATTTCCACTCGGGTCACAGAACATATCCTGAAGCGTCTCTACCTAAGGAGAAAATTTTTGGCCCAATTTCGCTCCTTAAAGCCCCCCCCTCTTACAGAAGAGGAAAAGAAAACCTTATTGGAAAAGATCAACCAAATCCTGAAACAGGAAGAAAAGATCAAAGGGATCTTGCAACAAATTCTCCGATCTTTAAGAGAAAAACAAGCAAACCTACAGAAGGGCCGCCAGGCCCTTAAGGCTTATCAGGCCTCTCGAAAGGTCCTCCCTTTTGATCGATTACGTAGGTAAGGCCCTTAGGGAAAGATCCACAAAGAGAAAACCAATACGCACTTTGGTTCGGGAGGGGACCAGACCGTCTTGACTTTCTTCTTCTAAAATACGAAGGATCTTTTCCTGGTCCTCTTTGGTCACGATGATGCCCTCTCTCTCGAGCCGCCAAAGGATTTGCTGGAGTTCCTTTTTTACAGGCCGAACCCTTTCCCAATAACCGGTAAAAAAACGTATATCTCCGGCATAGCCCAAGGTATAGAGATAATTAAAGACCACGATGATCCCTGGTCTTTTCCAGACAAGTTCTCGATCAAAGACCTCTTTGTAGATACGGGCATAGAGGAGGTTTTTACGCACCCCAGCCCAATGGACCAGGACTAAAAAGCGTCTGCTCAAAGAAAGGAGTCGATCTATAGAATCTAAGTGATGGATGATGGGAGACATGGAGACAAAGACCGTATCAAAGGTCTCTTCGGTCTCGAATTTAAACCAATCACCAAGGATAATCCTGACATTGGAGACACCGGCTTCTTTGGCCTTTTCCCGGCATTTTTCGATCATCTTCGGGGAGATATCAAGGGCAACCACCTCTTTGACCAAAGGGGCAAACCGTAGGGCATAATTCCCAGGGCCGCAACAGACATCAAAGACGCGAAGATCAGGTCTTAAGGCCCCTCGAATTTTCATGGTCTCGATGATCTCTTCGACCATCTTCTGATAAAAGGGTGAGACCTCCAGATCGTCATAGGTCTCAGCCACCCGATTCCAAAATTCAGGGCTGGTAAAACGGGCATCTTCTTTTCCGCTAAGACTGGCCGCGTATTCTCTCCAAAACTCAGGGGTTAACGGATCTTTTTTCATCTTCCTTGATCACGTTTTTGTAAATGGCATCCAGGATACCATTGACAAAGGCGGCTGATTCCTCTGAACCAAAGGCCTTGGCCAGCTCTACGGCTTCATTAATAGAGACCCGCGGTGGTATGTCTGGACGATGAAATAATTCGTAGGTGGCCAGGCGAAGGATATTTCGATCAATGGCTGACATACGCTCCAGACGCCAATTTTTGGAAAACCGTTCGATCCAGGTATCGAGTTCTTCCTGATGAAGGGCCACCCCTTTTACCAACTCTTTAGCAAACTCAATAGCCTTGGGTGAAGGCTTGAAATAGCCTTCATAGGTCTCAAAGGCCTCGGAGAGCGGCACACCAGCCACATCCGCCTGGTAGAGGATCTGAACGGCGATCTCTCGTCCGCGTCGCCGGGCACCCATACTAGATCTTTCTAAGGAGGTTTATCATCTCAATAGCCGCCAGAGCAGCATCAAAACCCTTGTTACCGGCCTTGGTTCCGGCACGTTCGATGGCTTGTTCGATGGTATCGGTGGTGAGTACCCCAAAGGACACCGGCACCTCACTTTCAAGCA
The DNA here is from genome assembly GCA_964601575.1 of uncultured Thermodesulfobacteriota bacterium. Classification (GTDB taxonomy): domain Bacteria; phylum Desulfobacterota; class Thermodesulfobacteria; order Thermodesulfobacteriales; family Thermodesulfatatoraceae; genus CAZKEG01. Next base: position 41,668 of record CAZROA010000045.1, read on the forward strand.
TCACCTGGGCGATACCTTTGCTGGCCTCTGCTGCTACGTAGTCAAAATGAGGAGTAGCCCCCCGAATAATGGCCCCGAGACAGATGACAGCATCGAATTTCCCGGACTTGGCCATCTTCTTGGCCACCAAAGGAATCTCAAAAGACCCTGGCACCCAGGCCACCGTCACCTGGTCAAGATCCACCCCATGACGCGAAAGGGCATCCAAGGCCCCGTCAAGGAGCTTCTGGCTGATGAAACTATTGAACCGCCCAACCACTATACCAAATCTAAGTCCTTCTCCTCGAAAGTCTCCTTCTAAAACGCGTATGCCCATCTTTGCCTCCAAATCTTGCTAACTAATGATCAAAGATCGAAAGGAGATGCCCCATTTTATCCCGCTTACACTTAAGATAACGATAATTTTCCCGATGAGGCCGGATCTCGATCGGCACCCGTTCGGTGACCTCAAGCCCATACCCAGCCAGGCCGATGATCTTCTTCGGATTATTGGTCATAAGCCGCATTTTTCTCACCCCGAGGTCACGCAGAATCTGGGCCCCGATACCGTAATCTCGAAGGTCTGGCTTAAACCCCAAGGCCTCGTTGGCTTCCACTGTGTCTTTCCCGTGATCTTGCAAGACATAGGCCTTGAGCTTGTTAAGGAGCCCAATACCTCGGCCCTCCTGACGCAGATAAAGGAGGACTCCCCTGCCCTCTTCCCCGATCATCTCCAGGGCCCGGATGAGTTGCGGGCCACAATCGCACCGCAGGGAACCAAACACGTCTCCGGTAAGGCACTCAGAGTGCACCCGAACCAGGATGGGCTCATCGGTGACCTCGCCCATGACCAAGGCCACATGGGTAAAGGGATCAACCAGATTGGTGTAGGCGTAGAGCTTAAACTCCCCCCAAAGGGTAGGAAGTCTGGTCTCGACCTCCCGCTTGACCAAGCTTTCGTTACGCAGACGATAGGCAATGAGATCCCGGATAGTGATGATCTTGAGCCCGTGTCTCTCGGCAAATTTTTCCAGATCAGGCATCCGGGCCATGCTGCCATCGTCGTTCATGATTTCGCAGATCACCCCTGCAGGCTTAAGCCCGGCCAGACGGGCCAAGTCCACCGAGGCCTCGGTATGCCCAGCCCGGACTAGTACTCCACCTTCCCTAGCCCGGATGGGGAAGACATGACCCGGAGTGACGATGTCTTCTGGACCGCTGTTTTCGTCTATGGCCACTTTTATGGTGTGCGCTCGATCATAGGCGGAGATACCCGTGGTCACGCCGTAACGGGCCTCGATAGAAACGGTAAAGGCGGTGTCGAACCTCGTCCCATGCCGCCGAGGTTGGAGGGGGAGTTGGAGACGTTCAACATCTTCTGGAGGAAGGGCCAGACAGATGAGCCCCCGACCGTACTTGGCCATAAAGTTAATGGCCTCAGGAGTGACCTTTTCCGCAGCCATCACCAGATCGCCTTCGTTTTCACGATCTTCGTCATCGGTGACGATGATCATCTTTCCGGCACGGATGTCCTCTAAGGCTTCCTCTATGGTGGCGATAGGCATGGTCCTCACCTCACCTTGGATTGCGGCTACATTATACCATCTTCTGCGATCGAGAAAGGGAAGTCTTGGGCTTTTGGCCCCTATGCATTAAGTTTCTCCTTCATGGCTAACCAAGAGGCCCAAAAGGTCGCCCGCGGGGCACGCTCGGTCACCATAGCCGTCTTGATCAGCCGTCTCCTGGGATTGGTGCGGGAGCAGGTCCTGGCTGGTCTGTTCGGGGCCGGTTTCCAGATGGATGCCTATGTGGTCGCCTATCGTATCCCAAATCTCCTGCGTGATCTCCTGGCCGAAGGGGCCCTGGCTTCGGCCTTTGTCAAGGTCTTTAGCGAATGGCAGGAAAGACGTGGGCTAGCCGAGACTTGGGCCCTGGCCTCCCGGGCCTTGAGCAGCATCGGTCTCTTGGTCTTGGCCTTGGTCATCCTCGGCGAAGTCCTGGCCCCTTATCTGGTGAGGCTTCTGGCCCCTGGGTTTGCCGATTTTCCTGGTAAGACCGAACTGGCCACCTCTCTTACCCGCATCATGTTCCCTTTCCTCATCATGGTAAGTCTCTCCGCGGTCTTCGGAGGCATGCTCAACACCCTGGACCGCTTTTTTCTACCGGCCATTTCTTCGGCCTTGTTTAATCTGGTCTCCGTGGCCATCGGCGTAAGCCTTTATTTCCTACTACCAAAATTCGGCCTCCCAGAGATCACCGGTATGGCCATCGGGGTGGTCATTGGTGGGGCCTTTCAGGCCGGGATGCAATGGCCGTGCTTGAGAAGATTGGGCTTTCGTTTTCGCTTTGCCCCGGCCTTTCGGGACCCGGGGGTGCGTGAGATCTTTCGTCTGATGGCCCCCTCGGTCATCGGGCTCTCGGCGGTGCAGTTTAACGTCTTTATCAATACCTATTTTGCCACTCTATGCGGCCAAGGAGCGGTCTCCTGGCTGGCCTATGCCTTTCGGCTCATGTATGTCCCCTTAGGCCTCTTTGGGGTGGCCTTACAAGTGGCCATCTTGCCTATTGCCTCCCGTCAAACAGCCCGAGGGGATTTCACGGCCTTAAAAGAGACCTATACCTCGTGTCTGCTGATGGGGACTTCTTTGGCCTTACCCTCGGCCATGGGCCTCATCGTCCTTTCCAAACCCATTGTCCGGCTCATCTTTGAACATGGTCGCTTTACCCCTGTTGATACCACTAACACCGCCATAGCCTTGGCCCTCTTTTCCCTCGGGCTTTTGGCCTATGCCCTTACCAAGGTCAGCGTCCCGGTGTTTTACGCCCTTGGCCGTCCGAAGATTCCGATGTTCGGCAGCTTTATCTCGGTGGGGGTAAATCTCTTGGTGGTCTCCCTTACGGTCAAACTCTTAAATTTTCGGGCTATTGCCCTGGCCACCAGCCTTGGCCTTACCATGCAGGCCTTGTTTCTCATCTTCCTTTTGTCTTCGATCTTGAAGGGGCTGAAGGTCTGGGAATTCGTCTTTGGGCTCTTGAGGATCTCCCTTTGCACCGGGGCCATGGGGGGCTTGGCTTATCTCTTGCGTGCCAAGCTAGAGGGGCTCAGCGGGGTCCCTTTTGCGGCGGCAGTCCTTGCGACGATCATGGCCTGTGCCGCTTTTTACTTCTTCCTGGCCTATCTTTTGGCCCCGCCCGAGACCTTATATCTCTTACGCAGCTTCCGGCGCCAATAGTTATTTTTAAATTTTAAAGTAGGTAAATAAAACCCTTTCATCATCCGAAAAGTTACCACACATGGATATTGAAGAACTCTTGCGACAGGCGGATCAATTTCTCACTGTTCAAGAAGAGGCCCTTGATTGCCAAAAACTCTTGTCTCTCCTCAGAGAGCTCCGTCTGGCCTGCAAGCGCCTCCAGGAGGAGGCCATCATTGATTTCCTGACCAGGCTCTACAATCGTCGTTTTTTTGAGGATCAACTGGAATTGGCCATCGAACGGGCCAAACGCGACAAAGTGCCCTTTTCCTTGCTTATTCTGGACCTTGATCATTTTAAAAAGATAAACGATCAATTTGGACACCTAGTCGGTGACCAAGTCCTCCAAGAAGTGGCCAATCTGATCAAAAAAAATGTTCGCAAGGTGGATATCCCGGCACGTTACGGGGGAGAGGAATTTGCCGTGATCATGCCTGGTACCGGCCTTGAAGGGGCCCTTTCGGCGGCCAAACGGCTCAAGCGAAGCATCGAAAATTTCAAATTTGGACCCAAAGAGAGACCCATCCGGATCACCGCGAGTATAGGGGTGGGGACTTACCGACCCTTTGAATCCCTCGGAGCAGACGAGTTCCTCGCCCAGATAGACCAACTCCTTTACGCCGCTAAACAAGGAGGCCGCAATTGTATCGTCCACGAAGACATAAGGCTTAGGTCTTGTCCCGAAGGTCTTTCCTCAGAAGAGAAGAAGGCCTTACTTAAAGGAGTGTGGAAAGATGATGATTAGTATAACCAGTGGTAAAGGCGGCGTAGGAAAGACATCGTTTGTCATAAATCTTTGTCTGGCCTTGGCGCCGGAATATAAGATCCTCCTCGTTGATGCCGACCTGGGTCTGGCCAACGTAGATATTATGCTCTCTTTGGCACCCAAACTAACCCTTCGCCATATTCTGCTTGAAGGACTCCCTATGAGTGAGGCCATTGTTGACAGTGGTTATGGCTTTGATGTGCTCCCTGCGGCCTCTGGTGTCTCAGAACTTGCTCAGCCAGATTCGGAAATGAAAGAAATACTCGAACTCGGCCTCCGGGGGCTTAATGAAAAATATGACCTGGTGCTCTTCGATACCGGGGCTGGAATAGGACCAGTAGTCCTTTGGTTTAATTGTTTGGCCAGTTATGTCCTGGTGATCTTTACCCCTGAGCCCACCTCTATCACCGATGCCTATGCCTTAATCAAGGTCCTTTATCGAGATTATGGTCGACAGAAATTTCTCTTGGTAGCCAATCAGGCCTCGGAAAAGGAAGGAGATCAATATTTTCAACACCTGGACAAGGTCCTAAATCACTATCTCGGTGTCTCTCCTCATTATTTAGGCGCCATCCCCCGGGACCCTAAGTTAGAAAAAAGCATTCGCTTTCAAAGACCCCTTTTGGCCAGCGACCCAGAAGCCCGCGCCTCTAAGGCCTTCCGTCAAATTGCCAAGCGCTTTAAAAAATTGATCTTAGACGGCCAAGACAAAACTTGATAAGTATGGCTGGCAGAGACAAAAGGGTATAGATTAACCAAATGGCCATAAAGATACGGGTCGTAAAAAAACACCACTCCGGTGGAAATCTATCCGTTGTTCGTCCAGAGGTAAGCCTCTTTGAACTTGTCCAGGCCAAGAAACACCATCAGGATGGCCGTTTTGTCAATCCATGGTTTCAACACGAGGCCCCGGCCCTGAGAAAGATCCTCAAATGGAAAATCTCCCACATTCGGGAAAAGGAACAGGCTAAGGTCCCCATTGTGCGCCCTAATCCTGAGTTTCTGGCCGAAGCCGAGGGACCTATGGTGTGTTTTTTGGGGCACGCCACGGTTTGGGTAAGGCTGGGGGAAAAGAGCCTCCTCTTTGACCCTATTTTTGGAAACATTGCCGGGATCGTCCGTCGAAGGACCCCACCCCCACTCCAACCCCATGAACTACCACCAGCAGACTTGATCCTCATCAGTCACGCCCATCGGGACCACCTGAGTGTCCAGAGTCTTGCTATGTTGAAGGGAAAGCCCCCTCTCGTGGTCCCCTTAAAGACCTCTCGTTATTTGAATCACGATGGGATAATAGAATTGGATTGGTTTGAAGAAAGAGAAATAGCTGGCCTAAGGATAATGGCCTTGCCCACCCAACATTGGTCCAAGAGGAGTCTCCTTGACACCAACGCTTCCCTTTGGTGTGCCTATCTGGTGGAGGCCGATGGTTTTCGGCTCTTTTTCGGGGGAGATACCGGCTATTTTTTTGGCTTCCAAGAGATCGGTGAACTATTCGGCCCCTTTGACCTGGCCCTTTTGCCCTCCGGGGCCTTTTTACCCCGCTGGCTCATGGCCCCCTTTCACTTAAGCCCGGAGGAGGCAGTCCGGGCCGCCTTAGACCTCCGGGCCAAGCAGGCCATGCCCATTCACTGGGGAGCCTATCGTTTGGGAGATGAAGAACTCGATGACCCTCCCCGCCTTTTCAAAAAGGCCGCCTATCAAGCCGGCCTCACCCCCCTTATCCTCTACCCCGGCGAGAGCATGTCATGG
>CAZROA010000046.1:0-2603 GCA_964601575.1 uncultured Thermodesulfobacteriota bacterium
CAAGTCAATATCTCTTATTTGACGCACAAGGTCAGCCAGAAAGATAAAGGCTCCCTTTAAGATTCCGACGAAAATAACGGATTTGCCCTGATAATCTCTATTGATCTGCTCAGCTAACTCTTTGACCTTCTTGCTGATTTCTTCCTCTGGAATAAGAAGTTTAAGTTCCTCCATGATCTCCTCCTTTCCCCTTGCTTTTTACCGATTTATGAAAAATTTTCAATGAAATGTTTTTTCGAGGACCTTAGCCAGGTTAAAAATGTCCCAGAATTCGTTCTTTTTCCTGCAGGAAAAAAATGGGAACAGATTCCATAATATGGCGTTGACGAAAACGGGCTTATCTTTTATAGGATTAGCGCACTGGATCGGCTCAACTCAAAGAGGAGGGCAGATATATGGCTAGACATAAAAAAATCGAACGCATACGGGAAATCGAGCGTCGCCGTCGCCGTCGAGCCAAGTTGGCCAAATTACGGGCCAAAGGCCTCTTCCCTCGCCCGGAAGGTTATGACCCCAGGGTCTATCCTTATGTCGCTTACGCTGTGGCCAAAGGGATTATGAGCCTGGAAGAGGCCTTGAAACGTTTGGAAAAGGCCAAGCTGCAGGAGGCCTCCTAACGGGCCTTTTCGATCAGGCAGAGCATCTCCCGCACGGCCTTTTCCATGCCCACCATAATGGCCCGGGCTACAATGGCATGCCCGATACTAAATTCTTCAATCTCGGGGATAGCCGCTACCGGAGAGATATTTCCGTAATGTAGCCCGTGGCCGGCATGAACCTCAAAACCTAAGTCCTTAGCCACTCTGGCCGCTTCCTCAAGCCGGGTCAATTCAAGGTCCATCTCTTCTGGCCCCGGGGCCTCGGCATAGTGCCCGGTATGCAGTTCGACAATGTCTGCCCCGGTCTTGGCCGCGGCTTTGAGCTGCTCTGGATCTGGATCAATGAAGATACTCACCTTGAGCCCTGCTTCTTTTAATTCTTCTACCGCTTGGCGGACCTTGGCTATTCTTCCTTTGACTTTGAGCCCTCCTTCGGTGGTAATCTCCTGGCGTCGCTCAGGGACCAAGGTCACCTGATCAGGCTTTATTTCTTTGGCGATATTGATCATTTCTTCGGTGGCGGCCATCTCTAAAACCAGTTTGGTCTTGACGATCTCACGAATAATTCGCACATCGCGGTCCTGGATATGGCGTCGATCTTCGCGAAGGTGGACTACTACCCCATGGGCGCCGGCTAGTTCTACTAGTACGGCGGCATGGACTGGATCGGGGTAATTGACCTTACGGGCCTCTCGAACGGTGGCGACATGGTCTACGTTTACGGCTAACTTGGCCGGCATATACTCCCTCCTTTGGACAAATTTCACCAGTTTTTGACCGTGTGGGCCAAGTAGTTTTTCAAGTAGCCGCTTTTCATTTTTGACCATCAACTCGGCGGCATACGCTCCTTTTTCATGGTCATAACCCAGGAGATGCAAGAGGCCGTGGATGGCCAGAGAGAGTAAATAATGTTTTTTAGGCAGGCCATATTCTTTCGCTTCTCTTAAGGCTGTATCAAGGGAGATGACAATGTCTCCTAGGTGTTTGACTTGCTCCTTTGGACTGATTCCTTCTCGTTGGGAAAAGGAGATAACATTGGTGGGATAAGGGCGCCCTAGATAAAGCATATTTAAACGAGTAATTTCTTGGTCATCGACCAACAGGAGGTGAACTTCCCGATCCGCGAGTCCCAGAAACTCTAAAGTCTTGGCAAGTTTTTCTTTTAACCAAGAGAGTCTGAGGTCCTGACCGCTCAGATTGGTTATTTCCACCGGCATGTCTAGCTCATACGAAAAAAGGGCCGTTTTGACAAGTCCTTTTGGTTTAGCGAGACAATTTTTCTCGCCAGGCTTTCAAGCGCTCACCTAAGACCTTTTCAAACCCCCGATCAGAGGGTTTGTAAAAGACCCGGCCTTTTAGTTTTTCGGGTAGATAATCTTGTCTTACGAGGGCTTCTGGGAAATTATGGGGGTATTTGTAACCGCGACCATAGCCTAAGGCACGCATCAAGGCTGTCTCCGGGTTTCTCAAATGCATCGGCACAGGGAGGGCTCCGTGTCTCTTCACTTCTTCTCGGGCAGCCTCTAAGGCCCGATAGACGGCGTTGCTCTTTGGGGCGCAGGCAATGTAGACCGCCGCCTGGGCCAGGGCCAGCTCGCCTTCCGGGCTACCAAGGGCTTCAAAGGCCTCCTTGGCAGCTACAGCGAGGAGTAAGGCCTGGGGATCGGCGTTTCCGACGTCCTCAGAGGCAGCCACAATCATCCGCCTGGCGATGTAGAGCGGATCTTCACCGGCCTCAAGCATCCTGGCCAACCAATAAAGGGCCGCATCCGGGTCGCTACCCCGTAAGCTCTTATGAAAGGCAGAGATGAGGTTGTAGTGTTCCTCGCCGGCGCGATCGTAGAGCAGCGGCTTTTCCAAGGCAGCCTCTTTTAGGAGACCAACGGTGATCTTTTTCACCTGGTCTTGTTCCGGGGCAATATCTACCAAGGCCTCGAAGAAATTGAGGGCCACTCGGGCATCACCTTCGGCGGCTTCAGCCAAGAGGTCTAAGACTTTGTCTTC
>CAZROA010000047.1:0-17647 GCA_964601575.1 uncultured Thermodesulfobacteriota bacterium
TTGGCCTCACTCCTTGGGAGGTAGTTTCAAGTTTAGATATCGACTGGAAGAGGGTAAAAATTAAAAATTTCAGGTAGAAGAGAGGTCTAAAAAGGGCTGATTGAAGAGAGACATAGTCTTGGGAAGGCCCTCTTTGGATAATAATTCCAGACCTTTGGCCGCGTGAGCGATAACCTTTTCTACTATCGGCCACTCTTCATCGGTAAAAGGAGAGAGGACATAATCTCGCACCGAGATCCCCTGAGGTGGGCGGTTTATACCCAATTTTAACCGAGGGAATTCTTTGGTCCCCAAGGCCTCGATGATCGAGAGTACGCCCCGATGTCCTCCGGCCCCTCCTTTAGGGACAAATTTGAGTCTTCCTAAGGGAAGATCTAAGTCATCATGGATGACCAGGATTCGCTCTGGGGAAAGACCTAATTTTTGAGCCAAAGGGGCTACGGCTTGTCCGGAGAGATTCATAAAGGTAAGGGGTTTGACCAAGAGGACCTGATTCCAAAGGGCCCATTCGGTCTTGAAAGGACCGGCGGAAAACTCAATTCCCTTTTCCTTGGCCCAAAAATCCAGGAGCAAAAAACCAAAATTATGGCGGGTAAATTGATAAGCGGGCCCCGGGTTCCCGAGGCCCACATACATCCATTCTAGCTCTTTTTCGTTTATCTTCCCGCTCAAACCTATTCTTCGGATTTTTCTGCCTCAGGGGCAGCCTCTTCTTCAGCCTCTACCTCTTCGGCCTCTGGGGCCAGGATGGTCACAATGGGTTCATCGGGATTATCCAGATAACGAACTCCCTCAGGAGGGGTGAGATCGCGTACCTTGAGTACGTCTCCGAGGCCGAGATCCGTGACGTCTATTTCAATCTTGTCTGGGATGGCTTTAGGGAGACAAGCCACGGTCATAGTTTGTAGCAACTGCTGTAGGTGTCCACCGGCCTCGACTCCTTTGGCCTTACCTATAAGCTCAATGGGTACCTCCACCTCTACCTCGCGTTCCATAGAGATCTCGTAAAAATCAACATGGAGAATCTCATCTGTGACCGGATGGTATTGAAGCTCTTTGACCAAGGCCATCTTTTTAACGGAAGAACCATTGTCTTCTAAGGTCAGGTTGAAGATGATCTGTTCTCCTCGGTAACGATAAAGGACCTTTTTTAACTCATTGGCCTTTACGGTTAGAGGAATAGGCTCAGAACCCGGACCATAAATTACGGCCGGGATCAGACCTTGGGCTCGAAGCTTGCGGGCTATTTCTTTCCCGGTCTTATGACGGACGCTAACGGTAAATTCTATTTGTTTCATGGCTTATCAGGCCTCCTTACAAGTTGGTTTGGCCGCCCTTGACACGGCTAGATGAATAACGAACTCACCGAATCATCATTATGAATACGCCTGATGGCTTCTCCCAGAAGTTCGGAAACAGAGAGTACCTTGATGCGTTTTAACTTTTGAGCTTCTTCTCTTAAAGGAATGGTATTGGTGACCACTACACTTTTCATCGGGGATTGGCGAATACGCTCTATCGCCGGGCCGGAGAGGACCGGGTGGGTAGCCATTCCATGGACCTCTTTGGCCCCTCGTTCAGCCAGGGCTTGAGCCGCTTGACACATGGTCCCTGCGGTATCGATCATGTCATCTAGAATGATGGCTATCTTTCCCTTGACGTCACCAACTACGTTCATCACTTCGCTTTCATTGGGACGAAGCCGCCTTTTGTCGATGATGGCCAAGCCAGCGTTAAGGCGCTTGGCATAGGCGCGAGCCCGTTCCACACCACCGGCATCCGGCGAGACAATGACGATATCCTTACCCCGGAATTCCTCCCGAATATAGTTGATAAGCACCGGGGCGGCGAAGAGATGATCCACAGGGATATCAAAGAAACCTTGGATCTGCCCGGCGTGGAGATCCATAGAAAGTACACGCCGGGCACCGGCCACGGTAATGAGGTTGGCCACCAGTTTGGCGGTAATCGGTGTCCGGGGGGCAGTCTTTCTGTCTTGCCGGGCATAACCATAATAGGGAATGACCGCGGTAATCCGTCTGGCCGAGGCCCGTCTCAGGGCATCAACCATGATCAATAGTTCCATCAGGTGATCGTTGACCGGGGGACAGGTGGATTGGATGACAAAGACATCCGCCCCGCGGACGTTTTCTTTTATCTCTACAAAGATCTCGTTATCACTGAAGCGTTTGACTACAGCCTGACCCAGAGGGATACTTAGATACTCGCAAATCTCTCTGGCCATCTCTGGATTAGAGTGACCAGCGAAGATCTTTAAATGATTGATGAACATGGCCCTGCTCCTCTTCTCTGAAATTGGTCACCACTAAGGCCTTAAGTCCCCTTTTTTCTATCGCTTCTTTTGCTTCTTGAGCCTCCTCTCGTTCTTCAAAAACACCAAACACCGTGGCCCCGCTACCGCTAAGGAGCGCAGCCACGGCTCCAAGCTCTAGCAAAAAATCTTTGATGGTCTTTAAGACCGGGTAGGTCTCAAAGACCACCGTTTCAAAATCATTGACCAACCCCTGCCGCCAAAGGGGTTGGGCCGGCTCATAATTAGGGGGCTTATGCCGAGTTGTCAACCTTAAATTTTGATAGGCCCAGGCAGTAGAGATCTTAAATCCAGGGAAGACCAAGACATACCATGCCGGATGGGTAGGCCAGGGCTCCAAGATGTCTCCGATACCTCGGGCCAGGGCAGTACTGTAAGAAGAGACGAAAAAAGGCACGTCAGCTCCGATAGATCTGGCAAGTTTTAGAAGATCCGATTCAGTAAGTGGATATCGGCACAGTTCATTTAAGGCCTTTAAGACCGCTGCGGCATTACTACTACCACCCCCAAGTCCGGCCCCTACTGGGATCTCCTTGTAGAGCCTGATCTTTGCCCCTTTCTTAAGGCCTGTGGTGGCTAAAAAGGTCTCCGCCGCCTTAAGACACAGATTCCCCTCTTTAGGGACCTTTACCGGTCCAGCCAACTCTAAGTTCAAGCCCGCCTCGGTTAATTCGACTCTTAAGCGATCAAAAAGGGTAATCTTTTGAAAGACGGTAAAAAGCTCGTGATAGCCATCGGGCCGGCGAAAAAGGACACACAAGACCAAATTGATCTTGGCCGGGGCAAAGAGTTCTTTTCTTTCGGTCACTAAGCTTCTCTAACCGCTGGCTTTTACGTAAAGAATGCGTAATTCGTAAAGGATTGAATTAAGCAAATTTTCTTCTTCTTTGGTGAGGTTCCCCTTGGTCTTTTCACGCAGCATATCCAAAGTATCTATGGTGTGCCGGGCCAGGACCAAATCAACCCTTTTTTCGTTGGTAACCGGATCTGGAATCTGACCAAGATGGACCAAGGCCGAGGTGTTGAGCGAAAGGATAAAAGTACTAAAGGTAACCGGGGGCAAATGATACCCTTTTGTTTCTTTTTCAGACATAATTCCTTCTTCGAGGGATCTGTTAATTTAATTATTAAGTCTAAATCGAAAGCCAAATTTAAATTTTATTTTACTACCAACAAGGGAACCTCAGAAAGGGCAAGGAGCTTTGAAGTCACACTACCCATAAAAAGCTCGGCAATCCTTGATCTACCTTGATATCCCACGGCTAAGAGGTCAAAGCCCTCTTTTTTGGCATATTCAGCCAAGGTCTCCGCTGGAGAGCCGCTAAGGACCACGGCCTTAAAACTTACTCCTGCCTTTTTGGCCTCCTCTTCTGCCCGGCTGAGGATTGCTTCGGCCTGGGTCCGAAGTTGACCTTCCAATTCGACCACCGCCCCTCCCAGCTCGGAAATATCCACTGGCATGGGTAAGACATGGAGGGCAATCACCTCTGCTCCGAACTTTTGAGCCAAATCAAGGACCTCTTTCAGGGCCCGGAATCCAGGTTCCGAACCGTCTAGGCCTACTCCCATCTTTTTGAATCCCTTGAAAGCCATTCTTGCCTCCTTTTATCGTCCGCAATTGGTTTCGCTTCCTTTGATTTTTTCTAAAGCATGTTCAAGGATCGGAGAAACTACCTCCCAGGCCTCCTGAACCGCCTTTAAACTGCCTGGGAAGTTGATGATCAGACTTTGACGTCGCACACCAGCCACTGCTCTGGAAAGCATGGCCCGCGGTGTATACTCAAGGCCTTTGATTCGGATGGCCTCCACCATTCCGGGTACTTCCCGTTCAATAGCCGCCAAAGTAGCTTCAGGGGTCACATCCCGCGGTGAAAGACCAGTCCCTCCACTAGTGATGATAAGATCGAGTCCTTTCCGGTCAACCCAGTCGATCAAGGTGACCAGGATCTCTTCATAATCATCAGGCAGGATACGATAGGCCACGGTTTGAAACCCCGCCTTTTGTAAGGCCTCTTTGAGGAAGGGGCCACAGGTATCTTCCCTTTCCCCACGGGCCCCTTTGTCTGAAAGGATCAAGATACCGGCACTAAACCGGGGTTCTTTCACTTCTTTTCCGCCTCCTCGGCCTGTTTGGCTTCGGCAATGATCTTTTCGGCGATATTGGGTGGGACCTCTTCGTAGTGCGAAAATTTCATGCGGAAAGTCCCCCGCCCACCGGTAATGGCATTAAGATCCAGGGCATAGCGCTGAACTTCGGCCAATGGGGCCTGGGCCCTGATGACCTGGATCTTACCCTTGGCCTCCATTCCTAAGACCCGTCCACGTCTGGCATTCAGATCCCCAATGACGTCGCCCATGTATTCTTCCGGTACCTCGATTTCAAGCTCCATAATAGGTTCAAGGAGCACAGGCTGACACTCCTGTACCCCTTTCTTAAAACATTGAGAGGCGGCGATCATAAAGGCCATATCCGAAGAATCTACTTCATGACTCTTACCATCATAAAATTGAACCTTGACGTCTACCACCGGAAAGCCGGCCAAGGGACCCTTTTCCAAGGCCTGACGGACGCCCTTTTCCACCGCAGGGACAAAGTTGCGGGGTACATTCATCCCGACCAAGGTCTCCACGAATTCAAAACCAGCCCCACGCTCCAGGGGAAAGATGTGGAAATGAACCTCGGCGAACTGTCCCCGTCCACCGGTCTGTTTCTTGTGTCGATAGATGACCCCTTGCTTGGCCACTTTGATGGTCTCGCGATAAGGGATCTTCGGCAGAGATAGATCGACGTTGACCCCGTATTTACGGGCCATCTTTTCGATGGTGGCCTCAATGTGAATCTGCCCCAGGCCGGAGATCAGGATCTCTCGGCTCTCTTCATCCCGGCTGATGGAAAGGCTCGGATCTTCCTCTTGGACCTTGGCCAGGGCTGCCCCGATCTTTTCTTCGTCTCCCCTGGTCTTCGGATGCACAGCATAGGTAAGCACCGGGTGTGGTAGAGTAGGCATGGGGAAGATGACCGGATTCTCTGGGTCACATAGGGTGTCCCCGGTCTTGGTCTCGGTAAGTTTGGGGATGACACAAATCATTCCTGGTACAGCGGCACTTAAGGGCTTGTTGTTCTTTCCCTCTGGCAAGGCAAGATTGGCGTAACGTTCCTTGATATCCCTTACTGGATTAAAGAGGGTGCCTTCGCTGTCAATGGTCCCCGAGATTACACGACAATAAGAAAGCCGCCCGGCATAAGGATCCATCAAGGTCTTAAAGACAATGGCTGAGACCGGGGCCTCGGCCTTAGGCTCGCGCTCTACCTCTTCACCCTGCGGGCTCTTGCCCTTCCTGGGCCCCCTTTCTTGTGGAGAAGGGAGGAAATTTACGATGAGATCCAAAAGGGGCTGGATGCCAATCAACTTGGCTACTGATCCACAAGAGACCGGGACAAAACGCCCTTCTAAGATTCCTCTTTTAAGACCGCGAACGATCTCTTCCGCGGTAAGCTCTCCTTCTTCCAGAAATTTTTCAAGGAGTTCGTCATCACTTTCCGCGGCAAATTCAATAAGGCTCGCCCTTAATTCTTCTACTCGACCGGCAATATCACCGGGGATCTCTGTCCCTTTAGGCTTACCATCCTCAAAGGTGTAGGCCTTCATGGAAATGAGGTCTACCACTCCCTTTAGATCCGCCTCTTTACCGATGGGATAGGCCACCGGCACCGGACGGATGCCCAATCTTTCTTCAAGGACCTGCAAGGCCTTTTCAAAATCGGCGTGTTCTCGATCGAGCTTGTTGACAAAGGCCGCACAGGGTAGGCCAAATTCTTTTACAAAGGCAAAGACCTTTTCCATTTGGACCTTCACTGGATCGGTGGCCTCAACCACCAACAAGGCATTATCCGCTGCCCAAGCCGCTAACTTGGCTTCGGCGTTGAAGTTGTCGTCACCAGGAGGGTCCAAGAAAAAGATCTCGTGTTTCTTCCAGATAAAGTGGTGGCAAGCGGTAGAAATAGTGATCTTTCGGTTTTGTTCTTCGGCTTCAAAGTCAAGGATGGTTGAACCGTCGTCCACCTTGCCCAATTTTTTGGTCACGCCGGCGAGATAGAGCATGGCTTCTGCCAAGGAAGTCTTCCCAGCCCCGCTCTGCGAGAGAAAGACAAAATTTCTAATCTTGGCCGTTTCCATAGACCCTCCTCAACTAATATTTTTCTTCCATGGGAAGCTATCGCAAACTGATTTCAGGTGTCAAGTAAATCAAAGGGGAACTAGATTTAGAACTCTCCTCCTATCCGAAAATTCCAGTTGCTTTTTTCTTCCCCTGGTTTGGTGTCGATATTGTACCCCCATTCGATACGCAGAGGCCCCATCGGTGAAAGCCAGCGGATACCAAAACCCACGCTCTTTCGAATATCAGAGAGCTTACAACTCTTACCCTCCCATACATTACCCATATCAAAAAATACCACCCCGTGAAGCCCTATGCTCTTGACCAAGGGAAAGATATTTTCCAATTGGGCAAAGGCCATGTGTGTGCCACCGATTCGCTCGCCGGTCTCCGGATCAAGGGGGCTGATATCTCCATAACGATAACCGCGTACCGAATCCATGCCCCCGAGGTAGAACTTTTCGTAGACCGGGAGTTTTCCTCCCTTGCCTTCGGTGATATATCCGGCCCCCACCCGGATGTGGGCGGTGGTTTTTAAAAGAAAGGGGAAATAAAGGCTATTGGTAAAGGTTATCTTTTCAAAGGCACTGTCTCCACCAAGAAAACCTCCAGCGTGTTCAAAGACCAAGGAAGTGCGCATACCTTTGGTGGGCATAAAAAAGTGATTGCGCGTATCCCTGGTTAAGCCAAACTCCAAGGCGCTGGTGATGTGAATATCTTTAGACTCGCGGATGATGGCCGAGGCGTAAGTGGAATAATCGGTGAGGTTGGAGTCATCATAGCGATAACCCGTAAAGACCCGGGTGTTTGGGGTCAGGAGATAGCCAAAACGGATGCTTCCTCCCTGGCTCTCCCGGGTATAATCTTCGTATTCTCTGCTCCAATCGTAGAGACTAAGCCCTAAAGAGACCTTGGTATCCCGGAAATAAGGCTCGGTGAAAGATAGAGAATACCGAGTGGTTCGGGCCCCAAAGATCCCCTGGAAAGAGAGGGTCTGCCCCCGACCAAAGAGGTTGCGTTGGGAGATCTGTCCCATAAAGATCAGTTTGTCCACGGAACTATAACCGGCACCGATACTAAAGGTACCGGTAGGGCGTTCCTTGACCTTGACCTTGATGTCCATTTGGTCTTCACGGACGCCTTTTTCCGTTGAGAAATTGACGTCATCGAAGTACCCCAAGCGCCGCAACCGTTCCTGACTCTTTTTCAGACGAGTGGCACTAAAGGGGCGTTGTTCCACGATCAGTAATTCGCGGCGGATGACCTTGTCCCTGGTGCGGGTGTTGCCTTGGATCTCGATCCGGTTCACGTAGACCAGGGGCCCTTTGTCAATCTTAAAGGTGATGTCTACGGTCCTGGTCTTGGGATTCTTTTTGATAATGGGCTCTACCTTGGCGTAGGCATGGCCTTTGTCGGCGAAGAGCTCGGTCAGGTGCATTATATCCCGACGTAGTACCTCGCGGTTAAAGACCTTTTCTTTGGGGAGCTCAAGTTGTTTCAGGAGGTATTCCTTATTGAGGAAAAGATCTTGTTCAATGTCTATGTGCCCGACCTTGTATTGAGGGCCTTCTTCGATGGGGATGGTGATATAGATCCAGCGGCCTTCCTGTTTGATCTTTGGTTCACCGACCCGGGCATCGATATAGCCGTGGTTGTGATAAAAAGAGACGATTTTTCCTAAGTCGCGATAAAGGGTCCCCATACTGTAAACACCAGGCTCCACCCCACCACCGCTTACGTAGGCCTTGATCTTTTTAAGCCAGGAAAAATGCCCTTTTTCACTGACTTCCAAGAGTTTTTTGAGTTCCTCGTCTGAAAAGACGTGGTTTCCTTCAAATCTGATCTTTTTGATGTAGACCTTTTCTCCTTCTTTGATATGAAAGACGACCCTTACTTCCGTGGGGGAGAGGGGCTTTACTTCCGGCCTGACTTCAGTCTGGTAATAGCCCCGCTCCTTGTAGAGCATCTCGATCCGGTCCGCAGCCTCGTTGATCTTGTTGAGATTCAAAATAGAAGAAGGCTTTAGTTCGGCGATCTTTTCGAGATCGTCTTTCTTGATGGCCTTGTTCCCTTCGTAAACGATTTCTTTGACCACTGGTTTTTCCCGAACAATATAGGTGACTACTAGACCCTCTTTAGTCTTCTCTACATCGGCCCGAACATCATCGAAATAACCCAAGTGGTAAATATTCTTGATGTCCTCCCGGATCTTTTCCGGGTCAAGGAAGTCTCCGGGTTTGAGGCTGGTCACGGCCAAGATGGCCTCGGCATCCATCCGGACATTGCCAGCCACCCTTACTTCTTGGACCTTTTGGCGTTCAAGAAGGGTAGAGAGCAGGGTATCTGCTGCCTTCTCTTCAAAGCTGGGCCAATCGGCTATATCCCCGGTGACATAGGTGTGCTTGACCAAGGGGAGGCCGCAACAGGCCAAGTGAAGATCAAGGCTTACTTTACCGGCGAACTCGGTCAAGGACCCCCACACCACCGCCGACAGAGAAAGCCCCTCACAAAGTCTTTTGGCCTCCTCTTGAGAGACCTCTTCGGGTATCTTTCCTAAGATCTCTTTGGCTTTCACCGCCGGGACCACGACTACGCGTTCTTCTTTGAGCTTGGCCCTAAGCAGGGCTTCAAGACGCTCTACCAAGAGCTCCCTCTTCTCCGAGGCAAAGACTTTAAAGGGTAAGACCAGGACCTTGGGAGGGGGGCCTATCTGAGCCCGCCCTATCTGTACGCTCCATAACAACCAGCAGATCAGAAGAATATAGACAAATCTGGTCACTTTTTACTCCAGGGCCAGGGTTCGTCTTTAGAAAGTTCAACCACTTTACCATCTACTAGGCCGAAGATGCGATTCATTTTGGCTGCCAATTCCGGATTATGGGTCACTACAACCAAGGTGGTAGCATAGCTTTCGTTAATCTGCAAAAGGAGATCGACCACCTCCTGGGCCGTACGGAGATCAAGGTTTCCGGTGGGTTCATCGGCCAGGATGACCGGAGGATTCATGACCAAGGCCCGGGCAATGGCCACCCGTTGTCTCTCTCCTCCGGAGAGTTCACCCATTTGGTGGTTTAGGCGATGCGAAAGCCCCACTCGGCCAAGGACCTCTTTGGCGGCCTCTCTGGCCTTGTTCACCGGCCAACCGGCGATAAGGGCCGGGAGCATTACGTTTTCCAAGGTATTGAATTCCGGTAATAGATGATGGAATTGAAAGACAAAGCCGAGTTTTTGGTTGCGAAAGCGTGAAAGGGCCCCTTCCGGAAGGGAGAAGACATCTTGATCGAAATGATAGACCTTACCCGAGGTGGGACGATCAAGGGTGCCCAGGATATGGAGCAAGGTGGTTTTTCCCACCCCCGAGGCCCCGACAATGGCCACCCTTTCTCCGGCCAAGATGGAAAGATTGACCCCTTTAAGCACCTCGACCCGCTGTTCACCGGAGCCAAAGGTCTTGACCACTCCTTGGGCAGAAATGGCTACCTTAGCCATAACGCAAGACCTCAGCCGGGAGGAGCTTGGCCGCCTGCCGGGCAGGGTAGATGGTGGCCAAGAGGGCCAGGATTAGGGCTGAGACCGAGATCACCGTCACGTCAAATGGTTGGACCAGGACCGGAAGATGGTCTACAAAATAGACATCAGTGGGTAATTTGATCAAGGGATAACGGGCCAACAAGAAACAAATTCCAAGCCCCCCGGCCACCCCGAGGATCATTCCCGTGGCCCCGAGGAGAAAACCGGTCAGCATGAAGATGCGCAGGATACTACGGTCGCAGGCCCCCATGGACTTGAGGATGGCAATATCCGGGCGTTTTTCGGAGACGAGCATGATCAAGGCCGCCACGATATTAAAGGCCGCCACCAGGACGATGAGGGTGAGGATGATGAACATGGCCATCTTTTCCAATTTTAGGGCAGAGAAGAGGCTGGCGTTCATTCGTCGCCAATCAATGACCCAATAGGGAAAACCGAGTTTGGCTGCCAGTATTTTGCTGAATTCCGTGGCATAGAAGGGATCGTTCAGGCGCACCTCGAGCATGGTTACCGCCTGGCCTATCTGGAGGAGTTGTTGGGCGGTGGAGAGGGAGATGAAAGCCAGGCTGGCGTCGAATTCGTAAAGCCCGGTCTCAAAGATACCGACCACCTGAAAGGTCTTGATCCTGGGCAAGAGACCAAAGGGGGTCGCCCGTCCCTGGGGGACAATGAGCCGGACCCGATCTCCGATCATTACCCCAAGGGAAGCCGCTAACCTCTTCCCCAAGACAATGCCCGGTGGGGACCTTTTTTCAAGGGCTGAAAGCGAGCCTCCATCCATACGCAGACTGGTAAAGACCTCCTTGGCCTCGTGCGGTTCTACCCCTCGGATGACCACTCCAGCCTGCCCTTGGGCTGAAGAGAGAAGCCCCTGGAGGTTGACGCAGGGGAGCACGGCCTTTACTTCTACCTCTCCTTCACCCCGCAGCCTGGCCCAGAACCCGGAAAACCCTCCTTTTTTTAGGTGTATTTTGGTAATCTCTCGGGACAGGGCCTGATAATTAATGATCTCCCCTCCCAGGCGCTGCACCATAATATGGGCGTTGATCCCGATTAGTCGGTCTCGTAGTTCCTTTTGGAAGCCGGCCATTACGGCGATGACCACGATTAAGGCCATGACCCCTATGGCCACCCCTACTACGGCCATGACCGAAATAAAGGAGGTAAAGCGGTGTCGCTTGCCGGAAACGATATAGCGAAAGGCCACGTACCACTCAAATCGCTTCATAGATCTACTTCTCAGGCCTTAGATGGGGGAAGAGGATCACCTCCCGGATAGAGGGTGAATCAGTAAATAACATGACCATGCGGTCGATGCCGATCCCTTCACCGGCGGCAGGGGGCATACCATACTCAAGGGCCCGAATGAAGTCTTCGTCGATCTCAGGATGGATCTCTGGGTCGTCGGCCAGGCGCCGACGCAGTTGTTCCTCAAATCTCTCCCGTTGATCTCGGGGATCATTCAGTTCGGAAAAGGCATTGGCTATCTCCCGCCCGGCGATGAAGAGTTCAAAGCGGTCAGCCACCGAGGGGTCTTTTTCATTCCGTCGAGCCAGAGGAGAGATGTCGACCGGGAAGGCGATGATAAAGGTCGGCTGGATGAGTTTTGGCTCGACCAAGGCGTCAAAGAGTTTGGCCCAGAGTTTACCGATGACTTCCTCCCTTTCGTCGATCTTGATCTCATGTTCCTTGGCAAAGGCCATGACCTTTTCTCGGCTAGCCAACACCTCTTCCGGCACCCCACCGATCTCGAGAAGGGCTTGATGGAACGGGATACGAGGCCAAGGAGGGGTGAAGTCGATCTCCTGGCCCTGGTAGACGATCTTGTTTCCCCCGGTGAGTTCACGGCAGAGATTGAGGAATATCTCTTCGGTGCGAGTCATCAGGTCTTCGTAAGTAGCGTAAGCCTCATAAAATTCCAACATGGTAAATTCCGGATTGTGTTGAACCGAGATGCCTTCGTTTCTGAAGTTTCGATTGAGCTCAAATACGCGCTCAAAGCCACCGACGAGGAGGCGTTTCAGATAAAGTTCTGGGGCGATGCGTAGATAGAGTTCTCGCTCAAGGGCATGGTGATAGGTCTTAAAGGGCCTGGCCGTGGCCCCACCAGGAATGGCCTGCATCATCGGGGTCTCTACCTCAAGGAACCCTTGGGCGTGAAAATAGTCTCGTAGGTATTGAATAATCCGCGTCCGGGTGCGAAAGAGCTCACGCACCCTCTCGTTCATGATGAGGTCGAGATACCGCCGTCGATACCGGAGCTCTACGTCCTGAAGGCCGTGGTATTTCTCCGGCAGGGGTCTTAAGGCCTTGGTGACCAAGGAGATCTCCTTGGCCAAGACGGTGAGCTCTCCGGTCTTGGTCCGAAAAAGGGGGCCTTCCACCCCGATAATATCTCCAAGGTCGAAATATTTTTTGAAGAGCTTGAACTTTTCTGCTCCCAGCTCATCCCGTTTGACAAAGACCTGGATGCGACCGGTTTCGTCTTGAATATGGAGAAAGACGGCCTTTCCGAAGTCTCGCCTGGCCATCATGCGACCGGCCAGACGAAAGGGGTGTTTGATGGCGGAAAGGGCCTCGTTATCGTAGTCCTTATAAAGCTCTTGTAAGGGACCGGCGTGATCCGTAGGCCGAAAATCGTTGGGAAACAGAGGTACTCCCAGGGCCTCGAGTTCTTCGGCCTTTTTCTTCCGGGCCTGAATGACCGCACTCTCTTCGCTCACATACGCCTCCTTGCTCTATTCTGAGTTGATCTGAAAGCCTAGAAAAAATTTGGAGATCTCTCAAGGGGCTAATTTATTTTGGGCCGTTTTTCGAGGAGCTTAACTCCCAAGTTGGCCTTTAGTTTGCTTAAAAGTAAAGACGGGTTTATTAATCAAGGCTTCAGGGCCGATTTTTAGGACTTGAAGGCCGAAAGAAAATAGCCATTTTAAAGTAGGTAGCCCAACTTTTCTTTGAATTTCGGCAAACTTGTCCTGGTCAAGCGACAAATTTGTAAGTAAGGGGTTGAATGATGAATAAACTGGCCCGACTAGCCATCAATGACGAGGGTTTTATCTTTGATCCGGTCACCGGTAACAGCTTTACTACTAACCGGGTGGGGCTTTGGATCTTGAAACAACTGAAAGAAGGGAAAGAACCTACGCAGATATGGCAGGAGATGACCGCAAGATTCGAGGTCGATCCAGAAACAGCCGAGAGGGATCTCACGGATTTTATAGGTCAATTGCGTACCTATAAACTGCTTTAGGAGTAACCAATGGAGGAGTTGGTCGTTGCTGTCTCAGGGATCAACGCCGTGGACAATCCAGGCCCAGGTATCGGCGTCATTCGGAGCCTCAAAGAAGACCCAGGGCTTCGGGTCAAGGCCATAGGCCTGGCCTATGACGCCATGGAACCGGGTATCTATCTGGATTGGCTGGTAGATAGATCCTTTATTATGCCTTATCCCTCAAGCGAGGAAGAAGACTACCTGGCAAGGCTCTTTTATATCCAGGATGTTACCGGTCTAAACGTCATTGTTCCTACTCTCGATGCCGAACTCCCGCTCTTTATCAAAGGGGCCGAAGAGCTAGCGGCCCGCGGTCTTAAGACCTTTTTACCCACCTGGGAACAATTTGAACTACGTTCCAAACAAAGACTCATCGAGCTTGCCTCAGAACTCGGGCTTTCCATCCCCCCTACGGAGATAGTTTCTTCCTATCAGGATCTCTGGCGCGCCTTGGATCGTATAGGTTTTCCGGCCATGGTCAAAGGCCTTTTTTACAAGGCCTATCGGGTCCATACCTACCCCGAGGCCGAGGGAGCCTTTCATAAGATCGTCGAAGAATGGGGGTATCCGGTCTTGGTGCAAAAGGTGGTCCAAGGCGAGGAGGTCAACGTGGTCGGTGTAGGAGATGGAGAGGGCGGCTCCCTGGGGATGATGGCCATCAAAAAACTCTGGATCACCTCTTTGGGCAAGATTTGGACCGGAGTAACCATCAAAAACGAGGCCCTGCTTGAGGCCACGAGCAAATTTTTGGAGAAGAGCTCTTGGCGCGGGGCCTTTGAACTGGAGTGTATAGCCACCGAAGAACGCATCTATCTCATCGAGATCAATCCCCGTTTCCCGGCCTGGATCTATTTTGCCACCGGGGCCGGGCTCAATCTACCGGCCAGGCTGGTCAAGGCCGCCCTGGGGCTCCCGGTAAAGAGAGATTCTTCCTACGAGGCCGGGCGTCTTTATATTCGCTATACCTACGACATAGTCACCGATATGGAGACCTTTCAACACGTGGTCACCAGAGGAGAGAGCTAAGGAGGTCAAGGTGAGAGAGCCGTATGAAAAACCGATAATCAAAAAGGTCCAAGTAGGGTTGATCAACAAGTTTGGTGCTTTTTACGGGCGTCATGTCCGCCCGGAGATAGACGGGGTCCCGATTGGGGATCTGGTCTCGCGTTTTGGCTCTCCTCTGTTTGTCTTTTCCGAAAAGAGGCTTCGGGAGAAATATCGCCAACTCTATAACCTCTTTTCCACCCGTTATCCTAATGTCCAGTTCAGTTGGTCTTACAAGACCAATTATCTCGATGCCATCTGCGCCATTTTGCACCAGGAAGGAGAGACGGCAGAGGTGGTCTCGGAGTTTGAATACGAAAAGGCCCGGCGTTTGGGGGTCCCTGGTTCGGAGATCATCTTTAACGGGCCTTATAAGCCCCTTTCGGCCTTGAGGAGGGCAGCCCAAGAAGAGGCCATCATAAACATCGACCATTTTGACGAGATTTACGACCTCGAGGAGGTCTCTGAGGAGCTTGGCCGGCCTATTAAGGTGGGGCTTCGTCTCAATATGGACACCGGTATCAGCCCCCAGTGGACCAGATTCGGGTTCAATCTTGAATCCGGCCAGGCCATGGACGCGGCCAAAAGGATCGTTTCCGGCGGAAAACTCATCTTGAACGGGCTTCATTGTCATCTAGGCACCTTTCTTTTGGAGCCCCGGGCTTATGCCAAGGCCGTGGAAAAGATGGTCGATTTTGCCTACGCCCTCCAGGATGCCTTTGATCTAAAGATCGAATATCTAGATATTGGGGGAGGGTTCCCTTCTCGTAATCGGTTAAAGGGTATTTATCTCCCCCCGGAGGTGGCCGTTCCTCCTATGGAGGACTTTGCCGAGGCCATCTGCGATACCCTTCTTTCTAAGTTGCGGCCCAATGATTTCCCCACCCTTATCCTTGAAACAGGGAGGGCCATCGTTGATGAGGCCGGGTTCTTGATTACTACGGTCCATGCCTCCAAACGTCTACCCGACGGGACGAGGTCTTATGTGGTCGATGCCGGGGTAAACATCCTCTTTACCTCTTTTTGGTATAACTTCCGTATTGAGCTTGAAGAAGACGTCCCAGGCCCGCCTGAGCCCTGCATCATTTACGGCCCGCTGTGTATGAATATAGACGTGGTTGCTGAGCACGTTCATCTCCCCCCTCTCCCTAGGGGGACAAGGCTCATCTTTTCTCCAGTAGGGGCCTATAATGTGACCCAGTGGATGCAATTTATTCGTTATCGTCCGGCGGTGGTCTTGATCGGGGCCGACGGTCAGGTGGATTTGATCAGGGAAGCCGAGGACTTAGAAGACATTTTACACCGCGAACGACTGCCGGAGCGCCTACGTTTGACCTAAAGATATGTTTCGGTTGGAGCTCTCTCGCCTGGGAGAAAGGCTTAGTTCTTATCTGCGTACGGTAGCGAACAGCTATTCGGAGATCTTTTTCTTTGAAAATCACCTGCTTGGCTTGATCCTCTTAGGGGCTACTTTTCTTAATCCTAATATAGGCCTCTCCGGGCTCTTGTGCGTCTTGGCGGCCTATGAATTCGCCCGTTTCCTGGGGATGAAAAAGATCTTTCGTGGCTCCGGATTTTATACTTACAATCCTTTGCTGGTCGGGCTTTCCATCGGCTATCTCTTTAAGCTGACCCTTTTTACCGCCTTTTTGATCCTTGCCGCCGGGATCATGACTTTTATTGTTACTCTTAGTTTGGCCAATATTTTTTATAATTTTTTCCGTTTACCGGTAATTAATATCCCGTTTGTCCTGGTTAGTACTGCTATCTACCTAGCCTCCTACAAATATTCCAATCTCCTGGTCAACGACTTGGAAGCCGCCTTTTCTTACTGGAAGAGATTCGAACTCCACCTCCCGGTCTGGCTTTCTGGCCTGACTAAGTCCTTAGGGGCCCTTCTTTTTTGCCCGCATTTTATCGGCGGACTGATCTTCCTGATAGTTATCTTTCTGGCCTCAAGGATCCTGTTTTTCCTGGCTGTAGGTGGGTATTTCCTGGGAGTGGCTATCCTTTCTTTGATGGAGGGGTCTTTTTACCAGGCTGCCTCAAACCTGAGTGCCTTTAATTTTAGTCTCATTGCCATGGCTATAGGCGGGGTCTTTTTGATCCCCGGCCCGAGGAGTTATATCCTGGCCGCCCTGGCTGTGGCCATTTCTCCCTTTTTACTCGATGCCGCAGGGTTTTTCTGGTCACATTACGGCATACCGGCCTTTACCTTGCCCTTTAATCTGGTGGTTTTGTCTTTGGTCTATGCCCTGGGGCTTGCCGGCTATCCGTTTCTTACCCTCTATTATCGAGGAAGCCCAGAAAGGACCTTGGACCATTATCTTTCTTACCTGGCAAGGTTTCGAGGGACTTATCGTACCTTGAGTCTTCCTTTTTCCGGTACCTGGACGATATGGCAGGGCTTTGATGGCCCTTGGACCCATCAGGGGGCCTGGCGCTATGCCATTGATTTCGTCATTACCGATGAGGCCGGAGAGACCTTTACCGGACAAGGGACCCGACTTGAAGACTACTATTGTTATCAAAAACCGGTCCTTTCACCCATTAGAGGTCGGGTGGCTGCGGTGGTAAACGATATTCCCGACAATCCCCCAGGGGTGGTCAATGAGACCCATAATTGGGGAAACTACGTCCTCATCTATGACGAGCGGGGATTCTACGTGCTTTTGGCCCATTTCAAACAGGGCTCCATCAAAGTAAACGTCGGTCAATGGGTGGAACAAGGGCAACTCTTGGGGCTTTGTGGCAACTCTGGTTACTCACCTCAACCCCATTTACACGTCCAGGTCCAGCTCTCTCCGGAGTTAGGGGCCCCTACGCAGCCTTTTAGCTTTGTCCATTATGCCGTGCTTGAAGGAGAAGAGATTTTTTATAAAGCCAACGAGATTCCCAAGGAAAAGGAAAGGGTCAGGGGGCTTTATCCAGATAAGGCTTTGGAGAATCTAATGTCCCTGGTCCTTGACCAGGAGATGACCTTTGAAGTCCTTAGAGACGAAGAAAAGGTGGCCGAGCAGGTATGGCGGGTACGTATGGCCCCGGATGGGACCTATTATTTGCAAATAGGCTCGGATCGCCTCTATTTCAGTAAATTTGAGGGTACCCTCTATTTTCTCCGCCACGATGGTTCTTCCCCCTGGGTCAAGGCCGTGTTTTTGGCTGCCCCGAGGCTTCCGCTGGTCTATCAAAAGGGGATGCAGTGGGAGGATTATCTACCGCTTGAGACCTTTTTGGGGCGGGTGAAGAGGGCCATCTTCATCTTGGCCGCTTCCTTCCGTCATCAGTTGGCCCAAATAAAAGGCTCCTAT
>CAZROA010000048.1:0-53521 GCA_964601575.1 uncultured Thermodesulfobacteriota bacterium
CGGGTTTTCGACCTTTTGCACACCCACACCGCGTGGATGGCCGAAGACCTAAGCCGGGATATTTATGTCATTGAGAAAGCCGTCCAGGAACTCAAGGGCTATGGTAAGAGTAGAGAAGAAACCCAGGCCCCAAAAAGCAACGTGCCCAAAGAGGTACAAGACCAGGGGCCCGAAGTAGAAGGGGCCGCCTAGCACCATCCCCTACCAGGCCCGGGCCTCTTCGGTCCGGGCTTTTTAAAAGACCGTTTTTGTAAGTGCTTCTTTAGAAAATAGGCCAGATTCAAAACAATTTCTCTTTTCTGGGAAGGATCGCTTTTGGCCACTTCCTCGATCTTGCGGGCCAAGTCTATGGGCCTGCCGGTGTAAACTAGGTCTAGCTTCCTGAGGCAATTTACAATTACCTTGACCGAGGTTCTCTTGTTGCCGTCTTGAAAAGGGTGTTCCTTTACGATGAGGTAGGCCGCCAGTGAAACGAGTTCCACAAAGTCCGGCTTTCCTTCATCCTGAGCCAGATAAAAGGCGGCCTGCTCAATCTTTGCCCAAAGAGACTCCAAAAAGTCTGGCTTTAGGACCCCGAAGCTGCCTCCTTCTCTCTCTATAGCCTTCTGGTTGAAGAGGATGAGAGTGGACTTAGCGAGGCAGTCCCTTAATGTGCGGCCAAATAGCTCAAAGCTTCTTTCCATTCGGGGGTGGAGAGCTCTATCTCTGTTTCCTCTACATCCTTGAGAGCCTTGGCCACTTCCACTAGATCAATTCTTTCATAGGGGGAAAGAGTAAGTCTCATCGGATCGGTTTGGTAGACATACTCCACAAAAACTTTGAAATCAGTCCTCGGGTCCGGAATCTTGGCCACGATTTCTTGGATCAATTTTCTAACCTGTGGAGAAACATTGGCGGGAGTCCAATCTTTGAGCCTAACAAGCCTCTTCTCCCCAGCTTCCACGATCTCGAATAGTTCAGGATAAGCCTTGGCGCAATTCAGAACATCCCAGAGGAAAGGCCCGTGATTTTGGCGCTTCCACTTAAGACCGCTTACAGAACACCCCCACCTTTTAGCGGCCTCCCAGTCTACCAAGAAAACCATCTTGGTAAGGGCCGCATTATAAAGCTCCCCGTAATGGGAGAGGATTTCTTTGATGATTTCTCTTAGCTTCACACGCATTGGGTAAATTCCAATGTCTTTTTTGACATTATCGTGTTTATCTATTCTACAGTCAAGACTTTTGGGCCCGGGCCTTTTGTTACCGCCGCCACCCCACCACGGCCCAGATGTAATGACCCCCTGTTTTTTGCACAACTTAAGCTGCTATTATCATTGCCTTTGCTGGTGCCTGTCTCCACCAATTTATGAAGGGTTCAGGCTTGCTCATCTCCATAACCCTTTACCTTGGCTTCTAGCCTCTCTCTGGGCCTTGAGAAGCCGTTCAACGTATTTCACATTGGGTGGAACTGTATAGACAACCGCCCACCCTTCGCGGACAAGCCTTTCGTTTAGCATTTCACCGCTGGGCAGCCACACATAACCCAGGACCCGGCCATAACGGTCCAGAATCTGGACGTCCAATTCAAGGACAACTTTGGTCCCTGGAGGGGCTAAGCTTTTAGTTAGGGCCTTGGCCCTCTTGCCAAGCGCAATCACTTCGCCGATAGAAGTGCGCCAGTTCCTGGCTTGCTTTCTAGCCCTTCTGTTTGGGCGGCTCTCGGGTGTGTCAATGCCGATGAGGCGCACCTTGATATAACACCTTTGTTAAGCCTTAACCAAAGGGTGTCGCCGTCAACTATTCTTACCACTTGGGCTGAAACTTTTTCATTAGGTAGGAACGAAACATGGGGACACTTGGGGAGCTTGGCCGAAAAAGTCAGGGCTGGAAGAAAGATCAGAATAAAGAAGATCAAGAGTACTCTTTTCATAGCCTTATTTTCGGAGTTAACAGGCTGCGTATTAAAGACTGGCTTTGATATTATACCTTATAAGGCTTTATCACGGAAATTTTCGGCGTAAATCAAGAAATCTCTAAAAAAATTCTTTTGAAGCTAATGGAAGATTTTGGTAAGCAATTTTGTATCAGGTCTGAGGGGGAAAAGAATTAGGTTTAAAAACAATCCGCTAGGACTGAAATTAGTGAATCCCCCGGGGTTCTCCTTCGGTAATTTGTATCTGATTCAGTGCACGGCCTTTAGTACTAAGATTTTTATCACTATTGATTATTTAGATGCTACATAACACCGAACTTTTGGATATAGAGCTGCACAGGTTATGGTATTTCTTGCAATATAAAAATCAAATTAAGACAAAATAAGATATAGGAGGTGAATTTATGTGTATGTAAATTGTAATTAAAAATATACAAAAATTAAGATTAAAAATAAAGACTTCTCAAAAATTCAATGATAATTTATGAAAACAGGAGATAAAAATGATAAACATTAACATTTTTGCACATGCAAGAAACATTAAAATAATAGATAGTAGTATATTGGTATTGGTTTTGGTATTAGTTTCATTTATTAATATATTACTCGGTTCATTACCATTGCAAGCTAAGACGCTTCCGGTTTATGGTTATGCTGATGTAGTGTTGGATTTTTATGATAGTGGAGCTGGGCCAATGCCAGGACCTTATGGAGGTACTTGGAATGGATATACCGGAAATTTTCCTATACCAGTTAGCCTAGACGTCGTACTTGGAAATGATCCAGGTTATCCAGGTAATTTTGCTGATTTTTTATCCCTACCTACCGGCTCATACATTGTTGTGGGGTTTGTAGACGAAACAATTATTGATGGTCCGGGTAATGATATTTTCATTAGCGAAGTTGGTGCGGCAGGGGAAAAAGCAGATGTGTTTGTTAGCGCAGATCTTATCAATTTTACATTTTTAGGAACCGCGATCGATGATGTTACGACAGCATTTGATTTATCATCAATTGGTTTTACGAGTTCGGTTCAAGCAATAAAAATTGTAGGATTAGATAGTTTAGGAGGTTCTCCAGGTTTTGATATAATGAATATTCAAGTATTACCCAATAGTATAGGTCCTCCCCCTGCTCCTATCCCCGAGCCAAGTACTATATTTCTTTTGGTCTGTGGATCAGTTGGCGTCTTTTTCTTTCACCGTAAAGCTGTAAGGAAACAATAACTATTAATGGGAACATTTTGCTCAACATTCGGCCCCTTGGCCATCAAGGCTTCCTGATTTTCTGATGTCGGGTCTTTAAATGACCCCATTAATAATTAAGTTTTTCGGGGCTGGGTCAAGACCCGGCCTCGAAAGTTTTTAGAAATTTGCTCTCCCAAAAATTATCTATCTTCAAAGTAACCGGGATAGTGGCCTATATGATCCTTGCTCGCTACCAGCGATGAGGCTCGTATTAGCTTGT
This sequence comes from uncultured Thermodesulfobacteriota bacterium, assembly GCA_964601575.1. Lineage (GTDB taxonomy): Bacteria > Desulfobacterota > Thermodesulfobacteria > Thermodesulfobacteriales > Thermodesulfatatoraceae > CAZKEG01. The sequence continues at coordinate 3,382 of CAZROA010000048.1, forward strand.
GAGCGATTTTATCTCAGGAAAGCCAAATCAGTAAGCATGAAAAGGACCACAGAAGGGAAATATAGCGTTCTCAGGCTATGTTTTTTCTCTTGGGTGGGAAATAGGTGGGAAAAATCTTTTCCTACCAAAAACCCTCTTCACTGAAACCCTTAGAAAGACTGGGGTGACCGGTGGGATTTGAACCCACGATCCCCGGGGCCACAGCCCGGTGCTCTGACCAACTGAGCTACGGTCACCACTGAGGTGTAAAAAATTTACCTTATTTTTCTCCACTTTCAAGATTCCCTTCCAAAAGCCCTGGACAGATTATCCTTGCCAAAGATCTTTTAAGAAAATCAGTCCCTGTGACGAAACGCTTTACGTGTTAGCTAAGGCTTATACCGCAGCGGTCATCGGGGTGGAGGCCTTTCTGGTCGAAGTAGAAGTAGATATTTCCTATGGTCTCCCGGGTTTTAGTTTGGTAGGGCTTCCGGATGGAGCAGTCAAGGAGAGTAAGGAACGCCTGCGGGCAGCCATCAAAAACGGTGGTTACGAGTTCCCCACCCAGAAGATCACCGTGAATTTGGCCCCGGCAGACGTCAAAAAGGAAGGAACCGGATTTGACCTACCCATTGCTGCTGCCCTCTTGGCCGCCACCGGGGTCCTTTCACAAGAAAGCCTCCTGGGATCGCTCCTCATTGGTGAACTCTCCCTTGACGGACAATTGAAACCAGCCCGTGGGATTTTACCCATCGCCCTCAAGGCCCAAAAAGAAGGGTTTTCTCTGGTCGTTCCTCGAGAAAACGCCGCCGAAGCTGCCCTAGTCAAAGATCTACGGATCATTCCGGCTCGAAGCTTGGCCGAGATGGTCGAGATCCTTTCCGGACGGAGACCAATAGAAAAGATCTCTTTTTCCGAATCAGGAGAAGAGACTTTTCTTGAAGATCTAACTGATATCTGCGGTCAAGAACACGCCAAAAGGGCCCTTGAAATAGCCGCTGCCGGCGGCCATAACTTGCTCTTCATTGGTCCACCGGGCAGTGGCAAAACCATGCTGGCGAGAAGACTCCCGACCATCCTCCCACCCATGAGTTATGAGGAGGCCTTGGAGACCAGCCGTATTTACAGTGTGGCTGGGTTACTTACCCGAGACCGCCCCTTGCTTCAGAATCGGCCCTTTCGGGCACCGCATCATTCCATCTCAGATGCCGGGCTTATCGGCGGAGGCACAAATCCCCGGCCAGGTGAGGTCTCCCTGGCCCACAACGGAGTACTTTTCCTTGATGAATTACCGGAGTTCCGACGAAACGTCCTAGAGGCCCTGCGCCAACCCCTTGAGGAAGGCCTGGTTACCATCGCTCGTTCAGCCATCACCGTGACCTATCCAGCCCGTTTTTGCCTCATCGCCGCCATGAACCCGTGTAAATGCGGCTACTTCGGAGATCGTTCCCGGCCTTGCCAATGCAGCCCTCAGGAGGTTCGACGTTATCGTAACAAGATCTCTGGCCCGTTGCTCGATCGCCTCGATCTCCATGTAGAGGTCCCCACGGTAAAATATCAAGAACTTGGAGAAGAGAGACGAGGTGAGACCTCGGCAACGATACGTAAGAGAGTCAAGGCCGCCAGGACAAGGCAACTGGCCCGGTTTGGCACACCCAAGAGGTTAAATGCCCACCTTACCTCCGCAGAGATCACCCGTTATTGTCACCTGAAGGCTAAAGACCGAGAGCTCCTTGAAAAGGCTTGTGAGCGCCTGCGCCTTTCCGCCAGGGCTTATCACCGCATTCTCAAGGTGGCTCGGACCATTGCGGACCTTGAAGATAGCAACGAGATACAGACCCCTCATCTCCTTGAGGCCATCCAATATCGGGCCCTTGATCGCCCATTACTATAGATTTTTTCCTTGATCATCGAATCATTTCGGGCTTTCATATCGCTACAGAAAATCAGTATGGATTCGGAGGGAACGATGAAGAGTGATCTGGTCAAAAAGGGTATCGAACGGGCCCCACACCGTTCTTTGCTTAAGGCTTCGGGTTTTACCAACGAGGAATTACGTCGTCCTTTGATCGGGATTGCCAATTCTTTTAACGAAATCATCCCCGGACACGTCCATTTGCGGCAAATCGTCGAGGCGGTAAAGGCAGGGGTTCGCATGGCCGGAGGCACTCCCATGGAATTCGGAGTCATCGGTGTCTGCGATGGTGTGGCCATGAACCATGACGGGATGCGGTATTCGTTAGTCTCCCGGGAAATCATTGCTGATTCAGTGGAAATTATGGCCCGGGCCCATGCCTTTGATGCCTTAGTCCTGGTCCCCAACTGCGACAAGATCATCCCCGGTATGTTGATGGCTGCCCTACGCCTTAATATTCCCGCCATCATCGTTTCCGGCGGTCCCATGCTTACCGGAACTTTCAAAGGAGAAAAAGTCAATCTTATTTCCGTCTTCGAGGCTATCGGTAAGGTCCGACGAGGGGAAATGACCGAGGAAGAACTTTGCGAATTGGAAGATGTGGCTTGTCCTACCTGTGGCTCATGCGCCGGGATGTTTACGGCCAATTCCATGAATTGTTTGACCGAAGCCTTGGGCCTGGGGCTCCCGGGAAACGGCACCATTCCAGCCATTAGTTCTGCCCGAGTTCGGCTGGCCAAATTGGCTGGAATGAAGATCATGGAACTCTTGAAAAAGAATCTGACCCCAAGGAAGATCGCCACCGAAGCCGCCTTTCGTAATGCCATCGCCGTAGACATGGCCTTGGGATGCTCAACCAACACCGTTCTTCATTTACCAGCCATTGCCCGTGAGGCCGGGGTCTCGCTTCCCTTAAAACTCTTTGATGAGCTTTCTCGAAAAACCCCTTGTCTTTGTCATCTCATCCCTGCTGGGCCTTATAGCTTGGCCGAACTCCACGAAGCCGGGGGTATCCCCGGAGTAATGTCTGAACTGGCCAAGGCGGGGTTGATCCACAAGCGGGTGAAGACGGTCACTGGAAAGACGGTAGGGGAGAACCTCAAACAGGCCAAGGTCTTTGATCACGAAATAATCAGACCTATTGATCAACCCTACCGACCCGAAGGCGGTATCGCTATTTTATGGGGAAATCTCGCCCCCGAGGGTTCGGTAGTCAAGGCCAGTGCCGTGGCCCCGGAAATGCTCCACCACGAAGGACCAGCCAGGGTTTTTGATTCCGAAGAGGAGGCCTACGAGGCCATCCTTTCCCAAAAGATCAAACCAGGTGATGTAATCGTCATCCGTTACGAAGGTCCAAAGGGTGGTCCGGGGATGAGGGAGATGCTTTCACCCACCTCGGCTATTATTGGTATGGGCCTCGGACGCTCGGTGGCCCTGCTTACCGATGGTCGTTTTAGTGGTGGAACCCAAGGGGCCTGCGTGGGCCATATCTCTCCCGAAGCAGCAGAGGGCGGACCTATTGCTCTAGTGGAAGAAGGCGATCTCATCGAGATCGACATCCCCAGGCGACGTCTGGTCCTTAAGGTTTCGGAGGGAGAGTTAGAAAAACGCCGCAAGGCTTGGAAACCTCCAAAGAAAAAACTTTCCGGAGTCCTTGCCCGTTACGCTAAGCTGGTTACCTCTGGAGCCAAAGGGGCTGTGCTAGAAGAGTAAAGTGGCTCGTTATTTGATTGTCGGGCATATAACTCGAGATATCCTCCCCAAGGGGTTTCGATATGGCGGGGCGGTGCTCTACGCAGGGCTTACCGCCCGCCGCTTGGGATTTGATACCTACGCGGTTACCTCTTCTGCTGAGAAAGATTTAGAAGAACTCTTTCCAGAACTTAAATTTTTTCATTTCCCCAGTGCTCAGACCACAGTCTTTGAAAATATAGAAGGGCCAAAGGGACGCCGACAACGTGTCCTGGCCGTAGCTGATCCTATACCAGTTAAACAACTTCCTCCCACCTGGCGAAGGGCTGATCTCGTCCATATTGCCCCGGTATTGAACGAGATCTCTCCCTCTGAAGTCTCTTTGTTTGAAACAAACTTTTTAGTCAGTAATCCCCAAGGGTGGTTCAGGCAGATTGACGCAGAGGGGAAAGTGATTCGGCATTGGCCTGATCTTTCGGGTGTCCCCCGCTTTAAGGCCGTGGTACTCAGTGAGGAAGACATCGGCGCCCAAGGAGAGATAATCGAAGACCTCCAGAAGATAAGCGAGATATTAGTCATTACCAAAGGGGCCAAAGGGGCTCTACTCTACGAAAGGGGAAAAAAGACCTTCTTCAAGGCCTCACCAATAAAGGCCAAAGATAGCCTGGGTGCTGGTGATATCTTGGCCGCGGCCTTTTTCGGGGCCCTTTATGCCCAAAAAGCTCCCCGAGAAGCCTTGCGTTTTGCCATGTGTTTGGCCCGCCTTTCGGTCACCCGCGAAGGATTAGCCAGCATCCCTACCCGCGAAGAGATTAGTTCTTGTTTTTGAGAAAAAATTAAAAGAAATTTTATAAATTTTTATTTGTTCAAAAATTGAAAAGAATTTTTCAAAAATTTGGGATAAAGAAGGCCTCAAATTCCATTTTTTAAGGTTTGGCAAGGGTTTTAGTCCCTCGGAATTGTCTTATCCTTCTTGACCTTTTTCCCCAAAGTTTGTGATAAAAAGTTTCACTTTAAGAAGGGGTGGGGAAGTATAAATAAAATTGATTAAGGAGGTGCAGGAATGCGGAAGATTTGGGTTTTGGCCCTTTTTTGCTTTCTTCTCTCTACACCCTTGGCCTTGGCTTCTGGGCACGGTGGTCCAGGGGTAACTCCCCCTGAAGCCCTGAAAAGGATCGTTGAGGGGAATGACCAGTTTGTCAAATCACACGATTATCATTATTTTGCCCCGTATCAGACCTCTCAACACCCATTTATCACCATGATCACCTGTTCGGACGCCCGGGTACAGGGTACCGTGTTATTGCCTGATACCATTGATAAGATTTTTGTCATCCGCAATATTGGAAACCAGTTGGTTGTCTCCAGGGGTTCTATTGATTACGGCGTCCTTCATCTTCACACCCCTATTTTACTTATCCTTGGTCATACCCATTGTGGTGCGGTAAAGGCCGCTATGAGCAATTATAAAGGGGAGACCGAGGGCATTCGTAATGAGCTCGACCATCTCCATCTTCCCCTCATGGCTGATGACGGCAAGGGAAGCTTTGAAGAGCGTTGGCTCAAGAATGTAGAGCGTAACGTCGATTGGCAGGTGGCAGAAGCCATGACCTTTTATCCTGACCTGGTCAAGGAAGGGAAGTTGGTCGTGGTAGGGGCTGTCTATGACTTTATTAATGCTTACGGTAAAGGCTATGGTCGGATGGTGATCATCAACGTGAACGGAGAGACTTCCCCTCAGGCCATCAAAAAACACCCAGTGACCAAAAAGCTCTCTAAGGAACTCAAAAACGTCGTCGTAGCTGCCCATCACTATTAATAGCTGATTTGGGAAAGAACTTCCCCACCCCTTCTTTCTTGAGATGCAGGCCAGAGGTCTCTGCCCAATCTCGTTATAACCATAAAAAAAGCGTTAATTTTAGACTTGACGAGTCTTTATTAGCCGCTAAGTAAGAGGCAAAAAGGAGTAAATCTTGCCTGTCTATAGACTTTCGGATCTTGCTAAGCGGGTAGGGGGCACCTTACACGGTGAAGATCTCTTGATCTCTGGTCTGAACGCCCTTTCCCTGGCCACCGAAGAGGAATTATCATTTATAGATTCCCGCCGACACCTGGAAGAAGCCAAAATCTCGCGGGCCAAGGCCCTTATCGCCCCTTCGAGCCTGGCCGATGACCTGCCAGGGAAAAGCCTCCTCCTGGTCTCTAATGTCCGGGCAGCTATGGCCAGATTGGCCTGGCTCTTCTACGAAGAGGAGTCGCCTCCTAAAGGGATAAGCCCCTTGGCTTTTCTTGAAGACGGAGTCGAAATCCATCCCGAGGCCTCGGTCTATCCCTTTGTCTATATAAGCAAAGGGGCCAGAATCGCTCGGGGGGTGGTGCTTTATCCTGGAGTATATGTAGGGCGAGGAGCAGAAATAGGAGAAGAGACCATTGTCTATCCCAACGTGGTTATTTATGCCCGGACTAAAATTGCCCCTAGGGTCATCATCCATGCCGGGGTGGTGGTAGGGAGCGATGGCTTTGGTTACGCCCAAGAAGGAGACAAACATTTGAAAATCCCGCATTTCGGTCGGGTGGAAATCGAAGAGGGCGTAGAGATCGGGGCCAATTCCGCCGTGGATCGGGCCACCTTCGGTCTCACCCGGATCGGGGCCGGGAGTAAGATCGATAACTTGGTCCAGATTGGACACAATGTCATCCTAGGCCAAGGTTGCGTGTTGGCCGGACAAGTAGGTGTGGCTGGCAGTGCCCAATTGGGAAATCTGGTCATGGTCGGTGGCCAGGCGGGGATCGGTCAGGTAAAGATAGGAGACCTGGCCATGATCGCGGCCAAGGCTGGAGTGGCTAAGGATGTCCCACCTCGAGGCAAGGTAGCCGGAGCCCCGGCCATGGAGGCCCACCGTTGGCGCCGGTGTGTCACCGCTTATGAACAATTGCCGGAATTGATCCGAGAGATCCGAGAATTGCGTCAGAAATTAGCCAAACTGGAAAAGGAGTTTACTGATGGAAAAAGCGGCCTTTGATCACCAAGAGGTCATGAAATTTCTCCCTCATCGATACCCCTTTCTCCTGGTCGATCGGGTACTCGAATTTACTAAGGAACCACCTTTTATCCGGGCAATCAAAAATTTGACCTTAAACGAGGCCTTTTTCCAGGGGCATTTCCCAGGAGAACCGATCATGCCCGGGGTCTTGATGATCGAGGCCTTGGCCCAGCTCGGGGTCATTTTTTTCAAAAATCTCTTCCCTGAATATCAAGACCACTCCTTCGTCTTGGCCGGAGTAGATAAGGCCCGTTTCCGTTCCCCGGTCTATCCCGGAGACACCCTGGTCCTTGAACTTGAGGGCTACAAAATAAAACGCCGGATCGTGAAGACCCAAGGTCGGGCCTTGGTAGGTGAAAAAATAGCCGCCGAAGCCGAAATCACCGCCGCCATCCGGTAAAAAAGATGATCAAGATCCACCCTACCGCTATCGTTGACCCCAAGGCTGAATTGGAGGAAGGGGTAGAGATCGGCCCTTATAGCGTGATCGGTCCGGGAGTAAAGATCGGGGCCGAGACCAAAATAGGTGCGCATGTGGTCATCGAAAGAGACACCATTATCGGTCGTCGAAACAAGATCTTTCAATTCGTGGCCATTGGCGCCGAGGCCCAACACCTGGCCTATAAAGGAGAACCCACTAGAGTGGAAATCGGAGACGAAAACGTCATCCGTGAATTCGTGACCATCCATCGAGGAACGGCCCTTGATCAGTCAGTGACTAGGATCGGCCATCGGTGTTTCCTCATGGCCTATGTCCACATTGCCCATGATTGTCAGATAGGCGACCAGGTAATCATGGCCAGCGGAGCAGCCTTGGCCGGGCATGTGCGCGTGGGAAAGGGTGTTTTTTTTGGGGGGCAGGTCGGAGTCCATCAATTCTGTCGCATCGGAGACTACGCCTTTATCGGCGCCCTTTCAGGGATTGATAAAGACGTTCCTCCTTACGTAAAGGTCTTTGGTATCCCAGCGGGTATTTATGATCTTAATCTCATTGGTCTACGACGAGCGGGTTTCAAAACCGAGACCATCAAGGCCTTACGACAGGCCTTAAAGATTTTTCTCTCAAGCCCGGGAACTTTGACGGAGATCGCTGCTGAAATAGAATCTCGACTAGGGCCTTCCCCTGAAGTTCAGAACTTTGTTGCTTTTATCCGAAATCCTTCAAAACAAGGAGTCATGAAAAAACGGGTCCAAAAGGGTGAAGGATTCTAATGAAAAAGACGGTGGCCATCGTGGCTGGAGGGGGCCAATTCCCTTTACTCTTAGCCCAAAGGGCCAAAGAATTAGGATACCGTGTAGTGGTCATTGGATTTTCCGGGCAGACAGATTTAGGCCTTAAAGAAGGGGTAGATGCCTATCACCAAATCTGTCTCGGCCAACTGGGAAAATTGATCAAGCTCCTCAAAAAAGAAAGGGCCCAAGAGGTCATCTTTGCCGGAAAGATAGTCAAACCCAAGGCCTTATGGCAGATAAGGCCAGACCTCAGGGCCTTAAAGCTTTGGAGAAACCTCAGGAACCGACACGATGATCACCTCTTGCGGGCGGTGGCCAAAGAAATGGAAAACGAAGGACTCAAAATAGTCTCCCCTACAGACTATCTTACCCATTTGCTCACTCCCACCGGGGTACTGACCAAAAAAGGCCCGACCAAAGAACAATACGAAGACATCATTTTTGGATGGGCCATGGCCAAGGCCATCGGCGAACTTGACATAGGTCAGTGCGTGGTGGTGAAAGAAAGGACGGTAGTAGCCGTAGAGGCCATGGAGGGGACAGACGCCACCATTCGTCGAGCCGGAGAACTAGCCAAAGACACGGTCGTGGTCAAGGTCTGTAAACCCCATCAAGACCAACGTCTGGACCTGCCTTCGGTGGGCCTTAAAACCATCGAGAACATGATCGCGGCTCAGGCCAAAGTACTGGCCTTAGAGGCGAAGAAATCCCTTTTCTTTGATCGAGAGGAGGCCCTTTCTTTGGCCGATGAGGCCGGATTAGTGGTAATCGGTATTGATGACCATTGAAGAAGGAGAAGGATTGTTGTTGAATAAATCCATGTCTCAGAAACCGGTTAAGATCGCCGTCATCGGCGTCGGACATTTGGGACGGTATCATGCCCTCAAGCTGGCCTCCCTCCCCGAGGCCGAACTGGTAGGGGTAGTAGATATCGATGCTGAACGGGCCCAAAGGGTGGCCCAAGAATGTCAGACCAAGGCCTTAACTGATTTTCGTGAGATATTACCCGAGGTCGAGGCCGTCTCGGTGGTAGTCCCTACTGTTCATCATTATGAAGTGGCCAGTGAGGCCCTTCAAGCCGGTTGTCATGTGTTTGTGGAAAAACCCTTGGCCGCAAGCCCTAAAGAGGCCAAGGCCTTGGTCAAGATGGCCAAAGACTTAGGGCTTATCCTTCAAGTTGGGCATATCGAACGCTTCAATCCGGCCATCAAACGCCTGTTGGCTGAGGTGGAAAAACCGCTCTTGGTAGAAGCCCAGCGACTTTCACAATTCTCCCCTCGGTGTCTGGATGTAGACGTTATCCTGGACTTGATGATCCATGACATCGATCTCCTCCTTCTTTTGATCAAATCACCGGTGGTAGAGCTCCAGGCCGCTGGGGCCCCGGTGATTACCAACAAGACTGACATGGCCAGTGTGCGTCTCACCTTTAAAAACGGCGTGGTGGCCAACCTTACGGCCAGCAGGATCGCTATAAAACCCATCCGACGTTTTCGGGTCTTTCAAAAGGGCTCCTATCTGGCTGCCGATACCCTGGAAGGCACCTTCCTGAAGGTAGAATTCAAAGGTGAAGGGCATTTCCTAGCCGAAGAATTTGAACCTTGGGTAGAGAGATTCCAAAAGGCCGACCCTTTGCTTGAAGAATTGGCCACCTTTGTCCAGGTAATCAAGAATGGCGGCCAACCTCCGGTCAGTGGCCAGGAAGGGTTTTCGGCCTTGGAATTGGCCTTCAGGATCAAGAGGGAAATCGAGCGTCAAAAGGCCTATTTTTTGGCGAGAGAAGGTAATTGTCTCCAGGAATTGACACGACACAGCGTCTTTTAATGGTCGCTGGGGAGGCCTCGGGAGACATTCACGGGGCCTCGTTTCTGCGTGCCCTCAGAGAGTTACACCCTGGGATACATGTGGCAGGGGTCGGCGGCCCTCGTCTACGGGCTGCAGGCCTTGAGTGTTTGTTCCCGGCAGAATCCCTTTCGGTGGTAGGTTTCCCAACTCGGGACCAGATCAAGACCATCTTTTCCGCCTTCAAACGGCTGCTCAATATCCTCAAATATCAACGCCCCCACCTCCTGATCTTGATCGATTTTCCGGAATTCAATCTCTTCCTGGCCCGTTTTGCCAAACGTTACGGGGTCCCGGTCTTTTATTACATCAGCCCTCAGATTTGGGCCTGGCGTGAAGGGAGAGTTAAGCTCGTCAAACGCGTGGTGGACAAGATGGCCGTTATCCTTCCCTTTGAAGTGGACTTCTATCGTCGCCACGGCTTTGAAGTCGAGTTCGTCGGTCACCCGTTGCTTGATGTGGTCAGGCCCTGTCTCTCGCGAGAGACTTTTTTTAACCTCTCTGGATTAGAGGCCACCAAGCCTTTGATCGGTCTCTTTCCAGGGAGCAGGCCTGGAGAGGTACAAAGACACCTCCCTCTTTTTCTTGAGGCTTTTTCCCTCCTTAAAAGGCGCTTCCGTGATCTACAAGGGGTGGTGGTCAGGGCCGAAGGGCTTCCTGAAGATTTTCCTCTTCCGGTCTCCACCCCAGATCTTAAAGTCATCAAGGGTTATCAATATGAGGTCATGCAACACGCCGAGGCCGTACTGTTGGCCTCTGGAACGGTAACCCTAGAGGCTGCCATTGTAGGAGTCCCCATGGTGGTGGCCTATCGCCTACCGAAATTGAGCTTTTGCCTGGCGAGATTTTTGGTCAAAGTCCCTTATGTGAGCTTGGTTAACCTCCTTGCGGGAGAGGCACTCGTGCCTGAACTCCTCCAAGACCAGGCTACACCGGAAAGCCTGGCCAAGGCCTTAGAAACATATTTGGTAGACCCGAAAAGGGCCCAAGAGCTTCGCCATCGCTTGGGAGAGATCAAAAAGAGCTTAGGTACCCCGGGGGCCGCTTGGCGAGCAGCAGAGCTGGCCCTGACCCTCCTCCGCCATCCTACTTAAGGATCATGATCTCTAGATCCCTTGGCTTACGCAAGATGTGGATGGTCACATCCGTGTCGTGATTAACAAGGTCCAGATCCAAGGCCTGATCTCCCACCCGGAGGTTACGGACTTTTACCCATTTTAAGAAGCGGGGGAGAAGGGGGCGGTAAAAACTGACCCCCTTAGGGGTAAACTTGAGGCCTAAGGCGGCCTCAACTAGGAAAAAGACCGTGGCTGCCGCCCAGGATTGGGGATTACAGGCCACCGGATACGGAGTCGGGCCTTCATCTGGTCGACGACTAAAACCGCAAAAGAGTTCCGGCATCCGATGATAGGGAAAATAGGTGCTGGCCTCAAAAAGCCCCCGCAATATCCGACAAAGGTGGATCTTGAATCCATATCTTGAAAATCCTTTGGCGATAAGGGCGTTGTCGTGCGGCCAAACCGAACCGTTATGATAAGAAACAGGGTTATATAAACTCTCTTCGGTGGAGATGGTCCTGATCCCCCAGCCAGAAAAAGAATGAGGGTCAAGGAGGGTCTCGACCACCTTGGCTGCCTCTTCCCGAGAGGCGATCTCGGCGAAGAGGGCATGACCGGCATTGGAACTACGTACCTCACAGGGCCTCTTTTCTCCGTCCAGGGCAAGGACAAAGGTCCTGAGCCTTTCTGACCAAAAGACCTTGGTAAACCGTTTGCGGAGTTCATCGGCCTTAAAGAGCAAGACCTCACTCAGATCTCGCTTTTTTAAGGCCAAGGCCAGACCGGCCAGTTGAAGATAGGCCTGGTAGGCATAGGCCTGGACCTCCACCAGGGCAATAGGCCCCTGGGCCAGGGTACCATCGGCATGGAAGATACTATCATGGGAATCCTTCCAGCCCTTGTTGATCAGACCCTCTTCCGAGGCCTGATATTCGATAAAACCATCTCCATCTAGGTCTCCGTATTCTTCCATCCATCTCCAGGCCAGTTCCAGATGGGGCCAAAGTTCCCTGATAAAGGCTAGATCCCTGGTGCGTTCGAAATAGGCCCCGGCCAGGATAATAAAAAGAGGAGTGGCATCTACGGTGCCATAATATCGAGCAAAAGGGATTTCGCCGGTGGCAGCCATCTCCCCCTGGCGTATCTCGTGTAGGATCTTCCCAGGTTGGGCATCGCTTGCCGGATCGACCTCGGTGGCTTGAGTGGCGGCCAGAAAATTCAGGACCCCGCGGGCGATTTCAGGATTGATCCAAAGGCATTCCAAGGCCGTGATCAAGCCATCGCGACCAAAGGCGGTATTAAACCACGGGATACCAGCATAGGGGTAAAGCCCGTAAGGGGTCCTGGTGAGCATAATAAAGATGTCACTTAGGGATCTTTCCAACCAGGCGTTAAATTGCTCATTGGAGGTGGTGATCTGACAAGTCTTTCGACGCAGTTCTTTTCGTTCCTTATGCGTCAGGAGATAGGCCGTCTTGAAGGGAATATCTTTTTCTTCACCGGAAAGACAGGTCACGGTGAGATAAAGGACCGTACGTTCTTTGGGGCGTAAATTAATGTGAAATAAGGCATTCTGTCGGTCAAGACGCACCGGAGAAGGGAGAAAGTGGATCTTGGTCTGACGAAGTTTTCCGTCAAGCCCTAGGTATCGCAAGGTGACCATGTCCTTTTCGATCACCGGTGGGAGGAAGTTCCCACGTCGTTTCCGTTTCATCCCTCGGACTTCAAAAATATCCACAAAATCAGCGGCAAAGCAGATGTTCAAAGGGAGCCTAATAGGATAGGGAGAGAAGTTTTCTATCCGGATGGCCTCGTAACAAACCCCCTGGTAAAGAAATTTCTGTCGTAAAAGATGTAAACTCCCCCGGGGCAAAAACTCTTGGCCTTCAAGCAAAAGATCCGGATTGGTTAGGTCGGCGGTGACCATCAGGTTGTCACGGGTAGGGGTAGAGCTTAGGAGAAAGGGCCTAGTATGGCAGAAGAGGAGCTCTAGGCGAGAAAGAAAGCGTGTCCCTTCATAATAAAGGCCTTGTTCACCAAGGCCGTCCTGCCTGATATCGCCATAAGGATCAAAAAGGGCAAAACTCTCCCCGTGTTTAAGGATAAGGGCTTCTTTGGCCAGACCCGGTGAAGTAGCCAAGATATAAAATTTCTGCGGGCCAGCCACGGTGCCCCCTCTCATGCCACTTTGAGTAACGGCCTCTCTTTGACCAACAACTCTCCGTAAATCCTAAGATAATCTTCGGCCATTCGCTCAGAAGTAAAACGCCGTTCAAAGGCCTTACGACAGAGGATACGCTTGATGTCTTGTACCTTTTCCACAGCCCTAGCCGCTTCTTCCATGCTCTCGACGATAAAACCGCTGACCCCCTCTTCGATCACCTCCGGTACAGAACCACAACGCCAAGCAATGACCGGAGTACCACAGGCCATGGCCTCAATCATAACCAGCCCAAAAGGTTCAGGCCAATCAATGAGAAAGAGCAGGGCATAGGCCTTGCCAAGAAATTCGTTCTTCTCTTTGTCATTTATTTCACCCACAAATTCAACCCACGGGCTCTTGAGCATGGGTTTGATTACGTTTTCGTAATATTCCCGATCGGCTTCGTCTATCTTGGCGGCCATGAGAAGTTTCATCCCCACCTTTTCGGCGATCTTGATGGCTCGATCCGGGCGTTTTTCTGGAGAGATCCGCCCGAGAAAGGCCAAATAATTACCCGGCCTGGCGTAAAATCGGTATAGATCCTTGGGCAGACCGTGATAAACGGTTCCTACCCAACGGGCAAAGGGCAGAGGCTTGCGTTGGTCGTTGGAAATAGAAACCAGGGGCATATCGGCAAATTCACGATAGAGGGGCTCTAAATCCGGAATATCAAGTCGCCCGTGGAGGGTGGTGAGATGCGGAGTCTTCAACCGGCGCATCAAAGGAAAATGAATATAGTCGATATGGAAGTGGATCAGATCAAACTGATCGGCCATCTGGGCCACCTTTTCCAGCATCAACACGTGATGGGCCAAGCGGTCCTGACAATTCGAGGCCAAACGAAGGGACTCCCGACAACAAGGGATCAACTTGGCTGAAGTCCGAGAATCTGCGGAGGCGAAAAGGGTTACCTCATGACCTTTTTTGATCAATTCTTCGGTCAAATAGTGAACGATGCGTTCGGTACCCCCATAACACTTAGGCGGTACACTCTCATGAAGAGGTGCCACCTGTGCGATCCTCATACTTCGCCCCCTTTAAAAGGTTTTTAGGAATTTTTCTCAAACCGGTTGGAAGGCTTAAACTCGGTCCTACCCAAAAATAAATTCCCTAAATCCTGGGTCAAGGAGGCGAAAGGCCTGTCTTTAACAGGCCTTTTATTCCTGGCCAGAGGATTTCTCAGGGGGTGTCTCTTGGATCTCCTTGATCGATTCGGAAAGGGCGGCCTTACGGGAGAGCTTGATCCGGCCCATTTTGTCAATATCGATCACCTTAACCAGGACTTCATCGCCTTCTTTGAGGATATCGGAGACATTGCGCACGCGACGATTATCAAGTTGAGAGATATGAATTAGGCCCTCGGTACCAGGGAAGATCTCTACAAAGGCCCCGAAATCCGCCACCCTGGTAACACGACCAAGATAGAGTTTGCCCACCTCTGCCTCCTGGGTGACTTCTTTGACCATCTTGGCCGCCTTCTCCGCCAGTTCGGCAGAAGTAGAATAAATTCGCACCAGACCAGTCTGATCATCGATGTCGATCTTTACGTCTCCACAAGCGGCTATAATACCTTTAATGGTCTTACCGCCAGGGCCAATGAGATCGCGAACCTTCTCCGGGCTGATCTGCACAGTAACGATCTTCGGGGCATAGGCCGAGAGCATCTCACGCGGTCTGTCGATTATCTCTCGCATCTTAGAAAGCACATGAAGTCTGGCTTCTCTGGCCCGAGAAAGGGCCTCGGCCATGATCTCGCGGGTGATCCCTGTGATCTTGATGTCCATTTGCAAGGCGGTGACCCCTTTTTCCGTGCCGGCAACCTTAAAGTCCATATCACCCATGCGGTCTTCATCGCCGATGATGTCGGTGAGGATGACCACCTGATCACCTTCTTTGATCAGCCCCATAGCAATGCCAGCCACCATATCCTTGATCGGGACACCGGCATCCATGAGCGACATAGTGGCCCCGCAAACCGTGGCCATAGAGGATGAACCATTGGATTCCAACACATCCGAAACGACACGAATGGTATAGGGAAACTCGTCTTCCTTGGGGACCACAGGGGTAAGCGCCCTTTCCGCCAACATCCCGTGACCGATCTCCCGTCGGCTTGGACCGCGTAAGGGCCTTACTTCACCGACACAATAAGGGGGAAAATTGTAATGCAGGATGAAGTGTTTAAAGACCTCCTCCCCCGGCATATCAATGCGCTGTTCTTCCTCCGGGCTCCCCAAAGTAGCCACGGTGAGTACCTGGGTCTCTCCTCGGGTAAAGATGGCTGAACCATGAGTGCGCGGTAGGACCGAGACTTCCCCCCAGATAGGCCGGACCTCTTCCGGCTTGCGACCATCCACCCGCCGACCCTCGGCAAAGAGCATCTTCCGCATCAACTCTTTCTCAAATTCTTCGAAATATTCCTTGACCTCTCCTTCTCGCCCCTGGACCTCGGCCCCGAGGGCCTCCAAAATGGCCTGGTACGCTGCCCGCCGTTTCTGCCCCCTCTCTACCTTTGGGGCTGTGGAAAGGACCTCACGCAAATATGGCTCGGCGAGCTCTCGGACCCTGGCCCTTAAGACCTCGTCTACCGCTGGCTCTGGAAAATCCATCTTGGGTTTGCCAGCCTTTTCCCGTAGGTCACCTTGCAATTTGAGTAATGGTTTGAGGTGCTCGTGGGCAAAAAATAAGGCCTCTTTTACGATCTCTTCCGGGACCTCTTGGGCCAGACCTTCGACCATGACAATGGCCTCTTCACTGCCTACAACCACCAGATTGAGCTCACTCTCTCTGAGTTGAGAGGCCGAGGGGTTTAACACAAACTCGCCGTTGATCCGCCCTACCCGAACAGCGGCAATCGGTCCTTGGAAGGGCACCTGAGAGATCTCCAAGGCCGCAGAGGTGGCTGTAATGGCCACAATATCCGGATCGACCTCCGGGTCCATGGAAAGGACCGTGGCCATGATCTGGGTCTCATATCGCCAACCTTTGGGGAAAAGGGGCCTAATAGGGCGATCGATAAGGCGGGCGGTAATGATCTCCTTTTCGCTTCCGCGGCCCATCTCCCGACGGAAATAACTACCCGGGATACGGCCTGCGGCGTAGTACATTTCCTGATACTCAACGGTCAAGGGCAAAAAATCCATCTCTTTTATTTCTTCAGAGGCCACCACCGTGACCAAGACCACGGTATCTCCATAAGAGGCCCACACCGCCCCGTGGGCCTGTTTAGCCACTTTACCTGTCTCCAGGACGAACTTTCGCCCGGCAATCTCCGTTTCTACTCGGTGCATCTTTCCTCCTTGGCTTAGGCCCTAAGCCCCAAAGCCTTGATTAAATTTCGATAGCGATCAAAGTCCGTCCTTCGGAGATAGTTCAAAAGACGACGCCGTTGACCCACTAATTTCAAAAGCCCCCGACGGGAATGATGATCCTTCTTGTGGACCTTGAAGTGTTCCTCCAAGGACTTGATTCGCGCCGTAAGGAGCGCAATCTGAACCTCTGGACTACCGGTGTCTTTTTCGTGACGGGCAAATTTTTTGATGATCTCTCTCTTTACCTCCGCATCAAAAGCCATTTCTTGCCTCCTAATATGGAATTAAGCCCAGGAGGGGTTAGACCACCTCCCGCGCTTGTCTCATTTCTAACACCGCACTCCCAGGCCATCAACAGAGAGTTTCGGGAAAAACGCGGATCATCTTCGCGTTCCCCGCCCCTTGTAAGTCTTCGGGATATTCTAAAACAGCCACCAAAGACCCTTCTATAGTCACCAGACGCAACCAAGGCACCCGCGGCTTGCGTGGAACCTTTTGAAAACGGATCATATTACCCAAGACCGTAAGGGCCAAAGGCCGACCATGTCTGACCTGACGGGCCATCTCCGGGCTTATGGTCAAGGCCGGGATAAATTCCAGGGCCTTGGCCACAGGGATGATCCTTTCTTCTAACCGGCGTTCTCTATAGAGTTTTTCAAATTCATCCGTGGTAAGGGCCTGGTCTATGGTAAAGGGACCTTTACGTAACCGTCTGAGGCGGATCAAAGTAGCCCCGCAACCGATCACCTGCCCTACTTCGTGGATCAAAGAACGAATATAGGCCCCTTTGCTACAATAGATGCGAAAGCGAACCAAAGGGGGATCATAATCCAAGGCTTCAAATTCTAGGACTTCTACCTTTTTAGGGGGTTTTTCTACCTTGAGGCCCTCGCGGGCATATTTATAAAGTGGGCGTCCATGAAATTTAGCCGCCGAATAAGCCGGCGGACGCTGTTCAATGACCCCGATAAATCGGTCAAAAACCCTTTGAATATCCGAAAGCCCAAGTTCCGGTACAGGATGCCTAGCTATGACCTCACCAGTAAGATCATAGGTCTCCGTCTCTATTCCCAGTTCAAACTGCCCTTCGTATTCCTTATCTCCCTCAAGGATAAATTGGGCAATCTTGGTCCCCCGACCAAGGCAGATAGGGAGGACCCCAGTGGCAAATGGGTCCAGGGTGCCGCCATGGCCTGCCTTTCTCACCCGTAGCCTGCGTTTTACGTATTCCACCATCTCGGTAGAGCTCTTCCCTTCTGGTTTATCAAGCACCAAGACCCCGTCTTTCATAAAAACAACGCCTCCAATCTCTCTCTAACCAGATTCAAGACCTGGGATAATTCTCCTTTGAGTTTAAAACCCGCGGCACAAGCATGCCCACCACCGCCGAATTCCAAGGCCAGACGAGCCACATTGATCTTTCCTCTACTCCTCAGGCTGACAGAGATCTCCTCTGGATAATATTCCTTGATCAAGGCACTTATCTCCACCCCGTCAATGCTCCTTAAAAGATTGGCAAAATCATCAGGATCAGCCTTGGAGGCCTGGCACTCTTTAAAGTCTTCATGTCGGAGGAAAGAGACCGCTCCTTTGCCTCCGGCTACTAGTTCAAGTTGATCTAGGACCCGACGCAGGAGACAAAAGCGCGAGAAAGGATAATGCTCGTAAAGGAGCTCGGCGATCTTGGCCGGTTCGGCCCCGGCCTTCACCAGGGCCCTGGCCACTTCAAAGGTCTCGGCGTTGGTCTGGGAAAAACGAAAACCCCCGGTGTCTGAAAAGATGGCGGCATAAAGATTTTCGGCAATCTCCTTAGTGATCGGCCAAGAAAGACGGTGCAAAAGATGGAAGACCAGCCCCCCGGTGGCGTAGATGGGTTCAATTAGGCGATGAGTCCCTAGGGTACCAGTCACTTCGTGGTGATCCAAAACAATGACCTCTTTGAGACGACCCAAAAATTCCGCCGCCTTGCCTACGCGTTTGGCCTCGGCACAGTCCAACACCAACCCGATCCAATCATTGTCATCTGGATATCCCTTCTGGGCAAGCTCCTGTCCAGGCAGCCACCGGTAGACAGCAGGGATCTCCTCTTCCAGATAACACCAGACCTCTTTGCCCTGACCTCTTAAGGCCAAGGCTAGGCCAAACATTGAACCCAAGGCATCCCCATCGGGATTGACGTGGGTGGCCAGAAAGAATCTCTTTCCCTCTTGAAGGAGACGGATAATGGGCTCAAGGGCCTTCATGTCCCTTCCGTAGCTGTTCAAATAGGGCCTCCAACCGATCTTGGGCCTCTTCTCGTCGATCGGGTTCAAAGGTGATCTCCGGGACGAACTTGGTATAAAGCCGCTGGGCCAGGAGATGCCTAATATAGGCCTTGGCCCTTTCAAAACCTCGGGCTACAGCCTGCTCGGCCTCGGCATCTCCATGGACTTGATAGAGAATACGGGCCCTCTTCAGATCCGGGCTCACCTCTACCGCCGAGATGGTAATCATCCCTTGAAGCTCGGGATCGCTCACCTCTTCCCGAATGATCTGGGAGACTTCTTCTTGAATGAAATCGGCTAAACGCCGTTGACGATGACCTCTCATACTCACATGGAAATAATCTCGATTTCGGCCTCAATGACCTGGAGTTCATCAAACTCTTCGATATAGTCGAGCACTTGATCAAGGACCCGACTGATTACCCCGGCATCTGCCCCGACGGCAGAGACTCCGATAACCGCCTTTTGCCATAGATCATGCTCAGCCACCTCGGAGATGGCCAAATTTTTAAAGCGGCCATTCACCCGCTGAAGGAGCCTCTTAATGACCTGCCTTTTCCCCTTCAAGGAACGATTCTGTGGAATATGAAGAAAGACTTTGGCTACACCAACTACCATTTCTCAGAGATAGGCCAGGCCGGCTAAAGCTCCCTTTTTATTTCGACCACCTCAAAGGCCTCGAGCAAATCACCAACCTTGATATCATGAAAGTTCTCAAGGCCCACGCCGCACTCGTAACCAGCCACCACTTCCTTGACGTCCTCTTTGAAGCGTTTTAGAGAGGCGATCTTACCGGTGTAAATAACCACGTTGTCTCGCAATAGACGGACCTTGGCCCCGCGTTCGATCTTTCCTTCTTTCACGTAACATCCAGCCACCACTCCTACTTTAGGCACCTTAAAGGTCGCCCTGACCTCAGCCACCCCCATGATCCGCTCTTCGTATTCCGGCTCAAGGAGACCGGCCATGGCCTTTTTCACGTCCTCGATCACCTTATAGATGACGTCATAGAAGCGAATCTCCACTTTTTCCTGTTGGGCCAAGGTTTTGGCCTTGGTCGTAGGCCGGACGTTAAAGCCGATAATGATGGCCTCTGAGGCCGAGGCCAACATGACATCACTTTCCGAAACGGCTCCAATCCCGGTACGAATGATATTTACCCTGACCTCCTCGGTGGAGAGCTTTCGCAAGGAATCAGCCAAGGCCTCCAGGGTACCCTGCACGTCGGCCTTGAGGATGACCTTAAGCTCTTTGATCTCACCTTCACGTAATTTCTCAAAGAGCTTTTCCAGGGACATCTTGGCCTCGCGGGCCACTTCAGCCTCACGCTGTTTACGGGCCCGGTACTCGGCTACCTTCCGGGCCTTTTGTTCATCCGGCATGACGATGAAATCATCTCCAGCCTGTGGTACTTCGGAAAAACCAAGGACCTCTACCGGAGTGGAAGGCCCGGCTTGTTTCAAGCGACGACCATGTTCATCCAGCATGGCCCGTACCCGACCATAAGTCGTTCCAGCCACAAAGGGATCGCCTTCATGCAAAGTCCCTTCTTGGACGATGATCGTCGCCACCGGACCACGGCCTTTGTCCAGACGAGATTCTATGATCCGCCCGCGAGCAGGCCGATTGGGAGCAGCCTTGAGTTCGAGCATCTCCGCCTGAAGAAGCACCAGATCAAGTAGATCCCGAATACCGATCTTTTTCTTGGCCGAGATCTCGGCATAAAGGGTCTCACCACCCCATTCCTCAGGGACCAACCCAAGTTCAGCCAACTCGGTCTTGACCCGTTCTGGATTGGCCTCTGGTTTGTCGATCTTATTGATGGCCACCACCACCGGGACCCCGGCGGCCCTAGCATGGTCAATGGCCTCTCTAGTCTGATCCATGACCCCATCATCCGCCGCCACTACCAGGATCACGATATCCGTTACCTGTGCCCCTCGTGCCCGCATGGAGGTAAAGGCCTCATGCCCCGGGGTATCGATGAAGGTGATCTCCTGACCATTTTCCAAACGCACTTTGTAGGCACCGATATGCTGGGTGATCCCCCCGGCCTCACGGGCCGCTACATCGGTCTGACGGATGGCATCAAGGAGGGTAGTCTTACCATGGTCGACATGGCCCATTACCGTAACCACCGGGGGCCTTGGCTCAAGCTCCTCCGGCGAAGGTGGGGTGTATTCCAAGAGTTGTTCTTCTTCAATGGGCGCTTGTTCTACTTCATAGCCGAACTCCGCAGCGATAATAGCCGCTGTTTCAGGATCAATAGATTGATTAATGGTCACCATGGTGCCCATTTCCATGAATTTACGGATGATCTCCGAGGCCTTGACCCCCATGAGCTTGGCCAACTCACCCACCTGAATGGACTCGTAAACCTTGATCTTCTTTTCCTTGCGCGGTAGGGTTGGGGGCCTTTCCGGGGCCTCTTTTTTCTCTTCCTTCTCTTCGGCCTTGGGAGCCGGCACTTCCTCCTCGGCTTCAGGGAGCTCCATGGTCTCTGGCCCGGCCTCGAGTTCCTTCATCAGTTCCAGTTCTTCAAGGATCTCTTCTCGCTCGGTCTTGGGCTTGGCCGCCCGTTTCTTGGCCGCTTTTTTCTTGCGAAATTCCTCTAACTCTACCACTTCCTTCTTACGGGCCTTCTTTTTCTTCTCTGGAGGCCTTTCCGGAGGGGCAGCCTGGGCTGCTGGCTTGGCCTTTTTGGCAAAATCAGTCACCACTCGGCGGGGCTTCTTTGGCTTCTCCTTGGGCTTCTTTTCTTC
Source organism: uncultured Thermodesulfobacteriota bacterium (assembly GCA_964601575.1). Classification (GTDB taxonomy): domain Bacteria; phylum Desulfobacterota; class Thermodesulfobacteria; order Thermodesulfobacteriales; family Thermodesulfatatoraceae; genus CAZKEG01. The sequence continues at coordinate 24,685 of CAZROA010000048.1, forward strand.
TTTTTTGATCTCCTTTTTGATGACTTCCTTGGCCACGCCTACAGCTCGCGCTACTACCTTAGGCCCACGAACTCCTTTGACCTCCTTTTCCTCCTTGGCTTCTTCCTCAGCCGGTTTTTGGGCCTCAACCACCTCTTCTGCTGGCCTTTCTTCTGGTTTTTCTTCTGGCTTTTCAGGCTCTGGGGGCGCCTCGGGGACCACTTCTTCCGGAACTTGGACAGACTCTTCCTCCGCCCGGACCTCTGGTTTTTCCTCGGGTTTGACCTCTTCTTCGGGGACCTCTTCTTTTTTAACCGGTTTTTTGATTACCAGTTTGATCTTTAACTTGGGCTTCACCGCCTTGACTTCTTGGGCCTCTTTTTCCTTCTCTACCTCTTTTTCCTTGGCCCGGCGGATAATGATGCCAACCTTTTTGGAACTCTCTGGAGGACTCTCTTCCTGGACCTGTTTCTCTTTGGGCCAACCCTCGGCTTCAAGCCGATGTTTTACCTCTTGTGCATCCTCTTCTGAAAGGGTACTTGAATGACTGCGAATGTCATACCCCATCTTTTTAATCCGATTGGCAAGCTCCTTTGGAGCCACGCCCATTTCCTTGGCCAAATCATAAATCCTTACCTTACTCATGATTCCCTAGCGCCCCCCTTCCCGCGACGCCAACGCCGCGAGTAATGCTTCAATTAGTCTGTGGTCGATCTCTTTGGCCCGGCCTCGAAAGGCGTAGCGCAATCTCTTCTCCCCATGCTTGGTCAGCAGCTTGGCCACGCATTGGTCAGTCGGACACACATAAGCGCCTCGGCCAGGCAACTTTTGTCTTTCATCAAAGACAACCCGCCCCCTTTCATCCAGAGTGAGTCGCCAAAGGGCCTGTTTGGCTGTCTTTTTCCCGCAGATGAGACAAGTCCTCTGCGGTACATGACGCCTTTTTTTAGGAACCACCTTCGTCTTCAACTCTTTGACCCTTTTCTTGTAAATATTTCTTGGCCGCTTCGATTAAAGCCTGGGCTTCAGAAGTACGTAACCGCCCGATCTCTGCCACTTGTTCGGCATCCGCCTGGGCCAGGGCCTCTACGGTGTTCAGACCTTGGTCATAGAGCTTGGCCGCTACGTCTTCGTTCATCCCTTCTATTTCTAACATCTCTAAGAACTTGGGATCTTGACGACGGAGATACTGACTCTCGCTCATCACGTCTATTCGCCAACCAAGGAGTTTGGAGGCCAGGCGGACGTTTTGTCCTTGTTTACCGATGGCCAGAGACAACTGATCATCCGGAACGATCACTTCTAAGGTCTTACTATCCTCATCAACGATCACCCGGGTACATTCCGCTGGAGCCAGGGCATTGTAAACCAGGCGCGCCGGATCTGGATTCCAAGGGATGATGTCAATCTTTTCCCCTCGAAGCTCTTGGACCACCGCTTGCACCCGCGAGCCCTTAAGCCCTACACAGGCCCCTACCGGATCTACATCTGGATCAGAAGAAGTGACGGCCATCTTGGCCCGACTCCCTGGTTCACGGGCAACGGCGATAATCTTTACTATACCCTCTTTGATCTCTGGGACTTCCAGTTCAAAAAGTCTCTTTAAGAAATCCGGATGGGTCCGGGAAAGGACGATCTGGGGATCTTTGCCGGAACGATGTACTTCCAAGATAAGGGCCTTGATCCGGTCTCCGCGATGATAACGCTCCGTAGGGATCTGCTCTTGGGTCGGCAAAAGGGCCTCTGCTCGCCCCAAAGAGACGATTACGTTCCCTCGATCGAACCGATGGACAAAACCAGTGACAATCTGTCCAACGCGGTCTTTAAACTCTTGATAGATCAACTCCCGCTCTGCCCCACGGACCTTTTGAAGAAGGATCTGCTTGGCCAACTGGGCGGCGATACGCCCAAGCTCTCGTACATCTACCTTGGTACCGATTTCATCTCCGACCTGCACATTGGCATCGAGCTGACGGGCTTCTTCAAGGGAAATTTCCCGTTCTGGATCTTTTACCTTCTCTACCACATGGCGAAAACGGAAGACTTCCACTTCACCGGCCTCTTCATTGTATTGAACATCAATTTCGGCCTTGGGCCCAAATCTCTTTCGAGCCGCAGCCCGCATCCCCTCTACCAGGGCCTCAATGATTATCTCCCGTGGAATACCCTTTTCTTTACTGAATTGTTCAACTATTTTGCGCACTTCTCCAGCCATCTTTCTCCCCTTACAGATCGAACTCGTATTTGATGTGGGCCTTTTTGATCTCCTCCAACGGAAGCTCCCACACCTGGCCGTCTATTTCCACCAAGACCTTGTCCTCTTTGAGTCCTTTAAGCCTCCCTGTAAAATTCCTACGGCCCTCAAGGGGGTGTTTGAGGGTTATCTTCACCTTGTCGCCGGCAAAGCGCTCAAAATCCTCTCGTTTACGCAAAGGCCGATCAAGCCCAGGAGAAGAAACCTCTAGGTGATAGGCATGATGGATAAAGTCTTTGGCATCTAGAAGGTCACTCAAAATCTCGCTTACCGCCACACAATCACCAAGAGTGACCCCTCCAGGGCGATCAATATATAGACGCAAGACCCACCCTTGCCTTTCTCGACGGAATTCGACGTCAACCAGTTCAAGCCCCCGAGAAAGGACGACTGGTTCGGCTAAATCCCAAACGGCTTTGATGATTTCCTTTCTTTCCATATGTCCCTAACAAAAAAAGTGGGCATTTAGGGCCCACTTTTAAAAACCCCATATAAAAACCGGCTTTTCGCCGGTTTACTTTCTGGAGCGGGCAACGGGACTCGAACCCGCGACCCTCAGCTTGGGAAGCTGATGCTCTACCAACTGAGCTATACCCGCCCTTTATATCGTCAATAATATTAGAAGCCAGAAGGGCTTGTGTCAAGATTGACAAATCAGGTTTAATATAAGTTAACTAATCTTAGTGGCTTAGAAAATCAAGAAAGGGCCCTAAGACACCGCTTCTATCCCAACCAGATTTGACGCCAAGAAAGATCAAGAGTAATGCGTTTCATCCATTCTTGTAGCAGGGCACTAACTTCTTCTGGAGTGGCCAGTTTAAGGGCCTCCTCCGCCAATATACGACATTCTTCATAATTGAGTTCGCGGACGAGGCTCTTGACCTCGGGGATGGTTTGGGCGTTCATACTAAGTTCATCAAGCCCTAGCCCGATTAAGAGGGGGACATAGTGGAGCTCACCGGCCATTTCTCCACACATAGCCACTTCTATGTCGGCCTCATGGCCAGCGGTAACGATTTGGCGAATGATACGCAGGATCCCCGGATGAAGGGGCTCATATAGATGGGCCACTTGTTCATTCCCACGGTCAATGGCCAAGGCATATTGGATAAGATCATTGGTACCGATGCTGAAAAAGTCTGCCTCCCGGGCCAACAGATCAGCCACTGCCGCCGCCGAAGGGACCTCGATCATGGCTCCCACCTGGATATCTTCGTCGAAATCAATCCCCTTTTCTCGGAGTTCCTGCATCACCTCCCACAAAAGGCGCTTGGCCTCTTGGAGTTCACCCAGACCAGAAACCAGGGGGAACATAATACGAACCTTCCCAAAGGCACTGGCCCTTAAAATGGCCCGTAATTGAACCTTGAAAAACTCGGGGTTTTTCAGACAAAGCCGAATGGCCCTAAGCCCCAGGGCAGGATTTATCTCCTCAGGCAGATCAAATTGAGAAGCAAACTTGTCTCCCCCAATATCCAAAGTCCGTATAGTAACCGGATAAGGTCTTACCCCTTCCACGACCTGTCGATAGGCGTGGAGGAGCTCATCTTCGGTAGGTAAGGTCTTACGGGTCACGTAGAGATATTCCGTCCGATAAAGACCAACACCCTCGGCTCCGCATTCCAGCACCAAGGGGATCTCGTCGACCAATTCGAGATTGGCTCGAATGGCGATTTTGCGGTTATCTTTGGTGATGGCTGGTTTTTTGGCTTGATGATAGAGGAGGGAACGCCTTCTCTTATACCTAAGCTCGCGGTCAAGGAAATCCTCAATGACCTCTTCGGTGGGGTTGATAATCACTTCTCCGGAAAGACCATCGACCGCCAGGAGATCACCGGGGTTTACCTCCTTGAGGATATCAGTTACCGCTACCACCGCTGGGAAACCGAGACTCCTGGCCACAATGGCGGTATGCGAAGTACGACTCCCCACCTCGGTAACAAAGGCCTTGGTTGTTTCCGGTTGGAGACGAGCGGTATCGGCTGGCGATAAATCATGGGCCACAATGATGGCTGGCTCGGACAAATGGGCCTGGTTGTTCCGGCCTTGCAGGGCCATGATGGCCCGGTCTACAAGTTGTTCCAGATCGTGAATACGTTCGCGTAGATAAGGGTCTTCTAAGGCGGCGAAGAGCTTTTTGTATCGTTCGAGGATAAACAACAGGGCCCATTCACTATTGACCCGTCGTTCACGGATGACCTTTTCCGTCTCTCTTATCAAGATTGGGTCTTTGAGCATCAAAAGATGGGCATCGATAATGGACAGGGCCTGAGGCATTCCTTCTGGGATGTGTTTTTTGACCTCTTCTAACTCCTGAGCGGTCAGTTCTATGGCCTCTCGAAAGCGGTTGAGTTCCTTCTCTACATCTTCAGGACGGATAAACCGCCGGGCAATCTTGATCCTCCCGGCCAAAAAGACGTAGGCCGGCCCTATAGCCACCCCCGGAGAAACGCCGATCCCTTTTAAGACCTTCATAAGTTTTCCAAATCTCGCGAGAGTAAATCAGCGATAGCGGCTACCGCTTCTTCGGCCTCTTCTCCCTCAGCCCAAATTTCCACTTCTGTACCTTGACTACAGGCTAAGGCCAAGACATCTAAGATGCTTTCGGCTTCAGCCTGTCGTAGCCCTTTTTTTAAAAAGACTTTGGCCCGATATTTTTGAGCAAGCTTGGCAACCTTAGCCGCTGGCCGAGCGTGGAGGCCCAGTTCATTGGAGATCAATACTTTGCGCCGGATCATTATCGAATTACTTCTCCGGCGGAATAGGTTCTCTGGCTGAAATGTGAAGGATCTAACCCTGGATAAACCGTCACCCCCGGGGCCAATTGAACCCCTTCGGGAATCCTCGTCTGACGTCCAACAACTACTATCTCAGGCCCGCCACCCAGCTCGGCTTTGGCCTCGATCACTACCTCTGTGTCACAGATCACCTTTTCTAATTTGGCTCCGGCCTCGATCACCGTATCGTAAAGGAGAACGGAATCTTTAATTACCGCCCCTTCACCAATGCGTACCCCTGGGAAAATAACCGAGCGAATTATCTCTCCGTGAATCTCTGATCCATTATAAAAGAGACTGTCACAAATGGTAGCCCTAGAACCCAAGATGGTCGGTTTACGATCTCTGATATGGCGATGAGAAAGATTGGTGCAGACCCGCCATTTCTTTAAATCGATTTTGGGATTCGGCCCCAGGAGATCCATATGAGTTTGCCAATATTCCTCGATGGTGCGCGTATATCCCCAATAGCCTCGATGAATAAACCCGTAGAGCCGATAACTACCGAGCATTTTGGGAATTATATCCCGACCAAATTCATGCGAATCGCTCTTGGCGTTTTCGATCAGGACCTCCTCCAGTACCTCTGGACGAAAGACATAGATGGTAAGGGAGGCCAAATTAGACACCGGTGGACGGACCTTTTCTTGATAATCTAACAGACGCCCCCCAAATGGGGTCTCTTCAGACACTATCCCTTGGCCAAAACGATGGGCCTCTTCTTCAGCCACCGGGGTAAAGGCCACGGTGAGATCGGCTTTACATTCTCGATGAAATTGGATCAGGGGTCGGTAATCCATGTGATAGACGTGGTCTCCAGAAAGGATGAGCACTTCTTTAGGATGCCAGCGCCTGATAAATTCGAGATTTTGATAGACGGCATCAGCGGTACCTTTATACCAATCCGAGGCCTCATGGCCCTTAAAAGGTGGGAGGATATAAACTCCTCGCCGTCGACCCACCATATCCCAAGGGATACCATAATCCAGGTGATTCATAAGGGAGTAAGGTCGATACTGAGAAAGGACCCCGACCATCCAGATCCCGGAGTGCATCAAGTTGCTCATAGGAAAATCGATAACCCGATAGAGCCCCCCAAAGGGAACAGCAGCCTTAGGCCGGAAAAAGGTAAGGACCGAGAGTTCATCCACCCGCCCCCCGGCCAGGATCATAGCGATCAAAGGAATCCTTGGGGCCTTCAATTTGTCTCTCCCTCGGCTTGAGATTGGCTTTCGGAGGCCGATGAAAGGTCTTCTGAGTCCGTCTCTCCTTCAGGACCATCGGTCCCTTCTCCTTTTCCTTTAGAGCATTCCTCTTCTATTTCTTCCTTGGCTGCCTCCATTAATTCGTCGAAGTCATCACCTAATTCCTCCCCAAATTCCGTGCCCATACGTTCCATTAGTTTCATCACACTTTTGGGATCGTTCTCGTCTATAGAACCAAGGAGGGCTGGATCAGCCAAGCGCTCCAAGCGCGTATCCATGGAGAGCCGCACCCGGACGCGGGAAATGAGTTTTTTCATCTTTTTGGAACCACAATGTTTACAGAAGGGTTCAAAACTATCGCGATTAAGGACGAGATGATCGCACACCTTACCACATTCCAAACAGAGATATTCATAGATAGGCATCCCGTCCTCCTATTTTCGGAAATGTCGCTCAAGTAAACGCACCAAGCTCCTTGTCGAAAAATTGTGGCCACTTTGACCGAGATTCTCAAGAGGGACTTCCGCCCGGGCCTTTTCTCGATGCCCACCAGCAAAGCCTAAGGAACCAAACACCCTAGTGGCCAGTTTTCCAGCATCTTTACGATAACCATCACAGCGAATAATAACCACCAAACGATCTTTGTATTCTCCAGAGATAAAGACCCAACCGATTTCATGGACATGGTTAAAGAAATCAGCGATCACCACTAGAATATCCGGATTGGGTACCCGTCCGATATGGGCAAGCAGGCGGTTCTTTCTCACCTTGATTTCTTCAAAGGCCCGCCGGAAATACTTCAGTTCCGAACGCCTTATGTCCGAGGCCTCGATCTTGTGCAAAAGATGGCGGTTCATGCGTTTGAAGAGATATTGAAAACAAAGGACGTCTTGAATGGTACATTCCTTTTCGAAATTGTTGGTGTCGGTCTTGATGCCGTAGATAAGGGCCGTGGCCAAGGCCACCGAGGGTTTGATCTTCAAAGTACGTAAATATTCGGACAGGATGGAAGAAGTGGCTCCATATTCCGGACGTATATCCACAAAGGGGGCCTCCCAACCAGTGGTAAGGGGATGGTGGTCGATGACGATGTCGTACTGAAACTTCAAAAATTCTGGATGATGTGAGGGCTGAGAATCAAGGAGGATCTTCTTGTTATATTCCGCCGGCTTGATTTGACGGAGTTTGACCAAAGGGATCTTCAAGAGTTGCATCATGGCTACGTTGTTGACCCGCCGGATCTCGTTAATGTGAGCAATAGTTACTTCGGAAACACGGTGCCTGATCAGTCTCTTCATGGCCAAGGCACTGGCCATGGCATCAGGATCAGCCCAAATGAGGATTAATACCCGGTCGTCTTTCTTGAAGTTGGAAACCAGGGTCTTGACCCGCTCTCGATTGGACTTGAAGCGGGTGATCTTTGGTTCGAGTTTGTTCTCCTCAGAGTGATTGTTGTGGTTTTTGGAATTTTTACCGTTGGCCATACTATCGATTGTAAATTCTAAAGGATTCGATCTCTTCTTGAAACTCTCTTACTCCTTTTTGACACAAATTCTTTAGATCCTCCTTTGATCCTTCTTGGAGAATGGCCCTTACATCTTGGGCCCCAACTATAATGTCAAAAGGCATTTGTTGCCATTCAAATTCATAAGGAGGTCGACGCCAAGAAAATTCTTCATGGGTCTCTATTATAGCCTTAAGCAAGACCAAAGAGGTAAATACTGGTTCATAAAGGTAAGGCCGATAGACCTCTAATCGAAAGCCATAACAAAGTTTCCCTTCCCATTTATCAAAAGTAGGGGTGAAGGCCAGCTCGTACCATCTCACCCCGGGTATCTCTAAAAGAGATAATTTTACTCTATCTGGACTCAAATACGGAGCCCCGAATATCTCAAAGGGTCGAGTGGTCCCCCGCCCCTCAGAGAGATTGGTCCCCTCAAGGAGGACCTGCCCTGGATAGACCAAGGCCGTCTCCCAAAGAGGCATATTAGGGGAAGGCATAATCCAGGGAAGTCCTGTCTCTGGGAAGAACTCTCCTTGCCAACCCTCCATCTCTATTATACGGAGAGAAAGAGCAAGCTTTTTCTTGGCCAAGAAATATCTGGCCAACTCTCCCATGGTCAACCCGTGACGCAGGGGAAGCTGAGCCAGCCCCACAAAGGAGAAAAGTCCTTCCTCCAAGATAGGGCCTTCCATTTGGAACCCAAGGGGGTTGGGACGATCGAGGATAACTACTTCTACACCGGTTTGGGCACAGGCCTCCATAGCAAGCAACATAGTCCATATATAGGTGTAAACTCGGCAACCCACATCCTGAAGATCGATCAACAAGACCTCTATCTCCGAAAGATGTTCTGCCTCTGGTCTCAGGCGAGGACCGTAAAGGCTTATCACCGGAAGCCCAGTAACCTTATCGATAAAATCTGTCGAGCTGATCATATTGGCCTGTTTGTCCCCGAAGAGCCCGTGTTGCGGAGAAAAGAGGAGACGCAGCTCTTTGCCAAAACATTGTTGCAGGATGATCCTGGCATGCTGACCGTCTCTAGTGACCGAGGCCTGATGACACAAAAGCCCCAACCGGCGATCTCTTAGCCAAGCGGGCCTTTCCTCAACTATTCGTTCAAGGCCTATCTTTACCATTAACCATTACAAATAAAAAAGCCGCCCAAAAGGGCGGCTTTTTACCTAGACCAAAGCTAGTTTAATCGATTTCTGGCGGAGGCAGGTATTCAGACTCCTTGGCCGCAAGCTCTTTAATCTCATCGACCTTGGCCAATACGCCTTCGATTACCTCCGGGCCGAGGGACTTCTTCTCTGCTACCTGATTGAAGAGCTCCCTCATAAAGGCCACCGGCACGTCGGTGATGGCCCCACGGGAGTCTACCCGAGCGGTATCAAACTCCTTGAGAATCTTGTCCTTCAATTCTTCGGAGACCTCTACGTTTAAACAACGCAGCTCTCCGCCGAACATGTACTGAATCTTTTCTTCCAAACCGGTCCCCCGGATCTTACTCATCCGGCTATCGTCCAAAAGCACTACCATAAAATAGGCCATTTTTAACCTCCTCCAAAGGTTTATTTTTTAAAGGTCTTCGAGATCGACTTCGAGTTCTTTTTCCTTATTGATGACGTATTTTTCGTTACAGAACGGATAACCGAAATGCTTCCACCATTTTACGATGACCTTGTAGACCTCAGGCCGCATGATGATCGCCGGCGGCTGAACACCTTCGGCCACCATGCCGCGGAGGAAGCTACCGGAGAGTTTTTCACGCTTGTGCCCACAGGTCTCACTGTAGGCCATCTCTTTACAGGTCGGACAATAGGAAAACTCACGCATATTCTGAGGCCTGATGTGCAGACCATAGGGTACATCGGTAGGCGGAGCCGGGAATCCAAAGCTCGGGATACCCTTGGTCCAGAGGATCTGAGTGGCCCACTTGTCATAGTATTCACCCACCGCCGCGTGGTCACGACCGAACATGTGGTGGGTGCAGCCCATGTTCTGACGGATAATACCGTGGAGAAGGGACTCAAGCGGGTTACCATATCTCATATCCCAGAGGCACATGCTCACCAGGTGACGCTCAGGCTTGATGTACCCACCCAGATTGACGGCCTCGTGTCCTTCGACGATGGCCTCGTCCGGATAGTCACCACGACGCTTCACACCGATAATGGCGTTGACCAAGATACCGTGACAAGGCTCAACGTCACCGGTGAAGGCCGCACACTTCATCAAGAACTCGTGACCCACGTGCGGGACGTTACGGGTCTGGTGGTTGATCACCGTACGCCAACCGCGCTTATCGAATTCTTCACGGGCCTTGCGCGGCGGATACCAGAAACGATCAAACGGAGGCTTAAACTTCGGCTCGTTAATGATGGTATATTTACCGGCCAAGACGATGGACTCAAGGCTGCGATAGATTACCCAACCAGGGTGTTTCTTGTTAAAAGGCTCTTTGACCACTTCAGGGTTATCTTCCGGTGTGCCAAAGGTCTTGTGCGCCAGTTCCTCGTGGTTGTCAATTTCCCAGACTTCTTCGATATCAAGGATAGCAAAAGGTTTGCCCTTCAGATTGAGGACCAGACGATCACCAGGACCTATACCGAGTTTCTTGTAATCTTCTTTGCTGATGTCAAAGACCAAGGGATAGGGGAAGATCCATTCATTGAGCAGACGGCGCTCTTTGAGGATACGCTCTACTTCCGCCTGCTTCATCGAGCCCTCAACCGGGCTGAAGAAGCCGTAACAAATGGACATGATCTCACGATAGACATTGCGTACCGGGACCTGAGTTTCGTAGTGTAAAGTGGGCTTGATCTCATACGAGGGGCAGCCTTTAATCATCTTTTTCGCTACTTCTTTGTCAGTAATGACTCTTTCCACCAGCCTGCCCCCATGAGGCAAAGGACGTTCAATGATAAACCTCGACATCGGACACCTCCTTAAATAATTATAGGTTTAGATATGCCGGCTCAACCTGATGACTCAGGTTAACATTTGGGTATGCTTTTATAGTCCTCCTTTGCCAGAATTTAAAATGCCATTGTCTCTTTTTTTATTCAAAATCTAGGGATTACAAGAGGATATACTCTATTCTTGACGGAAAACAGCGTTGAACATACCCTTACAGAAATTTTGATCATATTTATTCTCAAAAAATTATCTCCCAGAGCATTAGAAAAAATTCTCTCTTTTGTCAAAGCCATTAATTACGATCCAGGCCATTTTGGGTCTCCATTTCTCGGTCTTTCATCCTAAAGCTTCTCCTACCCCTTTTCTTTAAATTTCTGTTGGGCTATTCTTGCTAAGAATTTTCAGGGAGGCTGGTTATGGCGATCATGGCTGATTCTATTCCGACCGAAGGGGAGGGCGTTCGTCTCCTTATTGGTGAACCGGTTCATCGAGATTATTTCTATCTCTATCACGGTAACATCATCCATTCTGAAGGAGGTCCCCAGACCCTTTATGTCATGGATCATGTCTTTTGGGGGCGTATCCTCTTTTTAAACGGGACCTTACAATTCACCACCCGAGACGAATTCATCTATCACGAGGCCTTGGTCCATGTCCCGGTCCAAACTAGGGCTAAAGGGGAAATAAAACGGGTCTTGATCTGTGGCGGAGGAGACTTTGGGGCGGCCAGAGAACTATTGAAATACCCAGATATAGAAAAGGTGATCATTGCCGACATCGACCCTCGGGTCCCGGAGATCGTCAAGAAATATTTCCCTCAGCTCTTGCCCCCGGAAGACGATCGGCTGGAGCTCATGATCACTGATGCCTACAAACTGGTCCAAAAAATAGCCGAAGAGGACCAAGAAAAATTTGACCTAATCATTATTGACTCCACCGACCCAGACGTACCCTCTGGAGATTTTGTCTTGGAACTCTCCCATTCTCTCTTCAGTGAGGATTTCCATCGCCTATTGCAAAGGATTGCTCCGGAGGGGCTGGTCGTTCAGCAGGCTGCTACTCCCTTTACCATGAAAAACGTCCTCGAATGGACCTACCGGACCTTTATTCAGGTCTACGGCAAAGAAGAGGTCTTTTGTTACCGGGCTGATATCCCCTCCTTTGGCGGGGATAATGCCTATATTTTGCGCTGCCCTAAACTAGATCCACAGGAACCGAGGAGGGAGGAACCGAAAGGGTGTAAATATTATTCTCACGAGGTCCATCGGGCTTCCTTTGCCTTGCCCAAGTTCTGGTACGAAGTCTTAGGAGAGAAATAATGAAGGCGATAGGGATTTTGGGGTCTCCTCACCCGTATGGCGGTACAGGAATGCTCTTGAGGTGTGCTTTGGCCGGGGCTCGCTTAGAAGGATTGGAAACCGAGCTCTTTAGCGTCTACGAAGGGGAGATTAAGCCTTGCCAGGGCTGTATCCAGGATGAAGAACCCAATTGTCGTTTTCCATGTATATTTGATGACTATGGCAAGAAACTCCTCATAGAGATCCACCAGGCCGAAGTGATCATCTTCGCCACCCCGGTCTATTGGTACGCTCCTTCAGGTCTGATGAAGAACCTGATCGACCGCCTCACCTCTCTGGAAAACATGGTGGCCTACGGAGAGCCCAGTTATATGGAGGGCAAGGTGGTTGGGGTCATCACGGTGGGGGCTGATGCTGGTCTGACCTTGGCCGGTGGTTATCTCCTTACGGCACTCAACGCCATGGGGGCCATTTTACCCCCCTGGGCCCATGCCTATTCCCGACGAGGGGATAAAGCCATCGAGGACGACCGGGCGGTGATGGATGCCATAAATGTAGGTCTCTTGGCCGCCGGGTTGGCCCGACGTCTGCGTGGGGAACCCGGGACCATCTCCTATAAGGAAGACCAGACCCTTCTTATCCAAATCCGTCAACAAATTCAACGAGAAAAGGAGGCGTTTTTGACCAGCCATGGAGAGACCGCAGTCCGATAATCCGGTCCTAGAGGCCATTTATAGCCGCCGAAGCGTACGCGAATTTACTGAAGAATCGGTCCCACGTGACATGGTGCTAGAGATCATCAGGGCGGGTACTTGGGCCCCCTCGGGGCTCAATAATCAGCCCTGGCGTTTTGCCATTGTTTGGGACAAGGAAAAGCGTGAGGCCTTGGCCGAACTCACCCGATACGGTCAGATCATCCGTCAGGCCCCGGTGGTGATCGCGGTCTTTGTGGACAGAGAGGCCATGTACCACGAGGTCAAGGATCACCAAGCCATGGGGGCCTGTCTCCAAAACATGCTCTTGGCCATTCACGCCCTGGGGCTTGGTGGCGTGTGGTTGGGAGAAATCCTCAAGAATGCAGATAAAGTGCGGGCCTTGCTTGAACTTCCCGAAAACCTCGATCTCATGGCGGTGGTGGCCTTGGGGCATCCCAAACATCGACGCCAAACCTCTTCACGCAAACCATTAGAAGACGTGATCCTTAAGGAGTTTTAGGTGTTGAGGCAAGGCCTCAAGTTATTCATATTGATCTCCCTTTTTGTTTTCATCTTGATAAACCGCTCTTTGGCGTTAGAGATTTATGACCTGCGTGTGGGGGCGGAAGAGGGTTATCTAGTAGTTAGTTGCCAAACCGGAGGAGATCTCCCAGAGGAACGCATAGATGAAGCCCTGAGACATGGTGTGGCCTTAAGGCTTCAATTTAAGATCGTCTTGGTCCGCCTGCGTAGACTGTTCCGGGACAAGATCATCTTGGAGCAAGAGGTAAACCGTCTGGTCTATTACCAGGCGGTCAAAAACGTCTATTTAGTCCAATATGAAGGGGCAGCCATCATCCCCCAAAGGGTCCCCACGGTGGAAGAGGCCTTAAGAGAAGCAGGAAAGCTTGAAAATCTCCCCCTCATCCCGTTGGATAAACTCAAACGCCAGAGCACCTATCGTTTAAAGATCAAAGTAATCCTTCAAAAGGAAGCCAATCCTCCTCTCCCCTTCAAGATACCCCTCAAGATGTTACATTTTATCTTCGGCGGCGGTAAAATGGAGTCGGGTTGGGAAAGTATACGGTTCCGACTCTAGACTATGTCCCTTGATATCCAGAGAGAACGTCGTAAACGAAGACGTGAAATCTTTATTATTGGAGCAGCCCTCCTTCTCCTGGGAATCCTCTCTTTTGTGGAAATACACGTCTTTCGGGCGGTGCCCACCGGTGAGGCCAATCTGGTGGTCTACGCCCTCATCCACCTCAACGTCATCCTCCTCCTCTTGGTGGGCTATTTAGTCATTCGCAACGTGCTCAAGATTCTCTTTGAACGCCAAAGGGGAAAGCTGGCCGAACGTCTGCGTACGCGCATTGCCGTGGCCTTTTTGTTTTTGGCCTTGGTGCCTACTGTATTTCTCTTTCTGGTGGCCTTTAAGTTTATCGATACCAGCCTTGAATACTGGTTTAGCAGCAATCTCGATCGTCGTTTACAAGAGGCCTTGCTTGAGGCTCAGTCCCTCTATCAAGAAAAGGAACGAGAACTGGCGGGAAAGGCCGAGGAATTCGTACGTCGTTACCTGAAAAAGACCTCTTATTTACGGAGCAAAAGGGTTCGAGAATGGCGTCGACGCCTCCATCTGGATAGTCTAGAGGTCTATGCCTCTTCCGGGCAGTTATTAACCGGCTCTTATAGCAAAAAACCCGAATTCCGCCTCGGCCTCCCCCCTTCCCTGCTAAAAAAGGTCATCAACCAGCAGGAACCAGCCACCGAGACCAGTCGTTTCCGCGACAAAGTCCTCCTGCGGGTCATCTTACCGGCCAAATATCGCCACCAGCCAGTGGCTGTGGCCACCGGTGTCTTTTTGGATCCTGGATTAGAAAAACTCCTTCGTGATGTGGGTAGAGGGGTAGAGGCCTACCGTCAGTTGAAATTCTTTAAAGACCCTTTGAAGATTTCTCTGCTCCTCATTCTCCTCTTAGTGACCCTCCTTACCATCTTTGTGGCTATCTGGTTTGGGATGCGTTTTTCACGGCGTCTGACCGAGCCAGTACAGGCCTTGGCTGAAGCCACCAGCGAGATTGCCGCTGGAAACTTCGACGTAGACCTTCCCCCGGAAAGCCCGGATGAAGTAGGTCGTCTGGTACGGGCCTTTCGCAATATGACTGAGGAACTCCGTGAGTACCGACAAAAAGTGGAAGAGACGACCCAGGCCCTGAATCAAGCCAATCAGGAATTGCAACGACGGACCTGGTATCTGGAGACGGTGCTGGCCAATATTACCGCTGGGGTAGTGGCCCTTGACGACATAGGTCGAATCACCCTGATCAATCGCGTAGCCGCCAAACTTTTCGGGGCCCCGCAGGCCAGGCTTTGGGGCCGGTACATGGGGGAAGTTTTACCCGAGGCCTATCGAGAGCAAGCCCAAGAGATGTTGAGGGCGGTCCGACAAAACCCCCAACGTCTGGTCCAACAACCGGTAACAGTAGAAATTAAAGGTCGAAGGGTCATTCTGGCCGTAACGGTGACCCTGCTTGAGACAGAAAAGGGGGAAAACCTCGGATATCTTTGCCTCTTTGAGGATATAACCGAGAAAGAAAAGATTCAGAGGCTAGCGGCTTGGCGAGAGGTGGCCCGACGGATTGCTCATGAGGTCAAAAATCCCTTGACCCCTATTCAGCTCTCTGCTCAGCGCCTCCGTCGACGATTGTTGGAAAAGCTCGGCCCAGAAGAACGTCAGATCCTGGAACGGTGCACCACCACCATCGAAAAACAGGTCGAAGAACTAAAACACCTGGTCAACGAATTTTCCGCCTTTGCTAGGCTCCCCTCGCTTAAGCTTGAGACCGAGGATCTAAAAAAGGTCATCCACGAGGTGATCGATCTCTATCGAGAAGGACATCCGCGGATCACGTTTGAGGTCGAAGGTGACGGTCTACCCCCTTTCTCCTTTGATCGTGAACAGATGAAACGGGTATTTTTAAACCTCTTTGACAATGCCATTCGGGCCATGGGTGATGCTGGGAGGATCACCATTCGTCTTTCCCAAAAAGACGGAAAGGCCTGTATCGAAGTGGCTGATAACGGCCCAGGGATTCCGCCAGAGATCCGCCCGCGTCTGTTTGAACCCTACTTTTCCCGTCAAGGTGGGAGTGGCTTAGGGCTGGCCATCGTCAACTCGGTCGTCCAAGAACATAAAGGTCGGATCTATGTGGAGGAAAATCAACCCCAAGGGGCCAAGTTTATCATCGAATTGCCTCTTGAGGCCTGATCATGAAACAAAAGATCCTTATCATCGACGACGAAGAGAGCATCCTGGAGAGTTTGTCCGACATCTTACTAGATGAGGGCTATCGGGTCATTACGGCCCATACCGCGGAAGAGGGGCTCTTTCGCCTCCAAGAAGAAAGCCCGGAACTCTTGATCTTAGACGTCTGGCTCCCGGACAAGGACGGGCTGGAAATCCTCAAGGAACTCAAAAAGAAACAACCGGCCTTACCGGTGATCGTTATTTCCGGCCACGGTACCGTAGAGATGGCGGTCCAGGCCATAAAGCTCGGGGCCTTTGACTTTTTGGAAAAACCCCTTTCCTACGATCGGGTAGTGGTCACCGTGGCCAATGCCCTGCGTTTCCGGGCCTTGGAAGAGGAAAATATTCGCCTCCGGGCCAAGCTTGCCCGTGGGCTTTCTGGTGAAAGCCCGGCCATCAAGAAGGTGAAGACCGAGATCGAACGGGTGGCCCTTACCGATGCTACAGTGCTCATCATGGGGGAGTCCGGGGTGGGGAAAGAGGTTGCAGCCCGTATGATCCACGACCTTTCCCCCCGACGTAACAGACCTTTTGTGGAGATCAATTGCGCCGCCATCCCCGATGAACTCATCGAGAGCGAGCTTTTTGGCCATGAAAAGGGAGCCTTCACCGGGGCCACCACGGCCAAGAGGGGAAAATTCGAGTTGGCCAACGGGGGGACACTCTTTTTAGACGAGATCGGCGACATGAGTCTCAGTGCCCAGGCCAAAGTCCTAAGGGTCCTCCAGGAAAAACGTTTTGAACGCTTGGGAGGCACCAAGGTGATCGAGGTTGACGTGCGGGTGATCGCCGCTACCAACAAAGATCTCCGAGAAGAAATCAAAGCCGGACGTTTTCGAGAAGATCTCTATTTTCGCCTAAACGTGGTACCCATCACCATTCCTCCTCTGAGGGAAAGAAAGGAAGATATCCCCATCCTAGTCGAAGAGATCCTCACCGAATTGGCCCTTCATACCGGTTTGGGTAAAAAACGCCTAAGCCCAGAAGTTATGGAGGCCCTTAAGAATTATCCCTGGCCAGGGAATATTCGTGAACTAAGAAATCTGATCGAACGTCTGGTCATCATGGCCTCTGGCGAAGAAATTTCCCTAAAGGACCTCCCGGCTGAATTCCGCTCCGGGGAAGAACCGATTCCATACGCCACCGGTGAGGAACCTTGGTTTGTCTGCGATGATTTCAAACAGGCCCGTTATCTCTTTGAACGAGAGTTTTTACGTCGTAAGATAGCCAAATTTGGCGGAAGCATTTCTCACACGGCTGAGGCCATAGGATTGGAACGCAGTTATCTCTATCGTAAGCTAAAGGCCCTTGGGTTGACAGGAGAAAATTAGCGGTGGCTTCCAAATCTTTTCAAGAAAGTCTAGCTGACCCTTCTAGCTTTACCTACACCTTCGAGCTGGTCCCCGGGCGTAGCACCAGACTCCGACAGTTCAAAGATATCATGGTCTTTGTCGAAGAGGCCTCGAAAGACCAGCGCCTTCACGGGCTTTCGGTAACGGAAAACGCCGGTGGACACCCGGCCCTTTCTCCAGCAGCCATTGGGCGGGAGATAAAACGCCTGGGGCTTGAACCCATCCTCCATTTCTCTTGTAAGGACAAAAATCGTAATCAAATAGAAAGCACCCTCTTTGCCCGGGATCGTGAAGGACTTCATACCCTCCTTATTATGACCGGGGACTACCCCCGCTACGGATTCATGGGCAAGGCCAAACCGGTCTTTGATCTTGATGCCGTCCATCTCTTGCGTCTGATCACCGAGATGGAAAAGGGCTATGAACTCTCCCCGGAAAAACCGGGTGGTGGGGTCAAGCTCCCGCCTATGCCCTTTTTTAAAGGTTGCGTCATCTCACCCTTCAAACGTTACGAGGCTGAGGTGATGACCCAATATTTCAAGCTCCATCGCAAGGTGGCCGCCGGGGCGCGGTTTGTGATAACCCAAATCGGCTTTGATGTCCGTAAATTTGATGAACTGCGCCGTTATATGCGCCTTGAAGGCCTGAATATCCCGGTTTTGGGCGGGGTCTTGGTTATGGACCGACGGCTGGCCCGCATTATTCATCGAGGAGCGGTGCCTGGTTGTCGTATTTCAGATCGACTCTTGGCCAAGATAGAAAAAGAGGCCGAGGCCCCGGATGGAGGCTACCGAGCCGCCCTTGATCGTGCCGCTAAATTGATAGCGGTGCTAAAGGGCCTGGGCTACGACGGCGTCCATATCTGCGGAGCCAGGCCCAAATACGAAGACATCGTCTACCTCTTGGATAAAGCCGAAGAATACACCCCTCGTTGGGTGGAGTTCATCCCAGAATTCAGAGATTCCTTACCAAACACCTTCTATCTTTTTCGAGAAGACCCTGAGACCGGACTCAACACCGAAGAACTAAACCCTGTCCCTCGACCAAAGAAGCTTCCCCCTTCCTTTTTGATCAACCAGTTTTTTCACGACCTCTTTTTTGAACCCGGGCGGAAATTTTACGGCCTGGCCCAAAAATTGGCCCGTAAAATCAAAGGATCCCGTCTGGAAAACCTCTTTACCAAGATAGAATATCGCCTGAAAGGATTTATGTTCGAGTGCCGGGAGTGCGGGGATTGTACCTTGGCGGAGATGACCTATCTCTGCCCCCAAAGTCAATGTGCCAAGGGCCTGTTAAATGGGCCTTGCGGCGGAAGTTTTGACGGCTGGTGTGAAGTCTATCCCTTCCGTAAACGTTGTCTTTATGTAAAGGTCTATGAAAGGCTCAAGGCCTTAGGGCGTGAAAAGACCCTGAAGGAGGGCTTTATCCCCCCGCGGGATTGGGGGTTGGCTGGGACCTCTTCTTGGTTAAACTTTTATCTCGGCCTTGATCATCACCGATTTTCCCAAAACAACCCTTCAAATTCACGAGTATAATGCACCGAAATAGGCCTTTCTTGAGAAGAGCCAAGCCGCTTGTGCAAGTTCATCGTCTCACCTACATCTATCCTGGGAGGCAAGTGCCTTCACTGCAAGGAATAGATTTCTCCGTCGCCGAAGGGGAATTTGTCCTCGTCTGTGGGGAGACTGGCTGCGGTAAAAGCACCCTCCTTTCTTGTCTAAACGGGCTCATCCCTTACGAATCCGGAGGAGAACTCATCGGTGAGGTCTATCTCTTCGGCAGGAAAGGCCCTCTTCCTCCACAGGAGGCCTTTCCTCAGGTAGCTACTGTCTTTCAAAATCCTACCTCTCAGCTCATCTCAGATACCGTGGCCGGAGAGGTGGTCTTTGCCTTAGAAAATCTTGGTCTCCATCCAGAAGAGATCAATCACCGCGTGGAAGAGGCCCTTTCCTTCGTAGACCTTATTTCTTTAAAGGATCTCTCACCAGCCGAACTTTCCGGTGGTCAACGTCAGCGGTTGGCCATAGCCGCTGCCATAGCGGTCAGACCGCGATTGCTCCTCCTTGATGAACCCCTTTCTCAACTTGACCCCCGTGGCATCGAAGAAGTCCTAAGGATCCTCAAAAAACTCGCTGACCAAGGCCTTACTATTATCTTGGTCGAACACCGCGTCTCGGAGGCTCTACCCCTGGTCAACCGGGTTATAGCCCTTGAGAAAGGCCGAATAATCTACGACGGCCCACCAAAAGACTTTGGTTCGCCGAAAGAAGACTATCGGGCCCTTCCTCCCAAGGAATCTCCTTCCTCAGAACCTGCCCTTGAAGTACGAAATTTATGTTTTGCTTACCCAGGGAAGGAAAGGCTCTTTGAAGGTCTTCAGCTTACATTTTATCGAGGGGAACGAGTGGCCCTCCTCGGCGAGAACGGTACCGGGAAGTCCACTTTTCTCTCCTTATTGGCCGGTCTGCTCAAGCCCTCTTCTGGGAAAATTGTCTATCACCTCCGAAGAGAGCCCGGGCGTCTTAAATACTCTATGCTGCTTCAGGACCCGGACCTTATGCTTTTCCGCCCTTCGGTTTACGAAGAACTCTCCTTCGCCCCGCAAATGTTAGGGCTTTCGACCAAAGAGAGAGAAGATCGGGTCTGTAAAATGGCCTCTACCCTCAGACTTTCTCCTCGTCTTCCTGAACCACCCTTTTCGCTCTCCCGCGGAGAAAGACTACGCACGGCCCTGGCCTCTTTGCTTACCGGTGCCCCCCAGGTGTTATTACTTGATGAACCCACCACCGCCCAAGACCAAAAAAATGTCCATACCGTGCTCTCGGCCCTTGCCGCTGAGCTAATCATCTTTTCCACCCATGATCAAGCTGCAGCCAAGGCCTTTGCCCATCGAATCATCTATTTTGAAGACCAAGGTCGTATAATTTGTGATATAAATGCCCAAACGTGTCTTAAGCAGGGATCCTAATGCTTAAACGCCTGGACCCGCGAACCAAGATTTTATTGGTCCTGGCCATTTCCCTTTTGGCCGTCACCCTTGATCAGGCCCTTTCCTTAGCAGCCCTGGCTGGTATCTCTTTTTTGCTCTTTTTATTAGGCCAGCCCTCCCGGTTCCATTTAAAAGGCTCCCTCCTCATGGCTGTTCTCACCACCTGGGGGCTTATGGTGAGTCAGGGGCTTTTTTATCAGAATTTTCCCCGAACCGTCATCTTTTATGTAATCCCGCCTTTTAAATTTCTGGGGAGAGATTTTTACGGGCTTGCCGTCTATCGCCAGGGGCTTTATTACGGAGCAGTCCAAGCCTTGCGTTTCCTAGCCGGAATGTTTGCCGGGCTTTCCTTGTGTATTTCTACCCCGGTGGAGCACCTATTTTTGGCCCTTTCTCGTCTCCCCATCCCTCAAGGGCTCTCTTTTCTTTCTGTATCAGCCATCAGGTTCTTGCCGGTGGTAGCCGAAGAACTTCGTCGAGTACGCCAAGCCTTAAGACTAAAAGGCTATCGTCCCCTGGCCTGTGGTCTTTATGAAAGCATCCGCACGGAGCTTTCGGTGGTCCTGCCGGTGCTTTCCGGGGCCATTAGGCGCTCACAGGATCTGGCCGATGCCTTGCTCACCCGCGGCTTCGATCCTCTGGCCTTAAGCAGTCGGGACCTCCCTTGGCCTTCTTGGCAAAAGTTAGTAAGTCTCCTCTGTTTATTGACCGCTTTGGTGGTACTAGGCGTAAAACTACTCTTCTGGCTCTATCTACAGGAGATCTTGTATTTAGAAGGCCTGCGCGGGCTTTATGCCTTCGCCCGCCACTGGCTATAACCAAATTAAAACGGCAGATCCTCATCCGGCGGGGGTTCATCACTAAAAGAGGGTTCCATCTCCGGAGCAGGGGAGAGGTCTTTCCTGCCACCGAGCATCTGCATATTCAAGGCCACGATTTCGGTGACAAAGCGCTTGATCCCTTCGCGATCTTCATAAGACCGGGTTTGTAACCGGCCTTCGATATATACTTGCCGGCCCTTGGAGAGATATTCACCACAAATCTCCGCCAAGCGGCCAAAGGCCACAATACGGTGCCACTCTGTACGTTCTTGCTTCTGGCCGTCTTTGACCCAGACTTCATTGGTGGCAATGCGAAAAGTAGCTACCGGTTGCCCATCTGCGGTGTATCGTATCTCTGGATCGGCCCCAAGGCGGCCAATCAAAATCACCTTGTTGACACTCATGAAACCTCCTAGATCCGAATTTTTGAGCCATTTCCATTCTAATTCCAAGAAAGAAGGGCTCCAAGGACCAAGATCAACGATCTTAATCCGGTACGATCTTTACATACACCTTTCTCGTGCGAGGGCCATCGTATTCAGCCAAAAAGATCCGCTGCCAGGTCCCAAGCTTGAGCCGTTTGTTTTCGATAAAGACGAAGAGCCCCGGGCCGGTTAGGGCCGCCTTGATGTGGGCCGGAGAATTACCCTCCAAGTGCTTGTAATCAAATTGCCAAGGAATAACGTGATTCAAGACCTTGAGAATATCTTCGGCCACCGCTGGATCAGCTCCCTCATTAATCACTAAACCAGCGGTGGTATGAGGACAATAGAGATAACATATACCATTTTCTAGATTAATTAGCCTTTGGACCTCGTCGGTTATATCGACTAATTCGGTCTGACGATGGGTCTTGACCGTGATAGTCTGCATATTTCCCCTCCTATTGCCAGCCTCCGATGAGGTGTAAATGCACATGAAAAATGAGCTGCCCTCCGCCTTTTTCCACGTTAAAGAAGAGTTTGTAGCCGCTTTTGGCCGTCCCAAGCTCTTGGGCCAGTTGTTTGGCCACCATGATCATCTCAGCCATCAAGGGCGCATCTTCTTCGGTAAGATCATTTACACTGCGAATGTGTTTTTTAGGCACAATCAGGATATGGATTGGGGCCTGCGGATTGATATCTTTAAAGGCCACAATCCGCTCCCCTTGGTAGACAAAATCCGCCGGAATTTCACCCTTTATGATCTTACAAAAGATGCATTCCTCCCCCATGCTCTCCCTCCTTCCAAAGGGTTTCTCTCTTTTTAGCCTTTTATGCAACCCATAGGCAAGAGTTTTGCGACCTTGCAGGCCAACTTTGCGCGATGGGCAGACTCCACTACCTCAGAGACGTCTTTGTAGGCCTCTGGGGCCTCTTCGGCGGCACCGCGTTTGGATTTGGCTCGGACCACGATGCCCCGTTTACGCAGCTCTTCGATCACCTGTTCACCACGCCAGCGCTTAAGGGCCTGGTGTCGACTCATAGCCCGCCCGGCCCCGTGACAAGCCGAACCAAAGGCCTTTTCTTCGCTCTCCTTGGTCCCCACCAAGATATAAGAGGCTGTGCCCATGGTCCCGCCAATCAACACCGGTTGACCGACCTTTCGATAACGCTCTGGAAGCTCTGGCCTCCCAGGCCCCCAGGCCCTGGTGGCACCTTTGCGATGGACATAAAGGCGTTTGCTCACCCCATTTACCCGATGTTCTTCGATCTTACAGGTATTGTGACTCACGTCGTATAGCAGAGTGACTTTGGCTTGAGGGAAAAACTCACTCATAACCTCTCTGACCAGGTGCGAGATCACCTGACGATTGGCTAAGGCACAATTAACCCCGCAGACCATGGCCCGATAATAACGCTCGCCCTCCGGGGAATTGATCGGGGCGCATACTAATTCCTTTTCCCGAATAGGAATGCCGTATTTTTTAGCTGCCTTGGCCAGGACCTTGAGATAGTCGGTGGCGATTTGATGCCCTAGGGCCCGGGAACCGCAATGGATGGAGATGACCACATCATCTTCTTCAAGACCAAAGGCTTCGGCCACTGCCCGATCATAAATCTCCGCCACATATTGAATCTCTAAATAGTGGTTACCTGAGCCTAAGGTCCCTACTTGACGATGCTGTCGACGTTTGGCCTCTAAAGAAACACAGCTCGGATCTGCCCCGGCTAAACAGCCCCTTTCCTCAATATAGTCTAGGTCTTCTGGTTCTCCGAAGCCCTTGGCCACCGCCCATCTTGCTCCGCCAACAAGGACCTCATCGAGCTGATCCACCGAGAGCCTAATCTTCCCTTCAGACCCCACGCCAGAAGGGACTGTGGCAAACAAGGCCTCGACCAGTCTTTCCAGAACAGGAACTACTTCTTCGCGCTTAAGCCCGGTGCGCAGGCAACGTACTCCACAGGAAATATCATAGCCAACCCCACCTACCGAAATAATCCCTCCTTGGTCTGGATCGAAGGCCGCCACCCCTCCAATCGGAAAACCATATCCCCAGTGGGCATCCGGCATGGCCAGTGAGGCCTTTACGATTCCCGGTAGACAGGCCACGTTGGTCACCTGTTCCCGCACCTTCTCGTCCATTTCTTCAATCAGCCTTCGGCTGGCAAAGATCTTCCCCGGGACCCGCATATTCCCCTTTTGAGGGATCTCCCATTCATAATCTCCAACCCTAATCAGGGATTTTAGTTCCATATCACCCTCCTGCTTTGGTTTGACCCGTATTCAAGAAAACCCGGGACCGTCACTTAGAAATTTAAGTCCAGTACCAAAAATAACCAGACGATAAGGCCTTAAAGCAGAGGTTGAGAAGCTAACCGCTAATGAACTATATTTTCAAGAAAACAACTTGGATTAAATATGGAAGATAAAAAATACGGAGAAAAGGCCATCGAAGAGGCCCAGCTTGAGCCGTGGGAAAACCCCTATCCTGATCGAGATTATTTGATAGAGATTACCTTCCCGGAATTCACCTGTCTCTGTCCCCGTTCGGGTTATCCAGATTTTGCTACCATCCGTCTAAGTTATATCCCCGACCGTTATATCGTAGAGTTGAAATCCTTAAAGCTCTGGTTAAACAAGTTCCGCAGCCGATATATCTCCCATGAGGCAGCCACTAACGAGATTTTTGATGCCCTTTGGCACCTTCTCAAACCTAGGTATCTCAAAGTAGTAGGAGACTTTCACCCCCGCGGGAACGTACACACCGTGATTACGGTGGAACGTTCTCGTCAAGACTAATTCCCCAAAAATTGAAGGAACTTTTCTTGGATCTTCTCTTGGAGTTCTTGTTGAAGAGGCACGGAAATCTTAGGCTTAGAAAATGTCCCTTTGAGTTGTAAGGGTATCTCGATAGATTTCCCCTTCTCAAAGAACCTCGCTGGGGGAAACCTCGTTTTAAGCTCAGAGGCCAAAGGGCCTTCAAAGACCAAAAGGGGCCTTAGATTTAATTGACCATCAAGGCCTATCTCCCCTTTGAGGAATAGCTTAAGTTCCTTTTGATAAAACTTGCCTTGGACTGAGATCTGCCCCTGTTTTACGACAAAGCCGGCCTTCCCTTTCTGGAAACGAAGTTGCTTGAGCTTTGGGGTCTTTAAGACCTTGGCCAGAATGATACTTAAAGGACTTTCTTTAAAACCCAAATTTTCAAATACCGTGACCCCTTTGCCGGATAAATTTTTACGCCAGGCCAAAGAATTTACTCCCTTGGTCTGAAAGACCCCTTCAGCCCAAACCTTGCCGGAAGAGACGTAAGCACTCCCTGGCCATAAATCCTGGAGTAATAAAGGGAGCTCCATCCCTGCCAGAGAAAAATTCAAGGAAATTTGAGGCTGTTTGACCAAATGGGTCATTTTCCCGGTGATCTGGGCCTGGGCCTTGGCCAAGATCAACCGGAGGTCCTTGAGTTCCACCACTTTGGGTGAAAAGACAACTTCTCCTGAAACATCTTGGCTACATACTTGATAACAGAGTTCTTTCACTTGGAAACGCAATCTCCCTTGGGCTGGAATCAAGAGAAAAGGCGAAGAGGCCGAACCTTGGGAAGACCCTTTGGGGGCTTGGCTTGATCTCTTCTCCGGGACCAGGGGCTTTAGATTTAGCCTTTCCGCCGTGACCAGGAGATCGACCTTGGGTAGGGATTGATCGAGGTCAGAGACAAGGCCCTTAAGTTTGAAGGATTCTCCGTTAAGCCCTATGGAGAACTCTGGCCGAAGGATATTATCACTCAAAAGGGCCTCACCTCTTACTTCTGAATGATACGGTGGATATTCCACGGCCAAAGGGTTGGGCGAAAGGGTCACCTTATAAGAAGGCTTAGCCATGGTCCCGGAGAGATCGATCCTGAGGTCAAAGGCCCCGGAGATAGATGGTAGCTCTGTTTCAGGAAAGCTATAAGGCCTTATGTGCTCGGCGAATTTACCTAAGGCCTCAAAGGAAGCGCGGGAAAGGAAGACCTCTCCTCTGAGATCTTGTCCTGAAAAATGGATCTCTCCGTTGATTTTGCCTTCTAATAGGAAACCCTTGGTCAGACGTATTCGGGCCTTTTGCGGAAATAAATCAACGGTAAAGAAAATTTGGCGACCTAAGGGGAAAGAGGCTACCTCCAGAGAAGAGAGAACGCCTTGCCCTTTAAGGGCAAGGCCTTTGCGGGAGAAAGCTAAGTTGGTATCGAAGGAAATTTCTGCTTTTATCGGGGGCAGTTCGCCTTTACGGTCTAAAAAGGCGATTCGAGCCCTTTGAATCTTCAGGTTCTGAAAGATAAAGGCCAATTTAGGCGCACTCGGTTTAGAAGGCTTTTTGGGGCCCCCTCTTTTTTCCTCTTTGAGCCAGTACTTTTCCAGATTCAACCGACCATCTTCTTCCCGTGTCACCAAGAGAGAAAGCCTTTTGAAAAGGAGCTCGCCTACAACCACCTCACCTCGAAGGAGGGGAACGAATCGGAGAGAAAGCCTTAATTCCTCAACCCCGATCACCTTTTGGTTTGTTTCCGGATCAGAGAACTTGACCTCGCTGATCTTTACGCTGGTAAAACCCTTTCGTTTGATCTGCCCGATTGAAATTTTGAGACCGGTGGCCTCTTCCAGCGGCGGAATGATCAAGGCCTTTACTCGATCTTCGGTTAAATAACGATTGGCCAGAAAGAAGACCGCAGCCAGGACCAGTAAAAAAATAGCGATCAAAAAACCCAAAATTTTTAAGAGACGAGACATGATTGGCTCCTTGAAAGGAAAAATAATATTTTTAAACTCTTTCTACCTCAAAGCGAACCAGGTTACGTTCGCTCTTGCTAAACTCAACACCAATGAGATAGATCTCTTGACAAATGGTCTGATATTTCTCGTGATAAGCCTTTTCTTTGAGCTGCTCAAGGGCTCGACCCTGGGGTTCGTTCTCTACCACTTTAAATTCAAAGAGATAACACCGCCCCTCGGCCAGCACGGCCATATCAAGACGCCCACGGTTGGTGGTCTCCTCTACCCGAACCTCTAACCCTGAGGCCGTAAAATAGGCATAAAAGATACTGGCATAAAACCCTTCGTATTTCTGAATCTCACTCTTGCGGTACCAATCATAGGGAATCCCGGCAAAGACACTTCGGAAGACCTCTTCAAGCCTTTCCGGCTGCCCTTCAAGCAGGGCATCGTAAACGGTATCTAAGGCGCGTTCTTTCCCACGAAGGTCTTTGGTGATGTAGTTCAGGAGATAATCGGTAAAGCTCATGCGCACTTCGAGATTGGGGAAGGCCAGCAGATACCGGGTGCGCGGTCCGGTGCGAAGCCTCTTCTTGATGGTGAGATACCCGGTCTGGAAAAGCAGGGTCTCGGGTTCGATGAAGTCTAGGTCAAAGCTGGAGAGCAAGGCCTCAGAGGCCTCAAGCCCCTCGAGTTCCGGTAGGAAAAAGTTCTTCTCCAGGAGGAGTTTGATGAGAAAGGTGGGCGTGCCGGTCTCAAACCAGAAAGGGCGAAAATCGCACAGATCGAGATAAAGAAGGATATCAAAGGGATTATAGACTGGTTCGCCGAGGAAGTTGTAGCCGTTGTACCAGAGCTTGATCTCTTCAAGATCAAGGTCTTTAAGGCGGTCGGCAAAAACTGTTTCAAATTCTTCCTGGGTGTAACCGCAAATGGTAGCGTAAGCAGGATCAAGGGTGATGTCTTTGAGATTATTTAAGCCGCTAAAGATGGAAACCTTGGAAAATTTGGAGACACCGGTAATAAAGCAAAATTTGAGATAAGGATCGGCATCTTTGATGACCGAATAGAAGTTTTTCAGGGCCTCGCGAATCTCAAAGGCCGCGTCCAAGCGTTCGATATTGTCGAGGATGGGTTTATCGTACTCGTCGATAAGGATAACGACTTTCTGACTTTCTTTTTCCCCTAATTTTTGGATTAGCTCTTCAAACTGCTTGTTATAAAGCTTTTCCGTAATTTTGATCTGGTATTGTGCGGCGTGTCGTCTGATGAGGGAGAGAAAGGTCTCTCTCAATTCTTCTAAAGATTTTATGACCCCTGCTCCTAAACTGATGTATATCACCGGGTATTTTACCGACCAGTCCCAATTTTTCTCCAAATAGAGGCCGTCAAACAGCTCTTTATTCCCGAGGAAGGCCTGGCGCAGGGTATCAAGGAAAAGGCTTTTTCCAAAACGGCGTGGGCGGGAAAGAAAGTAGTATTTACCTGTCTCAACCAATTGGTGAACAAAAGGGGTCTTATCTACGTAGTAATAACCCTCGGTACGAATATTGACAAAACTCTGGATACCAATGGGAAGCTTAAGCATCAATCTATGATAACTTGGAAATTATGTATAAGTCGATAGGCAAAAACAAATCCAAAATATTGCCATATCTTGGTCTCTCAGATGGTGTTAATCCAGCTTGTATTTCTGGCCGTAGCCTCGGGGGGTGAGGAGGAGGGTGTCCAAAATCCGCGTGTCCCGCCGCCCTACGAGAATGACGGTGGCCATGTCAATCTCCTCGAGATAATCGACTAGATCTCTAAGATTGGTAAGGATGAGCCTTTCATTTTCGCGGAAAACTCCTTTGGCTATCCCTACTGGAGTGTCCTGAGGGAGGACCTCTTTAAGAATGGTTATGGCCTTTTCAATTTGCTTCTTACGCCTCCGGCTGCGGGGATTGTAGAGAGCGATAACAAAGTCGGCCTCAGCCGCCGCACGCAACCTCTTGGCAATAGCCTCCCAGGGCTCAAGTTGATCGCTAAGAGAGATAAAGGCCGTATCCGTAGAAAGAGGGGCCCCAAAGCGAGCAGCAGCCGCCAAGGCCGCCGTGACCCCGGGAATGATCTCTAACTCTGGAGGCTCTCCTGGACGCCACCCCCTGGCCTCAAGCACTTCTAAGACCGGAGCTGCCATACCGTAAAGTCCAGGATCTCCGCCAGAGATCAGGGCCACTTTGTACCCTTCAAGCGCAAGTTCGACCGCTGTCCTGGCCCGTTGGATTTCTTCTTTCATGCGTCCAGGATAAACTTTCTTGTCCTCGATCAAGGGCTGGATAAGCTCTAAGTATCGTTGATAACCAACGATAACCTCGGCCTCCTCGATGGCCTCTTTCGCTCGTAAGGTAAGGTGTTCGAGCTTTCCCGGGCCTGTCCCCACAATCATTAATTTTCCCGGCAAAACCGCCTCCTTAAACGATATTTACTGGCCCCCAAGACCGGAAATAAACTCAAAGATTAGCCTTGTTATAAAGTTTAGAACGTTTGCCCAAAGAGGTCTCTGAGGCCCGCAGGGCTT
>CAZROA010000049.1:0-30494 GCA_964601575.1 uncultured Thermodesulfobacteriota bacterium
CTTTAGCGGAAAAGCAAGAATATAGTCTCAATTTTTCCGCTTCAACGGAGTATACTGACAATCTTTATCTAACACAAACTGATAAGGTTGAAGACTGGTTGAGTCTTTTTACTGCTGATTTTTCAGCTAGTCATAGTGCCAAATTGCGTTCTATAATTTTTAATTATGAGTTTACAAGAGCCCAATATTGGCGTTTCCCAGAAAATAATACTAATCGACATAATTTTTCCTTGGCTTACAACCAAAGTTTATCTAAACGTCTTGCTTTAGGTTTAGGGGTATCTTATTACAAGAGTGAAGAACCTATAGAAAGAAACCCCCAAGTTTTTCGAGAAAGAATCGGTCAACGTGAACAATATTATCGCATAAATATTTCCCATAATATATCTTATAATTTCGCTCCTGGTTCGGTTATAGAATTAGGCGCTAATATTAATTATTTACAGAATGAATCTCCTGAAACGGAAGATTCTCGAATTTATGATGAGTTTATAAAAGTAACCAAAGATTTCACCTCTTTTTTTGTCTCTCTGGGCTTAAGGGGGTCACAGCGTGAATTTGAGACTTCACCGCAGGTTAATACATGGGGCTATGATTTAAGCGCAGGTTATCATATAGCTCATAATAAAGATTTATCTCTGACCTATACAGCAGAAAGGACACAAGATTACGGCCCCGGTGTTAATGATTACTGGGTATATAATATACAAACTACTTATACTTATCGCCCAAGCCCTGATCAAACTTATCATTGTTCTATCGGTTATTATAAAAGAGTTTCTGATGATTCTCAGGGTGATGATAAGGGTCTAACTTACAGTCTAGGCTATACTAAAAGATTTCGAAGAACAACTTTTTCTCTTGATGGAAGTGGAGGATATCGTTATGAATATGGAGAAGCAGAAAATCCAGGTTTTACACAATATTATTTAATAAGTGCCTCTATATCTCATGAATTTACTAAAACCTTATCAGGATCTTTACAGGGAATGTACAGAAATGAAGATTTTAAGAATGAAAATAGAGAAGAAGATACTTATAGCCTTTCTGTTTCTCTTCAAAAACAATTGTTAAAGAAACTTTTTCTTTCCGCCGATTACTCCTACAGAAAAAGAGATTCTTCGGGGATAAATACAGGAAATATTTTGGACGAATCTTATGAGGAAAATGTTGTGCACGTTACCTTGACCTATCAATTTTGGCGAGGCCGGTCTCTATGGTAAGTGAGCCTAAACAACAGGTCGATATCTATCAGATTTTGGCCTTTTTATGGCGTCGTAAATGGTTGATCATCTTTTTATTTATTCCTATTTTTGCCTTGGCTGAAGTCTATGTCCTCCGGGCGCCGCGGATCTATCGGGCCGAAATAACCCTTTCTATTGTCCCTCAACGAGTCCCGGCCTCTTACGTTAAATCCACGGTTTCAGGAGATTTAGAGGCCTTAATTCATGCTATTTGGCAGGAAATAACCAGCCGTCGTAATTTGGAAGTATTAATCAAGGAGTACAATCTTTACCCTGACCTCGTTGATAAATTGCCTATGGAATCAGTGGTTGAACGTATGAGGCGGGCTATCAAGGTTTCTCGGCCTCGTGGAGGACGCAGAAATGTCTTTGTTATTAGCTTTGAATATACTGATCCACAATTAACCGCTAAGGTAGTTAATCGTATCGCCAATATATTTATTGAAGAAAATTTAAAATTAAGAGAAGAGCAAGCTAAAACTATTACAGCTTTCTTAGATGAAGAATTACGAAAAATAGAAAACGAACTAAGAGAAAGAGAACGTCGTATCCAGGAGTTTAAAGTTAAATATATGGATGAGTTACCTGAACAAAAAGAATCTATCATTTCGACTTTAGATCGCCTACAGAAAGAGAGTGAAGCTTTACAAATGCGCAAACAGATGCTTGAAGATAGAAAATTATCTGTATTAGAACAACTTAAAATGGCCAAACAAATGGCGAGCACTTCTATGAATTCTTTTATAGAAGTAGATACAGGAGACACAGAAGCTCCTGATCAATCCGATGAAAGCCTTGATAAATTAATGCAATTATACGAATCTTTAAAATTAAAATATACAGATAAACATCCAGATGTGATTAGATTAAAAAAGATGATTGAAGCAAAAAAGAAAGAGCTCGAAAACGAAGAAAACAAGCAAAACCAAGAAGAATCAGCAGTCCCTCAAACTCAAGAAGAACCTATTGATATTACTGCTCAATTCCAAGCACAGTTAGCTAGCATTGAAGCCGAAATAAAACATATAAATGAAGCATATCAAAAAGTACGTAAAGAGATGGAAATGTATCAAAAACGCTTAGAAAATATCCCTAAGAGAGAACAACAATTAAAGGATATGAGTCGAGATTATGACAATTTAATGAAAACATATCGTATGTTATTAGACAAAAAAATTCAAGCTGCGATGGCTGAGACTCTAGAAAAGCGACAGCAAGGTGAACAATTCAAAATCATTGATCCTGCTCGAGTCCCAGAAGTCCCGGTTAAACCTGATCCGAAAAAGATCCTCTTTATGGGTTTTATTTTAGCCCTTGGCGCTGGAGTGGGTTTTGCTTTCATTTTGGAATTCTTTTTAGATCGAAAGGTCTATGATGAAACCCTACTTGAAAAGCATGTTCATGTCAAAGTTTTGACTACTATTCCTTTGGTTTCTTTGCCGGAAGAGAGGCGCCAGGCCCTTATTAAATCCGGTCTTTTATCAGCTATCAGTTTAATGGGCATAATAGCAAATATAGCCCTCCTAATATTAGTGCTTAAGGGTTATCAAGTGTAATACCTCTCTAAATCAATGTATTACAAATTTTTTGGTCTTAAGAGAAATCCTTTTGATATTCATCCTGACCCCAAATTTCTTTATTTAAGTGAAAAACATCGCGAAGCATTATCACATCTTTCTTATTGTGTAATGTTACAAAAGCCCTTTTTATTACTAACTGGTGATATTGGTGTGGGGAAAACTACTATATTAAATTACTTCATTGCTTCTTTAAGAAAGAAGAAAAACATTATCGTTATTCCCTTTTTTAATCCGCGATTATCTGTAAAAGAATTCTATACAGTTTTGGCTTCAGAATTAAAACTTCCAACAATAGGAAAGAAGGCCGTTTTTTTACTAAATTTTCGTCAAATATTACAAAAATTAGCTCAAGAAGGGAAAACTCTTGTGCTTATTATTGATGAAGGACAAGCAGCTTCTGTCGAACTGCTAGAAGAGTTACGTTTGCTCTCCAATTTGGCCGAAGGTGAAACCAGTTTGGTCATTATTTTGGTAGGCCAGCCGGAGATTGAAAAAAAATTGGCCTGTGAAGAATTATATGCCCTAAAACAGCGTATTACTTACAAATATCATTTGGGGCCTTTTGAAACTCCAGAAGATGTGTCACAATACTTGATTACCAGGATCCTGAGAGCGGGTTCTCCCAAAACCCGCCTCTTTAATGAAGAAGCAATCGAGGCCCTTTTTCGTTATTCTCGGGGGATACCCCGCTTGATAAATATTTTGGCGGACCATGCTCTATTGGCGGCCTTTCTAAAGGAACAAACGGTTGTAGACGCCCAGATCATTGAAGAGAGTGCTAAAGAAATAGATCACCTTCTCCCTCAAAAGGAGAATAATAAAAATTTATTGATTACAGAGAAGAAGGTTACCTCATCCTCCCGTTCTCGGCAGTTGATCTTAATTTTTCTCATCCTTTTGCCGATAATTATAGTGCTCTGTTGGATTTTCCGAGAAAAAATACCCTTCTTGGAGGAGTTATTTGGGCAAGCTTACTAGTTTCTTAAAAAGAATGAATTTTACCGAAAGCGAGACAGAAAAGACCGAAGACAAAAAAATTCTTTCCCCTCGTCTGTCTTATGAGTCTTCGAGGGCTCAAGAACTCGAAGGCCTTAAAGAAATCAAATTAACTGCGGTTGATCGTCGTATCCTCACCTATCACGAACCAGAAAGTATTGTAGCCGAAAATTTCAAGATATTACGCAGCCATATCCTCCATCCCCGCACCGGGCTCCCCTCAAAATTCGTCATGATTACCAGTGCCATCCCTGGTGAAGGGAAGACCTTCGTGGCGGTGAATTTGGCCTTTTCTTTTGCCAGGAGTGTCCCTACCATTTTGGTGGAAAGTGATCTAAGAAACGCCAGCTTGACCGAGGTGGTCGAAGGCCCTTTTGAAAAAGGCCTTTCCGAAGCCCTCGTAGAAGACGCCCCTTTGGAAGAAATTGTCTACAAAACAGATTTTTCTAATCTATATATCATCCCTGCTGGAGCCCGTTTGGAAGAGGCTACCGATATCTTTTCTTCGGAAAAATTAGTTGCTTTTTTGGATAGTTTAAGGCAAATTTTCCCGAAATCGTTTATCATTTTTGATACTTCTCCGGTCCTGCTGGCCTCCGAGCCACTTTATCTTTCTCGACTGGTGGATGGGGTATTAATGGTGGTACGTTATGCCTTTTCAGAAAGGGACGTGGTAGAAGAAGCCATTGAAAAATTAGGCCGAGCCAAAATTTTAGGTCTGGTCTTCAATGGATTTAACATTTCTTCTTTGAACCTCATCTCTTCAAGATTTAAATATTATCATATATCAGCTAAATATTACAAACGTAACAACAAAAAATAATTTTTAAAAATGATTTGGCTCTTCCATCGTTATTATCCTGCTAGAAAATTGATCTTTTTCTTTACAGAAACTATTTTTATTTTTTTAAGTATTATCTTGGCTTTTTATATCCAATATCATTATATTCCTTCCTTTGTTTTCTCTTCTGATACTTTATCTAAAATAGCACTTTTAATCTTA
Source organism: uncultured Thermodesulfobacteriota bacterium (assembly GCA_964601575.1). Lineage (GTDB taxonomy): Bacteria > Desulfobacterota > Thermodesulfobacteria > Thermodesulfobacteriales > Thermodesulfatatoraceae > CAZKEG01. Next base: position 4,824 of record CAZROA010000049.1, read on the forward strand.
GTCCTACAAATCTGGCTATATTATTTCGACCTTTACTCTTTTCGTGTTGATGATAGTCTCTTTGACGTTTTTCTTCGATTAATGCAAGCTATTGGTGTAGCCACTTTTTTAATGGGTATTCTCTATTTATTATTCCCTCCTCTTATGATCAGTAGTTGGTCTTTTATGATTTTTTTGCTACTCATTATTTTGATGGCTGTATCCTGGCGTTTAGTGTATTTTTTCTTTCTAAAACGAGGTTTCTTAAGCGAAAAGATAGCTATTCTTGGTTTTTCTGATTTAGCAAAAGAGATATTTTCTGAAATAACGCGTCAACTAGATTGTGGTTTTATAGTCAATCTAATTTTTGCCTCCCCTAATGATAGAGATATTCTTCAACAGGAAATTATTCCTAAATCAAGAAATCCTATCAAAGTGATCTATTCGTATCATGATCTTTACCATCAGTGTCGTCGCGAAGATATTGATAAATTGGTAGTCTGTTTAGAAGAACGTCGGGGTTCCTTACCAGTACAGGAGCTTTTAGATTGTCGCATGAAAGGTCTTGATATAGTTGAAGGCGAAACTTTTTATGAACATTTGACCGGGAAAATTATTGTTGAAAAAATCCGTCCTAGTTGGTTGATATTTCATGAAGGTTTTAGAAAGCCCTGGCATACTCTTTTTTTTAAGCGCATTATAGGTATAATTCTTTCTTCTATTGGTCTTACTTTGTCTTTACCATTAATCATTTTAGTTGCCATTTTGATCAAAATAGACTCACCTGGACCGGTTCTTTTTGTTCAAGAACGAGTAGGAAAAGATGGAAGAGTATTCAAACTCTATAAATTTCGTTCGATGAAGGTAGATGCCGAAAAGGATCGTCCTCAATGGGCCGCCAAAAATGATCCTCGAGTAACACGGATAGGACGAATCATTAGAAAATTGCGCATCGATGAGATACCTCAGATGTGGAATGTCCTCAAAGGAGACATGTCTTTTGTTGGTCCTAGACCGGAAAGACCGGTCTTTGTAAAACAGCTACGTCAAAAGATTCCTTTTTATGATCAACGCCATACCGTACAACCGGGAATTACCGGTTGGGCCCAGATTTGCTATCCCTATGGAGCCTCAGAAAAAGACGCCCTTGAAAAACTAAAATATGATCTATATTACATCAAATATATGTCTACTATGTTTGATATTTATATCATCTTTAAAACGATAAAAATAATCCTTTTTGGTGAAGGAGCGAGATAATGTGTGGAATTATTGGGTATATCGGTCATCGTTCGGTTATCCCGGTTTTGTTAGAAGGCCTAAGGCGTTTGGAATATCGTGGTTATGATTCAGCAGGGATAGCAGTCATCAATAACGGCCAACTTGATGTAATTAGGGCCCTGGGCAAACTGGTAAACCTCCAAGAACTTTTAGCCGACTACCCTGCCCGTCCAAAAGGCGTAGGTTTGGGACATACTCGTTGGGCCACCCATGGAGAGCCTTCGGAAACCAACGCCCATCCACATCGGGATTGTACGCAGGAATTAGTCGTCGTCCATAATGGTATCATTGAGAATTATCATTCCCTACGGCAAGAACTAGAGGCCAAAGGCCATGTCTTCCGTTCCCAAACAGATACTGAGGTCCTGCCCCATCTCATCGAAGAGGCCTTGAAAGAGACTAACGATCTAGTCCAAGCCGTACGTCAAGCGCTTTCTAAGGTGATAGGGGCCTATGCCATGGGGGTACTTTGGCTGAGACGCCCGGAGATGTTAGTAGCCGCCAGAAATCAGAGCCCTTTAGTCATAGGCCTTGGTGAAGGCGAAAACTTCATTGCCTCAGACATCCCGGCCCTCTTGCCCTGGACCAATCGAGTCCTCTTTTTGGACGACGGGGAGATGGCCGTCCTCACCAAGGAGACCTGTCAGCTTTTACACCTTGATTCAGGGGAAAAGGTCTCTAAAGAACCGGTCACTATTCATTGGGATGCGGCTATGGCGGAAAAGGCCGGGTTCAAACATTTTATGCTCAAAGAGATCTATGAACAGCCGCAGGCCATCTTAAATACCTTTCGAGGGCGTCTTGATCCAGAGACCGGAGAGGTGGTAATCCCAGAAATCGACCTCAGACCAGAAGAGATTCAAGACCTAACGAAAATCTGTATCCTGGCCTGTGGCACCTCGTATCATGCCGGTCTGGTGGGCAAGTATCTTTTTGAACGCTGGACCAAAATACCGGTGGAAGTGGATTTGGGCTCGGAATTCCGGTACCGAGACTTTCTCCTTGATCAAAACTCCTTGGTAATCCCCATCTCCCAATCAGGAGAAACTGCCGATACCTTGGCTAGCCTCCGCCGAGCCCGTGAAGCTGGAGCCAAGGCGGTGGCCATTTGTAACGTATTGGGTAGCACCATTACCCGTGAGTCAGACGGCACGATCTATACCCATGCCGGGCCAGAGATCGGGGTGGCCTCAACTAAGGCCTTTACCAGTCAACTCACCGCTTTGTTGTTGCTAACTATCTATTTCGGGCGTATTCGGGGAACCTTACCTGAAGAAGAAGCCCAGCGTATAGCCAAGGCCCTGGTCCGCGTGCCCCACCAGGTAGAACGGGTAATCGAAAAGACCCATCCGATGCTTAAAGACATCGCCTATGATTATCACCGCAAGAGACATTTCTTATACCTAGGCCGAAACATCCTCTTCCCTGTGGCCTTAGAAGGAGCCTTAAAACTAAAGGAAATTTCTTATATCCATGCCGAGGGATATGCCGCCGGGGAGATGAAGCATGGTCCCATCGCCCTTATTGATGAAGATATGCCGGTGGTGGTCCTCGCCCCAAAAAATCATCACGTCTATGAAAAGATGATCAGCAATATAGAAGAAGTCCGCTCTCGCCGGGGAGAAGTATTGGGCTTTGGTACCGAGGGGGATCAATCTTTGGAGAAGATCTCTACCAAGACCGTAGGGCTTCCCGAGTGTGAATGGGAGGTTTCGTCCATAATTTACACCATCCCCTTGCAACTTCTGGCCTATGAGGTAGCAGTAATCCGGGGCTGTGATGTGGACCAGCCACGTAATTTGGCCAAGAGCGTAACCGTGGAGTGATCTATGGAGGCAATCTTAGTTACCGGTGGAGCGGGTTTTATCGGTTCTCACCTGGTGGAGAGGTTCATTGAACAAGGAGAAGAAGTGGTCGTCGTTGATGACTTTAATGATTATTATTCTCCCAAACTCAAGTGGCGTAATATCCAAAGGGTTCTCTCCCATCCAGCCTTTCATTTACAGCAGGGAGATATCCGGGATTTCCCTTTTCTAGAACGGATCTTTAAACGTCACCGCATAAAAGAGGTCATTCACTTGGCCGCTCGAGCCGGGGTTCGTCCCTCGGTCGAAGACCCAATCCTTTACGAAGAAGTAAACGGTCTGGGGACGACCAATCTCTTAGAACTTTGTCGCCGGTACGAAGTGCCCAAATTTATCTATGGTGGTTCTTCTTCGGTTTACGGGGAATCGAGCAAGGTCCCTTTTTCCGAAGAAGATTGCTGTGATCGTCCGGTCTCCCCTTACGCCGCTACTAAGCGGGCCAATGAACTTATTTGTCATGCCTATCATCATTTGTTTGGTATCAAGGTCATCTCCTTGCGATTTTTTACCGTCTATGGCCCAAGACAACGACCAGAAATGGCCATCCACAAATTCACTCGTTTGATTGACCAGGGGAAGGAAATCCCAGTTTATGGTGACGGTTCTTCACGGCGTGATTACACTTATATCGACGACATTATCCAAGGAATAATGGCCGCCCATGAAAAAGACTTTGATTATGAGATATTCAATTTGGGCGAATCTCGGACTACCGATCTCTTGACCCTGATCCACCTTATCGAAGAAAATTTAGGTAAAAAGGCCAGGATCTGCTTCCTCCCTCCTCAACCTGGAGACGTAAGTGTTACGTATGCCGATATTTCCAAGGCCAAAAGGCTCCTAGGTTATAACCCCCAAGTACCTATTGAAGAAGGGATTAAACGCTTTGTAACCTGGTATAAAAAAGAGGCGCGAGATCTGGTCTGATGGAGGCAAGATGTTAGTCGTTCCAGCGATCGATCTAAAAGACAATCGATGTGTCCGCCTTTATCAGGGAGATTACACCCGTGAGACTGTCTATAGCGACAATCCCATACCTATCGCCCAAGAATTTGAAAAAAGTGGGGCTGAACTGATTCATGTCATTGATCTCTCTGGGGCCAAAGAAGGTCGGGCTGTCCATCGCTCCCTGATCAGAGAAATAGTGAAGAGCGTGTCTGTCCCCGTAGAAGTTGGAGGTGGCCTTCGGGATCTGACCACCATTGAGGCCTATCTTAAAGATGGAGTTGATCGTGTAATCCTGGGCACTATTGCCTGTCGCCAACCAGAATTGGTCAAAGAGGCCTGTCGGCTCTTCCCTGGGCGAATCGTAGTCAGCCTTGATGTCCGTGGAGATATGGTAGCTGTTTCTGGGTGGACGGAAGAGAGTTCCATTCATTATTTGGAGTTGGCCAAGCTTTTGGAAGATGCTGGTCTCCGAGCCCTCATCTTTACCGATATAACCAGAGACGGCACTGAACAGGGAGTTAATCTCTCCCGGGTGAGGCCTTTACTTGAAACGGTAAGCCTTCCCGTTTATGTGGCTGGCGGAGTCTCAAGCCTTGAGGATATTAAAAAACTCCTTCCTTTAGAGCCCCTGGGCCTTGAAGGAGTGATTACCGGAAGGGCTATTTATTCCGGGGCCCTAGACTTAAAAGAGGCTATTCGTCTGGCCAAAGGCCTTGATTAGCCCTTGCACAATTCCCTTCTTTTGCTAAAGACGGGCCCAACCGGGGTCGCTCATGAAAGAGAAAGACTTTTCCAGTCATATAGTGGAGTTTGCTGAGCAAGGACGGGTCCTTCCAGCCTACGTCTTGGGACACAAGGATCGCCGTTTACGGGTCTTGCTCCCTTCCGGGCGCGAAGAACTCCTGCCGAGGACGCGAATTCTTTGTCTTTCTAAAAAGGCTTACCGCGTCTCTAATCGCCAGGAACAGATCCGTCTCCTGGAAGAGGTTCATGCCCGTCGTGAAAAATTAAAAGAAGAGCTGGATTTAGAAGAACTTTGGGAAGTAGTAGTGGATGAAGCCGAAGAGATGAGTCCAGAAGAATTAGCGGAGGTATATTTTGGGCCAGAGCCTGATGATGACCAAATAGCCGCCGTGATTAGAGCCGTGTTAGAGGATCGACTCTATTTTCGCTTTAGGGAAGGGCGTATCCTCATTCATGCGCGAGAAGAAGTGGAAAGACTCAAAGAGGCCAGGCGTAAAGAGGAAGAACGTTTACGGCGTCGGGAAGAGGGAGCGACCTGGCTTGAGGCCTTGTTAAGGGGAGAACAATATCCCATAGGCCAAGAAATAAAAAATTATTGGCTATCAGCCCTTAAGGATTTTTATCTCTTTGGTGACGAAGCCCAGCGAGCCCGCGAGACCAAGGAGTTGTTGCAACGTATCGGCGCCAATCGTCCGGGCAAGATCTTTGAAATTTTAAAGATAGCCGGCGTCTTTGCAGAAGATGAAAACGTAGAACTCCTGCGCTATGACATCCGCGAAGAATTCCCCCCTGAATTGGAAAAAGAAGCAAAAGAAAAGGTCTCCCAAGGTTTTTCTTATCAAGGTCGCCGTGATTTGACCGAACTTTCTCTATTTACCATTGACGGACCGGAGACCAGAGACTTTGATGATGCCCTTCATTTGGAAAAACATGGAGATGAATGGCTCGTTGGGATTCATATCGCCGATGTGGCTGCCTTTGCCCCTCCTGATTCACTCCTCTTTAAAGAGGCCCTTCACCGGGGGACCACGCTTTATCTACCAGACCGCATAATCCCTATGCTTCCCAGGATTATCTCAGAGGAAGCGGCAAGCCTGGTTGCCGGAAAAGAAAGACCCGCCCTCTCTTTTTTAGTCCATCTTTCAGTTAAGGGAGAGATTCGAAGCTTTGAGATAGTACGTTCCGTGGTGCAAGTCAAAGAGAGGCTTACTTATGACCAAGCCGACGAACGCCTGGCCTCGGATGAAACCTTAAAGACCTTACACCAACTGGCCCAAAAGTTATTTGAACGACGTCTGGCCAACGGGGCCTTGCCTGTCTTTCTACCGGAGATCATCGTTCGGGTGGAAGACGGACAAATAAAGATTGAACGCCTGGAATTTACCCCAGCCCGTTTTTTGGTCTCCGAATTTATGATCCTGGCCAATTACGTAGCCGCCCGGTTTTGTCAAGAGAGACAAATACCGGCCATCTATCGTAGTCAGGCCAAACCCAAAGAGCGGATGCTCGAAGGGGATGAGCAGGATCTATTGAAAAACTTTTTACAACTCAGACAACTCTCCCGTGGAGAACTCCTCCTAACTCCCGAATTCCATCACGGTCTAGGGCTCCCGGTCTATACCACCATTTCCTCTCCTCTGCGTCGGGCGGTAGATCTCATCATGGAACATCAGATCTGTCATTATTTGGAAACAGGCAAACCTTGCTTTTCCAAAGAGGATCTTTCTTCTTTTCTACGGGATTTAGCCCCGGCCCTGGAGGCCGCCACTGCGGTCAAAAACCGAACAACACGGTATTGGTTGCTCAAATATTTAAAGAAAGAAATCAGAGGGAAAACACTGGACGGCTTGGTGGTAGATATCCATCAACGAAAGGCCAAAGTCTTACTCATCGATTATATGATTACGGTGGATGTCCCTTTACCACCGAGTTATACCCCCCAAGTAGGTACAGCCTTAAAGGTCGTCTTACAACGCATTGACCCCCGCGAGGACGTGATAAAGGCCTTCCTGGCCCATTAACCGCTTTCTGGGTCAATGAATACGCGGTTTCCTCCTTGACGTTTGGCCTCGTAAAGGGCCTCGTCCGCCCGCCGGATCAGATCGTCTACGTCCACCCGAAAGACCTTATCTGGATGCGAGCGTTTAAATCTGGCCACACCCGCAGAGATGGTCGTCGGATCGAAATGGCACCCCAAAAAACGATGTCGAATCCTCTCGGCGGCTTGTTTGGCCTTGGAGATATCGCATTGAGGAATAAGAAGGGCGAACTCATCGCCACCATAACGAAAGGGAAGATCCACAAAGCGGCGGGTGGAGTGGATCATAATCTCTGCTAATTTCTGAAGGAGTCGGTCTCCGGCCTGATGACCATAATGGTCGTTGTATTCTTTGAAATGGTCTACATCGAGCATAACCAAATGAATTTCGTACTTTTGACGCCAGGCACGATAACATTCTTCTTCGATCTTTTCTTCAAAATAACGTCGATTATAGATGTCAGTAAGGGGATCATGGATGGTTAAGGCGCGAAGGCGTTCGCGAAGTTCCCTCTCTCTTAAGATGCGGTTTATCTTGGCTTGTAATTCATCCAGGTCAAAGGGTTTATTGATAAAATCGTTGGCTCCGGCCCTGATGACATCGGTGTATTTGTAGTTTTTGGTGTAGGCGGTAATAGCAATAATGTCTGTGTCCGGCCAGTCCTTTTTGATGGCCTTGATCAATTCCAGGCCATCCATTTCTGGCATACAGATATCGGTGATAACAATGGTGAAGTGTCCATTGGCAATAAATTTCTCTAAGGCCTCCTTGCCGTTATAAGCCGTCTCGCAAGAAAAACCCAAAGTCTCTAGGTAATCCTTGATAAGTTCGACGATGAAAAGCTCATCATCGACAACGAGGAACCTTTGTTCTTCTGGTCGGTGTAGTAGAAAGGGCTTTTTCTCCATTTTTCCACTCTAAATAATCGGCCAGAATGGCCCCGTGGTCAAATACCAATTGATCAAAGGGAAGCTCTTCTAAGGTAAATAATCTTGCCTCAGCGGCGTCATCTGCCCCCTTAGGCTCCCCCACAGCCCGGGCGATGAACACAGTGGTAATGGTGTGGAAGCGAGGATCTCGATCCGGCGCAGAATAGGTATAGAATTGACAGAGGAGTTCCACCCGAAGTCCGGTCTCCTCTCTGGCCTCTCGAATAGCAGCCTCCTCCAGACTTTCTCCATAATCGACAAAGCCTCCGGGTAAGGCCCAACCATGAGGGGGGTTTTTACGCTTGATAAGGACAATCTTATCCCCGACTTCAATAATAAGATCGACCGTAGGGAAGGGGTTACGATAGGCCTCGACCTCTTTCCCACAATGCGGACAGATAAGGTACCTCTTCATGGCCCCGGCACATATTTAGAAGTGATAGGGATCATTTCCTCATGAATTAAGCCGTTGGTGGCCAAAATATGGGGGACAAAGGGATCGTAGGTCTGCCCTAGAAAGTCGGTCACCCGCCCACCAGCCTCAAGAACCAGTAGCATCCCTGCCGCCGTATCCCAAGGTTTGAGCAAAGGTTCCCAAAAGCCATCAAATCGCCCACAGGCAAGATAGGCCAAATCTAAGGCCGCCGCCCCTGCTCGACGGATACCTTGGGCGCGCACAAGGAAATCATGAAAGGCCTTGACCACCTTGTCTGGCTTTTGGTGCACATTGTACGGAAAACCAGTGGCTAATAAGGCCTCGCCCAACCTTTTGGTCTCCGAAACCTTCAAACGACGACCATTCAAAAAGGCCCCTTTATTCCTTTCTGCCCAAAATAACTCGTCCAACATCACATGATAGACCACACCGGCAATGGGTTCTTTATCCTCCATGAGGGCAATGGAGACGGCAAACCAGGGAAAACCATGGGCATAATTGGTCGTCCCATCGAGGGGGTCTACTAACCAATAAAGCCCGGAAGGCTCGGCCTTGGCTATTTCCTCTCCTAAAACAGGGATCCCTGAAGAGGCCAAAAGTTCAAGGATCAATCGCTCACTCTGGAGGTCTATTTCGGTTACTAAATCGATCTCGCCCTTGTGACTGACCTTAATATGACCTTCAAAGTGTTCCCGCTGTAATCTCCCCGCGGCCAAAGCCGCTGCTTTGGCCAGTTCTATCGGCGAGACCTTCATTTTTCCTCCAGCATGAGCCCCTTAAGATTTTGATCATAAGGAGGATAAGCGACACCTGCCTCGGTGATAATAGCCCTTATGTACCGGGCCGGGGTGACGTCAAAGGCCGGGTTTTTGGCCTGCACCCCCCTTGGGACAAGGCGTTTGCCAACACAATAAAGGACTTCGGTCTCTGGGCGTTCTTCGATGGGGATCTGATCCCCGATCTGTGTCTCAAGATCTATGGTGGACCGTGGGGCAGCTACATAAAAGGGAATATTATTTTCTCGGGCCAAGACAGCCACACTATACGTACCGATCTTGTTGGCCACGTCTCCATTGGCAGCGATTCGATCCGCCCCAACAACCACGGCCTGGATTTCTCCTTTGGCCATTAAGAAACCCGCCGCCACATCGGGAATGACCTTGACCGGAATGCCCACTTTTTTAAGCTCCCAGGCCGTGAGCCTGGCCCCTTGGAGCCATGGTCTAGTCTCATCAGCCAGGACAGAAATTTTTTTTCCTTGCTCTACCGCGGCTCTAATCACGCCTAAGGCCGTACCAAAACCCCCGGTGGCCAAGGCCCCGGCATTACAATGGGTAAGGACCACACCTTCGTCGGGGAGAAGAGCAGCCCCCAAGGCTCCCATGCGACGGTTGGCGGCAATGTCTTCTTCCCAGATCCTTAAGGCCTCTTGTCGAAGGATCTCTACCAACTCTCCGGGACCGGCTCCTTTTTCTTGCTCAGCCACTCCCAGGAGACGATCTACAGCCCAGGCTAGGTTTACTGCGGTGGGCCGCGCCTTTTTCAGGCCTTTGGCTATGCGTGAAACTCGATTGAGAAACGCCTGACGAGACCTGACCTTGATTTTTTCAGCTCCCAATACCAAACCGATGGCCCCGGTGATCCCAATGGCCGGGGCCCCGCGCACGACCATTTGTCTAATAGCCTTTCTCACCCCCTGCCAGGTGGTAAAACGCAGATATTTTTCTCGCCAGGGGAGCAGACGCTGATCAAGGAGCCTTAGTCCTCTTTCATCCCACAAGATGGGCCTAATAATATCGAGATTAGGGGGTAAAAATTCCTTCATCTACTATTCGCCTTCAAGCAATTTGGTAAGTAGCTGATTAACTATCTTTGGATTGGCCTTGCCTCGGGTCTCACGCATGACCTGTCCCACAAAGAAACCGATAACCCCCTTCTTACCACTGCGATATTTTTCTACCTCTTTGGGGTGAGCCTCAACTACTTTTTGACAGATGGCCAGCAAGGCCTCTTCGTCGCTTTCCTGTTTCAAACCCCTTTCTTCGACGATTTCAGAGGGTCGGCGACCAGTGGCATATACTTCGGGAAAGATCTGTTTAGCCACCGTAGAACTTATCACATTTTCATCCACCAATTTCAAGAGTTCGGTCACCAATTCAGGGGTAAGTTTGGTCTCGTTTATCTCTTTGCCTTCGCGGTTGAGTTCTCTCAAGACCTCGGTCATGATCCAATTACTGATCATCTTTGGCTTGTTCAAGAGCTTGCAACACGCTTCAAAAAATTCGGCCAAATATTTGGAAGAAGTGATGATCTCCGCATCATAGGCCGGAAGATTATACTCTTTGATGAAACGGGCCTTTTTGACATCCGGAAGTTCGGGCAAGGTCTTTTCGATTTCTTCAATCCAGGCTCGGTCAATCTCTACCGGGACCAGATCTGGATCAGGAAAATAACGATAGTCATGGGCCTCTTCTTTGCCACGCATGGAAACGGTCACCCCGCGTGCGACATCAAAAAGCCGCGTCTCTTGGACCACCTCTTTCCCTTCCAGATAAAGGGCTGTCTGCCGGCGAATTTCATATTCCAGGGCCCGTTGGACGTGCTTAAAAGAGTTCATATTCTTGAGTTCTACCTTAGTGCCAAAGGTCTCGCTCCCCACCGGGCGGAGAGAAATATTGGCATCACATCGGAGACTCCCTTCTTCCATATTACCGTCACAGATTTCCAAATAACGCAAGATGGAACGCAATTTTTTGAGGTAAGCCACGGCCTCTTCCGGTGAACGTATATCCGGCTGACTGACTATTTCTAAAAGGGGAACTCCGGTACGGTTAAAATCGACCAAAGAGATTGGACGATGCTCATCGTGAATGAGCTTCCCAGCGTCTTCTTCCATATGGATACGGACGAGACCGATGCGTTTGGTCTGCCCTTCTACTTCGATTTCTAGATACCCACCGGTAGCGATCGGAAGATCATACTGGGAAATCTGATAACCTTTGGGAAGATCGGGATAAAAATAATTTTTCCGAGCAAAGACAGCCACGGGATTAATATCAGCCTTGGTGGCCAGGGCAAGCTTGATGGCAAATTCGACCACCCTTTTATTCAATACCGGTAAACTTCCCGGCAACCCCATGCAAACCGGGCAGACGTGAGAGTTGGGAGCAGCACCAAAGGCCGTTGAACAGGAACAAAATATCTTGCTTTGAGTAAGCAATTGGGCATGTACTTCCAGACCAATGACCGCTTCAAATTGCATTTTGGCCTCCGTAACGATTTTAGAGAATTAGCTTTAGGAACATCACTTGCGCAAGATAGCTCGTTAGCCGGGGAAGGTCAACAAAAGAGGCGCCCTAAGGCGCCTCTTCAAACTGTGGTGGGGGATGGGATGTTTACTTTTTCTTTAATTTGCCAGATTCTTCTAGCTCTTTGACAAAAGCATCGATGGGATTTTCTCGACGACCTACTTTCTTTGGAATATCTACACCGCGTTTACGCAACTCAGTAACGATTTTCATTACCTGAAACTTGCTAATACCGAGTTTCTCTGCAATCTCTGCTGCAGACATTTTGAGATAATTTTCGTAGACAAATTTTACATCCTCTTTAGTGACCGGCCTGCTCCTCTTCCTAGCCATTTGTGCCCTCCTTTGTTATTGTTTTTACACAACACATAAACAAGTTTACTTTATTTGTCAAGTAAAATTAACACTAAAAATTGCTTTTGGGAGGAGTTAATAGGAAAACTTCCTGGTTTGTAATTGTTGAAGAATTTCTAAATTGGTGAGGGTAAAATGAAGAGGTGTAAGGGTAATAAATCCTTCTGCTAAGGCCATTACGTCAGTTTCAGGGTCTGTTTCAGTAAATCTTTCACTGCATTGCCAATAATAAATGTTCCCATGAGGATCGATTCTTTTTTCAAATTTTTCCAATAAACGAGTGGTACTCTGTTTCACCCATTTTATGCCTTTAATTTGGTGGGCTGGTAATGCTGGAATATTGACATTTAGACAAAAGGTGCTATCAAGTATAATTTTTTTAAGGTTTTCAACCAAACAGCTTGCAAAATAAGCGGCAAAACAATAATCTGGATCTCTATAGGCATTGATAGAAATAGCTATACCAGGATAGCCTAAAATAACGCCTTCTGTAGCCGCAGAAACAGTGCCTGAGTAAAGTACATTTATGCCTACATTTGCCCCTCTATTTATTCCGGAAAGCACCAAATCTATTTCAGGGCCGATTAATTCATGAATAGCTATTTTGACACAATCTGCGGGCGTTCCGTTAACCGCATAACCAAAAAATTTTCTCCCTCTTTTAACTTTTTTGACTCGTAAAGGGTCAGCAATAGTAATAGCATGCCCTACAGCACTACGTTCCGCCTCCGGAGCAACGACAAAGACCTCGTGTTCCTCAGCTAATGCATCGTATAATGCACAAAGACCTTCAGCAAAAATTCCATCATCATTGGTCAGAAGAATGCGCATCTTCTTTAGACTTCTTTTTTCGATTTTCTTGCTCGTAAAAATAGATCAGGCAGCTTTGGCGATATTGACAATAATCATTTGGATGTTTACAACCCTCTTCTAATTTTTGAGGTTCGTTATATTTGGCACAAAAAACTTCGTTAAAATCTTCTTTGCCCTTCGGTGACATGGATCTTCCTTAAGTACGATATTCGGCGTTAATTTTTACGTAATCATAGGAAAGATCGCAAGTGATAATCTCCGCTTGCGCATGGCCCATTTGCAGATCAATAAGGATATCAAATTCATCTTTAGTCATGATTTCATGGGCCTTTTGTTCTTCTTTTGTACCAAGACCTAAACCGTCTTTAACTATTTGAATCGGACCGATGAAGATATTTACTCGATATGGATTGAAAAAGACACCACAACGTCCCATTGCAGCTAAAATACGCCCCCAATTAGGATCTTCCCCAAAAATGGCCGTCTTGACTAACAAAGAATTGGCCACGGTTTTAGCTAATATTTCGGCTTCATCTTCGTTCTTGGCCCCGGCAACCTTGATACAAACCGTCTTATTAGCTCCTTCTCCGTCTTTGACGATAAGATAAGCTAAATCACGACAGACTTTGATAAAAGCCTCTTTAAAACTCTCATACCCTTGGCTTCCAGCGGTTAGAGAAAGACCGCTCTTCCCGCTAGCCAAGGCATAAACCGTATCATTAGTACTGGTATCACCGTCTACGGTGATACGGTTAAACGAACGAGCCACAGCCTCTTTAAGGAGGCCTTCGAGGTCTTCGGCGGGTATCTCCACGTCGGAAAGAATAAAGGCCAACATGGTGGCCATGTTTGGGGCTATCATTCCCGCCCCTTTGGCCAAGCCAAGAATCTGCCCTTGGCCTTGGCCAATCTCAACGGTTTGGGTCACTACCTTTGGAAAGGTATCCGTGGTCATCATGGCCCGGGCTACCAATTCGTATTTGTCAGGAGCCAGGCCTTGACCAAGTTCCCGAAGCTTGGGCAACATCTTTTCAAGTGGAAGATAGGCACCGATGACCCCGGTTGAGGCCGGAAGGATGCTGTCTGGCAAGAGATCAAGCTCCTGAGCCAGGGCCTTAAGGAGTGTCTGGGCCTGTTCAAGACCTCTTTCTCCGGTACAGGCATTGGCGCAACCGCTGTTGACCAAAATAGCGCGCGCAACTTTTTTCTTAACTATTTCTTGCCCCAGGAGGACCGGAGCGGCCTTGACCAAATTACGAGTAAAGACTCCGGCACAAACTGCCTCTTGGGGACAATAAATAAGCCCGAGATCTAAACGATCCGGGGCTTTAATCCCGCAAGAAACAGCATTAAAGAAAAATCCCTTAGGTATCATGTCTAAAAGACTCCTAAGACAATATTTAGATGCCTAGTTGGGTTTCTCAGGCGATCTCTTTTAAACGTTCGATGTTGGTTCGGATCTTGGCCAGTTTCTCTTCAAGCTTTGCCTCTCGCTCGCGTTCCTTTTCAATTACCTCTGCTGGGGCCTTCTTCAAAAAGTTTTCATTCTCAAGGCGCCCTTTTACCCTGGAAAGCTCTTTGAGCACCTTTTCTTCCTCTTTGGCCAATTTTTTGAGCTCGGCCTCAACATTGACTAATCCTTCCAACGGAACAAAGATCTCGGCCTCCTCCAGGACGGCAGAAGCCGCCCCTTTAGGTCTCTCTCCACCGAGACGGAGGCGGAGCTCTTCTACGCGGGCTAAGAGTTTAATGATCTCCGACGTCTCTTCAAAAAGCTTTAATATCTCGGGTTTATCCGTAAGGATGATGGCCGAAAGCTTGGCCGAGGGGTGGAGATTGTAATCGGCCCGAATAGCCCGAATGGCCACGATCACCGCCTTGACCCTTTCCATCTCCGCTTCTAAGGCCTGATCTTCAAACTCCGGTAAAGGCTTAGGATAAGGGGCGATCATAATGGACTCGCCCTCATGAGGGATGGCCTGCCAGATTTCTTCGGTGACAAAGGGCATAAAAGGGTGGAGCAACCGGAGACTCGTTTCCAAGACCTGACAAAGGACGTTTTGGGTGAGTTTTCGAAGGCGTTCATCACTTCTGGAAAGCAAGCGTTTAGACATCTCCACAAACCAATCGCAGTATTCGTGCCAGAAGAACTGATAAATGCCAAGGGCTGCCTGATCAAACTCGAACTCATCCAGGGCCTTTCGTACCTGACGCACTGTGGCTGATAGACGAGACATGATCCAGTGGGCCTCTTTCGGTAGCTCTTTTGGCGAAAAATCAATCTTCTGGTAGCCTTCGAGATTCATGATCACAAAACGGGCGGCATTCCAGATCTTATTGACAAAATGCCGAAATCCCTCGATACGGCTCTCCGAGAGCTTGATATCTCTTCCTTGAGCAGCAAGAGCAGCCAAAGTAAAGCGCAGGGCATCGGTGCCGTATTTTTCTACCATCTCCAAGGGATCAATCACATTGCCCTTGCTCTTGCTCATCTTTTGCCCTTTTTCGTCGCGTACCAGGGCATGGATATAGACCGTCTTAAAGGGGATGGCCCCCATGAAATGGAGCCCCATCATCAGCATGCGTGCTACCCAGAAAAAAAGGATATCAAAACTGGTCACCAGCACCGAGGTAGGATAAAAGTGTTTTAAGTCTTCGGTATGTTCCGGCCAACCCAGGGTAGAGAAGGGCCAAAGGGCGGAAGAAAACCAGGTATCAAGGACATCCTCTTCTTGAATGATGTTTTTTGAACCACAACGGGCACAGACCTCTGGATCTTCACGGGAAACGGTAAATTCACCGCAGTCTTGACACTTCCAAGCCGGGAGGCGGTGCCCCCACCAAATCTGGCGCGAAATACACCAATCGCGAATGTTATACATCCAATCATAGTAAAGGTTTTTCCAATTCTCCGGCACCAATTGGGTAAAACCCCGTTCTACCGCGGCAATGGCCGGAGTCGCCAGTGGTTTCATTTTTACAAACCACTGCTTGGAAAGCAGGGGCTCGACCACGTTGCCGCAGCGATAACAATGACCGAGCATTACTTCGTAATCTTCCACCTTTTCTAATAAGCCTTGGGCCTCAAGGTCAGCCACTACCCTCTTCCTGGCCTCAAAACGGTCTAGCCCGGCGTAGACCCCGGCCTCCTTGGTCATACGCCCGTCTTCATCCATTATTTTGACAAAGGGCAGATCATGCCTCTTGGCCATCTCAAAATCGGCAAAATCATGGGCCGGGGTGACCTTTACCGCCCCGGTACCAAATTCCGGATCTACTTCTCGATCGGCAATGATGGGGATCTCTCGACCAATAAGGGGGAGTTTGACCTTCTGGCCGATAAGGTGGCGATAGCGTTCGTCTTCAGGGTTTACGGCCACCGCCGTATCACCAAGCATGGTCTCTGGTCGAGTGGTGGCCACCACGATGTAACCAGAACCATCTAGCAAGGGGTAACGGATGTACCACAGATGGCCGGATGTGGGTTCGTGCTCGACCTCGATGTCTGCCAGGGCCGTATGACACCTAGGGCACCAATTGATGATATAGTCTCCTTGATAAATCAGCCCTTCTTCATAAAGACGAACGAAAACTTCTCGCACGGCCCGGGAAAGGCCTTTGTCCATGGTGAACCGCAAACGGGTCCAATCACAAGAGCACCCCAGACGTTTGAGTTGTTCGATAATACGATTCCCGTATTGTTCCTTCCATTGCCAAACCCGTTCTAAAAATTTTTCTCGACCAAGGTCATATCTGGTGAGGCCTTCCTGAGCCAGTTGTTTTTCGACTACATTTTGGGTGGCGATGCCGGCATGATCCGTCCCCGGGACCCAAAGGGTATCATAACCATCCATACGTTTATAACGAACCAAGATATCTTGGAGGGTGTTATTTAAGGCATGTCCGACATGTAGCATTCCGGTGACATTAGGGGGAGGGATAACGATGGAAAATTTGGGGCGCTGTGGATCAAGCCTTGGTTGAAAATATCCTCGTTCTTCCCAGAACCGATACCACTTTTCCTCAACTCCTCGAAAGTCATAGGCCTTGGGCAGTTCTTTCACCGTTTTCCCTCCTCGTTCTTGATCGCGAGCCCAAATATAACCCGGCATTTTACACCAGACACGTCCTGCGTCCACGGAAAGATCTTTAAAAATAAAGAGGCCGATCCCGGAGGATCGGCCTCTTGAGGGGGGAGGGGGAAGGGCTTAATAGGTATTGGTGGTTTTGTTACCCTCACACACCTCTTCGATGCGATCGGCAATCAACCGACCATTTTCCCAAATGCGTTTATGGATCTTATGACAATGAGTCTGTTGGTTATAGGTCAAGGGCGTGGCCTCAACCACGGTGTTTCCCTCTCGATAGACTACCGGTTGATTGGTACGAGCGGCATCAAGACTGGCTTGGCGATTAATCTCCGCCAAGCCTCCACCCAGGATAGCCCCAGCGGTGGCCCCAATCACTGCTCCACGCCAAGGATTATGTCTATCAATCAAAGCTCCGGTAGCCGCTCCCACAGCAGCCCCAAGACCTGCCCCTTGAGCGGTGGCATTGCTTTGAGTGGTGGTACATCCCCCAACTAGGCTTATCAAAAAGAGAAAACCAGCCAAAGCCGCCAGCCATCTTTTCATGGTGACCTCCTTAAACTCGATTTGATTCGAGAAGAAGCAAAAAGTGTGCCAAGAAGAAAGATAATAAAATCAAAGGGTGGGGAATTGATCTATGACATTTATGTCGGGGGAAAACGACAAAATTGTTTGCTTAAAAAACAAAAAAGCTGCGGAACCAAGCAAGGCCCCGCAGCTTTTTACCTACACTAGATGGTAGATTAACCCAACCCGAGAGCAGACAGGATCTTGGGGATAAGGCCCGGTAGCGGGTTGGCGTAGAAGAGGATCAAGGCAATGACCAAGGCATAAATGGTCAGAGATTCGATCAAGGCCAAACCAAGGATCATGGTCACGGTGATCTTACCAGAGAGTTCAGGGTTCCGGGCAATACCTTCACAAGCACCGCGGATACCATGACCCATGCCCACGCCGCAGCCACAAGCGGCCAAACCAACGGCCAGACCACCAGCCAAAGCAATGGCGGCAATGGGTACTACACCCGGAATAGCAGAGCCACCCTCAGCGGCAAAGGCAAAAGAAGACATCGCCAACACAAACATCACAGCCAAAAGACCATACCGACGCAACATAACCACCCTCCTTCTTAATTTTGTTTTTGTTTCTCGTGATACTGAAGGTTGAGCCCCCAGCATCTTTTTCACCCGAATTAATGGTGCTCCTCTACAGCACCAGCAAAATAGGCCAAAGAAAGTGTAATAAAGATCAACATCTGAATGGCAGAGACCAAGACACCCAAGACCATCACCGGTAGAGGAGCCAAGAACGGACCAGCGAGCATGACCAAAATGCCCAACAGGAGCTCTTTCGAAACCAAATTACCAAACAGTCGGATGGAGAGAGAGAGGATTCGTCCGAGGTGCCCGAATACTTCCGCCGGGAGCATCAATGGAATAAGCCACGGAATAGGCCCCAAGAAGGTCTTAAAATATTTGAGCCCTTGGAACCGCAGGCCCAAAAAGTGATAATAGACGATGGTAATCAGGGTAAGCCCTAGGGTAACATTAAGATTGGCCGTGGGTGACATGAACCCAGGGAAGAGACCAAGCAAGTTACAAAACAAGATGTAAAGGGTATAGAACATGATCAAGGGAAAGACCAAGGGGACCAAGTTGACCTTCCCCGGCCCTTCTTCATGGGGAACGTTTTCATAAGTGAACTGATAAGTGGCCTCTACCACGAACTCCCAAAAATTTTGGGCACCCTTGGGGACAAATTCCATACGTTTTAGGCCCATCTTGATAAGGACAATAAGCAAGATGCAAACAAAATAACTGTGCACCATATGGGGAGCA
Organism: uncultured Thermodesulfobacteriota bacterium; assembly: GCA_964601575.1. GTDB lineage: Bacteria > Desulfobacterota > Thermodesulfobacteria > Thermodesulfobacteriales > Thermodesulfatatoraceae > CAZKEG01. The sequence goes on from CAZROA010000049.1 coordinate 23,446, forward strand.
AAGATGAGAGCCAACTTCCCGTACTCCTGCGCCATTTCATAATAGTGAAAGCCGGAAGGAATCCCTAATTTCTGCAAAATGAAACATAGAAACAACAGAGGATGTTCCATCTCCTAACCCTCCTTTAATTTTAGCCAGAAATTACGCCCAACTTCGGTCAAAGCGCAAAGTAAAATATTCACTATCACCAGGGAAATACCCACTATAAACGGCAAAGGGTGGACTATTTTCCACTTTATCAAAAAATATAGGGCGATAGCCGTTGCGGTGAGCCTCAAATAAAATTTCATCAAGTAACCTCGGGCGGCCTGGGCCGAAGCGATTCCAGAAGCAATGGCCTCTACTATTCCCCTAACCTCTCTTTCTATGGAACGAAAATTGGCCAAAGCCAAAGCCCCTCCCGCTAAGATGCTAAAAGCTATTTTAAGCTTAGCGGTCAAGAGATAGGTTATCACCGTGATTGAAGCGATCAAAATAGCCGTGGCCAAACGAAAACGCCTCAAAAATTTCGTATTGGTTTCAAGGGGTATCATTTCTCTTCTTTTTCTCTTTTTTCCTGTTCCCGAAGGCGTTTTTTACTCAAATAAAAGATATTTTTAAAACCCCCTATAGCTCCTAGAATGATCCCTATGGTCGTGAGCCAGGGGTATGTACGCCCCTTGAATACCTTCTCATCAATGAGCCAACCAGTAAAGGCTCCGGCCAAGATAGAACCTACCACCGCTATCCCTATGGTCAAAAAATCACCCAATAATTCCAAGAGATAGCGGAGGTTCTCTCTCATCAACCATCCTATAGGCCTAACGGCCAAGATCGCCTTCCCATATCACATTGCTCTCAGCAAGTCAATCATTTGTAGAGGTTCCCGTTCCAAGATGATCCATGGCGTCCTTACCTTTGACAAACAGGAATTTTGAACAGATTCCCCTGCTAGTTTGAGCCTCCTTATCGGCTCTCGCTTTTCCAACAATTCTCTTTTTTTCCATAGGTTTGTCCGATAAGAGATGCTTTTGAAATTGGATGTTTCAATTGGTCTAGATGGGAAAATGTTCTTATATTGGAAAACAAATTTTTTCAGGTCTTGGGAGCCATCTGAACCAAACAAATCTAGGGGGTACTGATGAAGGAACTTGATTGCCGAGGGCTTCCCTGTCCCCAGCCGGTGATCAATACCAAAAATGCCTTGGAAGAGATGGCCGAGGGAGAGAAACTCGCTGTCTTGGTAGACAATGAGGCGGCGGTCACCAATGTTACGCGGTTTGCCGAGGCCCAAGGTCACGAAGTCTCAGTTGAAAAAGAGGAAGACTTTTGGCGACTTATGGTCACCAAAAAAGGCCTAGGAAGACCAACCGGACCGATCACTTGCGAACGACCAGAGGGCCTTCCAGCGGTCGTAGTTATCGATCGAGAGGGAATGGGCGAGGGAGATAAGACCCTTTCCCAGATCCTTATGCGCGCTTTTTTGAAGACCTTAAAAGATATTTCTAACAAACCCTCCACCATTATTTTCTATAACTCGGGAATTTTTCTTACCCTTGAAGGCTCTGAAGTCCTAGAGACCATAAAGGAACTAGCACAAGAAGGCATCAAGATCCTCGTCTGCGGGACTTGCCTTGATTTTTATCAAGCCAAGGACCGCTTGGCTGTTGGCGAAATATCGAATATGTACGATATCGTCGAGACCATCTCCCGAGCCGGGTTGGTGATCAAACCATGATTTACGCCGATCAAGCGGCTACTTCGTTCCCTAAGCCTCCAGAGGTCGTTGAGGCCGTAGCCGAGACCCTACGTAAAATTCCCGGAAGCCCGGGGCGCTCAGGACATCGGGGGGCCTTGGCCGCCGGACGGATAGTCTTTGAGACCAGGGAGAAGTTGGCCGCCTTCTTTGGCCTTGAAGATTCAAGTCGGTTCATCTTTACCTCCGGGGCCACCGAGGCCTTAAACCTAGTCATCCAAGGCCTCCTTGTTCCAGGCGACGTGGTGCTGGCCACCCGTATGGAACACAATTCCGTGGCCAGGCCTTTAGAGGAGCTGCGTAAGGAAAGAAATATTTCCGTGCACTATATCCCTTGTTCACTCGATGGATTTTTAGACTTGGAAATCTTAAAGGGCTTGGTTCAGACTCTTCGGCCAAAGCTTATCTGCATCAATCACGTCTCCAACGTCACCGGCACGATCCAACCTTTAAAAGACATAATTCAGCTAAAGGGTCAAAGTCTACTCCTGGTCGATGCCGCCCAAGCCGTAGGTCACTTTGAGATCAATCTCAACGATTTGGAAATAGACTTTCTGGCCTTTTCTGGACACAAGGGGCTTTTGGCCCCGAGTGGCATAGGGGTGCTCTATATTAGAGAGGGCTTAGAAGGAATCCTCCGGCCTTTAAAATTCGGAGGCACCGGGAGCCGGTCGGAGTCTCTTAATCAACCGGAGTTTTTACCAGACCGCTTTGAATCAGGCACTCCAAATCTCCCGGGGATCGCCGGTCTAAAAGCAGGTTTAGACTATGTGACCAGGGCAGGCCTTGACCAAATCAAGGCCCATGAGGAAAAACTGGCCGAAATCTTCATAGAAACCATAGCCAAACACCCAAAGATCACCATCTATGGCCCTAAGGACCGTCGTCAGGCCACGGGGATCATCTCAGTCAATATCCAGAGCCTTCCTCCCTCGGAAGTGGCCTTGCGCCTTGATCGAGAGTTCGGGGTCATGGTCAGGCCCGGTCTACACTGTGCCCCTCTGGCCCATGAAACCATCGGGACCTTGCCCCAAGGCACGGTGCGTTTTTCTTTTAATTATCTCAACCGCCTCGGTGAAGCGAAAAGGGCAGCAAAGGCCTTGTTAGAGATCGCCTCATGAAAGTCTTACTTACCTTTCCTTCCATCCATTACGTCCTTAAGGCCGAAAAACTGATCAAGGGCCTCGAACTTTTTACCGACATGGTCCCGGTGCCTAAGGAAATCAGTAGTGATTGCGGCATGGCCCTCCTAGTCAGAGAAGAGGATCTTGTCCGAATCAAAAGCCTGTTAAAGGAAAGAGGGCTCCCCCTGGAAGGTATATACCAAAAGCAGGGAAAGGGATTCGTTCCTTATCCCTCTGCTCCCTAGCCAGAAACCCAGAATATTGATATGAAAAGGGTATGAGACGGCGTAAGAGATACGGAAACATCCTGGATCAGATCGGGCGCACCCCTTTGGTCCCTATTCGTCGGGTAAAAACCAACCCCAAGGTCCAGATCTACGGGAAGATCGAGGCCGTTAATCCCGGAGGGTCAATCAAGGACCGCATAGCCCTTTCCATGATCGAGGCCGCCGAGGCCTCCGGTGAACTCACCCATCAGAAGACGGTGATTGAGGCCTCAAGCGGAAACACGGGGATCGGTCTGGCCCTTGTCTCGGCGGTAAAGGGTTATCGCTGTCTTATCGCCATGAGTGAGTCGGCCTCTCTCGAACGGCGAAAGATCATGAGGGCCTTTGGAGCGGATCTGTTACTTACCCCGGCAGAGCGGGGTACCGACGGGGCCATTGAGGCCGTTTATGAATTGGCCCGCCGAGAACCAGAGAGATATTACTTGACCGATCAATACAATAACCCAGCCAACTGGCAGGCCCATTATTACGGCACCGCGCCAGAGATCTGGAAAGAGACCAAGGGTAAGGTAACCCATGTCATAGCCGGTATGGGCACCACCGGAACCCTGATGGGTATCGCCCGCTATTTCCGCGAACATGCCCCGGAAGTACAGGTCATCGGCGTTGAGCCTTATCCAGGCCACCGCCTGCAAGGGCTTAAAAACCTCAAAGAATCTTACCCTCCGGGCATCTTTGACAAGAAACTTCCCCATCGAATCTTAAACATCCACGATGAAGAGGCCATAGAGCTTACCCGTAGGTTGGCCAAAGAAGAAGGGATCTTTGTGGGCATGAGTTCTGGAGCGGCCTTGGCCGGGGCCTTGGAAATAGCCAAAGAGCTTGAAGAAGGCCTTATCGTGGTCATCTTCCCCGACGGAGGAGAGCGTTATCTATCCACTCCACTCTGGACCTTTGAAGATAAAGAGGATCATCGTCTCCGTTTCACCAATACCCTTACGCGGCGCAAGGAACCCTTTAAGCCTTTGAAGAAGGGGCAGGTCGGGATTTACACCTGTGGGCCTACGGTGCATCGTCGCCCTCATCTCGGCCTTTATCGCCGAATGGTCACCGCTGACCTCCTGCGGCGTTTTTTGGAATATAAAGGCTTTCAGGTCACCCACGTGGTCAACATCACCGATTATGACGACAAGACCATTCAGGCCGCTGAAGAGGCTGGGCTTTCCCTGAAAGAGCTAACCGATCACTACACGCAGATATTCTTTGAAGACTTAAAGGTCTTGGGCGTTAAACCGGCGACTCATTTCCCTCGGGCCAGTGAACACATCGAAGAAATGGTCACCGTGACCCGCAAGCTCCTGGAAAAGGGTTATGCCTACGTCAAACACGGCTCGGTCTATTTCGACGTCTCCAAGCTCTCTGACTACGGGGCCTTGGCCAAGATAGATCTGGCCAAATTAAAGGCCGGGGCCACGGTTGATCTCGATGAATATGAAAAGGACAGCCCGGTAGACTTCACTCTCTTCAAACGTACTACCCTCTATGAACTCAAAAAGGGGCTCTTTGTCGAGACAGAATGGGGCAAAGTACGCCCGGGTTGGCATGTCCAGTGTGCCGCCATGGCCATGAAATATCTAGGGGAGACCTTTGACATCCACACCAGCGGCACGGATCTTATCTTTCCCCATCATGAAGATGAAATGGCCATTGCCAAGGCGGTCACCGGCAAACCCTTGGCCCATTATTGGCTGCATTCGGCCTTGGTCCTGGTCGACGGCAAAAAGATGTCACATACCGCTGGCAACGCGGTGACCATCGATGAATTACTGGCAAAAGGCTTTTCTGGCCGAGAAATTAGGTATTTCCTCCTGCGCACCCATTATCGCAAACCCTTGAGCTTTTCCTGGAAGGACTTAGAAGCAGCCAAAAAATCCCTCCAGAATATCGAGATCTTTGTCGCCTTATTGGCCAGGGAACCCAGCGCCTCTAAAGAGGCCGGAGTCATCCCGGTGGCTGAAAAGACTTTTGCCGCCTTTGAGGAGGCCTTGGAAGATGACCTGAACGTCTCACCGGCCTTGGCCGCTATCTTTGATCTGGTACGGCAGGTCTATCCCATCTTGGCCAAACAAGGGCTTTCAAAGGAAGAGACCGATCGCCTTCGGGAGATCCTGGAAAAGATCGACGCCGTCTTGGGTATCATTCCTCAAATAGAGCTGGTGGAAGAGAAAGAAATTTTGGCACTCCTCCGAAAACGAGAAGAGGCTCGGGCAGCGGGTGATTTCGAGGTAGCCGATCACTTAAGGGAGGAAATCCAACGCCAGGGGCTAAAGGTCATTGACACCCCTCGCGGCTCCGTGGTCTACCGGCTACGAGATGTCTAGGGCCCGAGTGATCATAGAGAAATTGATCCACGGCGGTGACGGCCTGGCCCATCTTCCCGATGGTCAAGTGGTCTTCGTCTCCAATGTCATCCCCGGAGAAGAGGTAGAAATCGAAGTCTTCCAACGCCTCGGAGACTATGCCTTAGCCCGCCCGATAAAGATTATAAAACCCGCCTTGGAACGAATCGAACCCAACTGTCCTTATTTTCCAGAGTGCGGCGGATGTCAGTGGCAACACATCTCCTACAAGGCCCAGGTAAGGTTTAAATTGGAAGTCTTCAAAGAGACCTTGGCTAGGGTCGGCGGAGTAGAGCCGGATTTAGTCGAAGGCGTTGTCCCTTCTCCTAAGGCATTCGGTTATCGACATCGGTTACAATTTCACGTCCATCAGGAGACAGGGGCCCTGGGTTTTCTTAAACGACGCTCCCATGAGTTGGTCCCCTTACGTTCCTGTGCCTTGGCCACCCCGGAAATAAACCAAGTGCTTAAGGTCCTCCCTGACCTGCCGGCCTGGAAGAGGATCCATCCTTACATCAAACGGGTAAACCTCGGTACCTCGCTCCTTGAAGGCCGGGTGACCATGCTCTTCTGGACCAAACTTGCCCCTCGTGAAGAGGATCTCTACGAGATCCTTGAGGCCTTGCCTGTGCTTAAGGCCGTCTTTTACTGGGTCCGGGGGCGAGATCCGATAGGGCCTTTCCCCAAACTCAAAGACCAAGGGGCCCGGTTCTTTCCAGTGCCCAAAGAGATAAACGGCCTCGGGAGGGATCTCGTCTTTCAGGCCCGGCCAGGGGTCTTTGTCCAAAACAATTGGGAGATCAATTTAGCCCTCATCTCTTTGGTCAAAGAACTGGCTGCCCCCAAGGGAGAAGAGGTCCTCGATCTTCATTGCGGCATGGGCAATTTCCTCTTGCCCTTGGTGGTTAAGGCTAAAGCCGGCCTGGGGGTCGATACCGATCATCGGGCCATCGAAGACGGCCTTAAAAACGTTGAGCATTGGGGACTTTCCAATGTCCGCTTAGAGGTACTCTCCGCCGTCGAGGCCTTACTTGAATGTCTTAAACACGGAGAGCCTTACCCCATCGTTCTCCTTGACCCTCCTCGTGGGGGCTGTAAGGAATTAGTCCGTTTCTTGCCGGATATTGCCATCGATCGCCTTATCTATGTCTCCTGCGACCCACCTACTCTTGCCCGCGATCTCAAACTCCTGATCCGCCAGGGATACGCAGTAAAGAGGATCAAGGCCTTTGATATGTTCCCACAGACCTTTCATCTCGAAAGCGTGACCCTGCTAGTCCGGACTTAAAAGCGCCTAGCCAGCAACTTATAGGCGTTCGAGGCGGGCGTATTTGAGGTGTAGGGTCTTTTCCCCGGCAGAGACAAAACTGACGACGACTTTGTCTATATCCGCCATCCGTTTTACCTGCCCTTCTCCAAAGACCGGGTGCCAGACAAGCTCTCCAGGACGAAAGGCCGGGGAGATCGCCTCTTCAGCCTCCTCGGCAAAGCTTGGCGGCTCTTCTAACTTTGGTGGCTGCCATTCTTCGAGGTAGTCTTTGGCTACTTCTTGGAGGAACCGAGA
>CAZROA010000050.1:0-2862 GCA_964601575.1 uncultured Thermodesulfobacteriota bacterium
TGCGTCATCTTCCCGAAGACTCGGCCCTTTACAACGAATACCACGCCCTCCTTGTGGCCGTGGGTAAAAACTTCTGCCGCCCCCAAAATCCTCGCTGCGAAGAATGCCCACTCAAAGATATCGAAGTGCTCTAAAATGGACTTTGTTTCCATTTTAGAGCATCTATTTTGTACTTTTGATCCATTTTGTGGTATCTTTGGCTTATGCTGAAAGAGCGCAAACTCTTAAAGACTCTCTTGGCGGAGAAGAACAAGAGGAAACATTCCATCATCGTAGGGCCTAGGCAGGTGGGTAAGACCTGTCTTTTGAAGCTGCTTTATCAGGAACTTTGTCAAAAAGAAAAACATAAAGGCGTTTTTATAGACATTGATGTTTACTCCCAATATGAGTCTGTGGCCACTTATGAAGCGGCCTTAAATACCTTTCGTTTACGCGGATATAAAGAGACCTCTTCTGAAAAATTTCTGGTTTTTCTCGATGAATTCCAGCGCTACGATGATCTCTCTCTGGTATTGAAAAATCTTTATGATCACCATGAAAACATAAAAGTTTACGCCAGCGGGTCGTCTTCTCTCACTATTAAGCATCGTATTCAAGAATCACTTGCTGGCCGAAAGATCCTGCATCACCTTTATCCATTAGATTTTGAAGAATATCTGCATTTTATCGAAGACGAAGAGGTCCTTCGGATGTGGCCACAAATTCCCGCTCTTAAGGGACAAGACCTACATCGTTCCTTAGAGCCCTTGCTTTCCAGGCTTTACGAATATCTGCAATTTGGTGGTTATCCAGAAGTAGCTTTGCAAAGGGATTCTGGCGAAAAAGTGGAGGTGTTGAGGAGTATTTTTGATCTCTTCGTGAAGAAGGACCTAGTGGAATATCTCAATATACGAAAGATTCGAGAACTAAAAGAAATGATCGTCTATCTGGCCATAAATAACGGCCAAAAGATCAAATACGAAAACATCGCTACTTTGACCAATTTTTCGATAAAGACGGTCAGAAATTATCTAGAACTTCTGACCGAGGTCTTTTTAATCCACGTTATTCGGCCCTTTTTTACCAACAAGACTAAGGAATTAGTTAAGATTCCCAAGGTCTATTTTCTTGATCCTGGGGTGGCTAATTTCTTTGTCAACAATTTTAGCCATCCCAGATATCGTGCTGATGGGGGTCAGCTGTTTGAGACCTTTATCTTGGGAGAGATGCTCAAGGCGGGTGTGGAAAGAGAGGAGATAAAATTTTGGCAGGACAAGGCCCGCCACGAAGTAGATTTTGTCCTCGACCGGGTTTCCTACCGGATAGCGATGGAGGCAAAGTTCAAGACCAGATTGAAAAGAAATGACTTCAAGGGGCTCTTGGCCTTTAAGAAGATGTATCCTGAAAGCAGACTTTTCTTGGTAAACCTTGGCATCCAGGAAGAGGGAGAGCTTAATCTGGCTCTCCCCTTTGGTTTTTGGGCCGGCCTTCTTCCTAGAGAGGTTCTCTGAATACCGGGCGGATCTCGATACTGCGCTCCTTTAGGTAGTTTTTGACCTCTTCGATGGCCACTTCACGGCGGTGGAAGATACCAGCCGCAAGTGCTGCCTCTACGTCGGTCTTGACAAAGACCTCGTAGAAGTGTTCCGGAGCACCGGCACCACTTGAGGCAATGACCGGAATAGAGACCGCTTCTTTGACCGCCTGGATGAGTTCGATATCAAAACCAAGATTGGTGCCGTCGCGGTCGATGCTATTAAGCAAGATCTCCCCGGCGCCGAGTTTTTCACAGACACGGGCTAGGGTTATAGCATCAAGGTCCCGTCCTTCGCGGCCTCCTTTAATGGTGCACTGAAACCAACAATAACGTTCACCATTTGGCCCGGGAATCTCGGTCTCGATAACGGGGTGCTTAGTCTTTGCTGGTGATTCCACGTAGACCCGGCGCGGGTCAATGGAAATGACTACCGCCTGATTACCATAGACCCGAGAGATGGTCTCGATGGAGCTTTGGCCCGAGGCCTTGCCGGTACGCAGATATTCCTCCACGATGAGCACGGCGTCGCTCCCGATGGAGACCTTGTCCGCCCCAGAACGAAAATATTCCGCCGCGACCTCAAGGGCCGAGTAGTGCCGGCCATCACGGTCGGTAAAGTCTCTGATGCCACCGCCGATGGTAAGGGGCACAAAGACATTTTGCGAAGTGAGCTTAAGGACTTCGAGCATGGGGAGATCTTTAAGCGGAAAATCCCGAAAGCCCGTAATATTGAGAAAGGTGATTTCATCCGCGCCTTCAGTATAGTAACGTCGGGCCAGATCTACGGGCTTGCCAAGGTTGCGCACCCGGCCTTTTTCCCGTACGTCATACTGGTCTCCCTTGGTGACCACAAGGTCGCCCTCGTCGTTGGTGCGCACATCCAGGCAAGCAACAATGCGCTTGGCAAGCCTTGTTTTTTCAGGACAGTGAGGGGGTTTTACCGGAGTTTCCTTGGCTTCGAGGAAATTTTTGAGGATTTTGAGCCCGGCCTGGCCGCTTTTTTCCGGGTGAAACTGGGTGGCAATGATGTTCCCCTTCTGGATGGCGCTTACAAACTCATAGCCGTAATCTGTGGTGGTGAGGATAACTTCGGCTTCTTCCGGGACCACGTGATAAGAGTGGACGAAATAGAATTTTTCATCCCCCTTAAGCCCGTTAAAAATGACCGAAGGCTGGTGGCATTTGAAGCCATTCCAGCCGATGTGGGGGACGGAGAGATTAATGTCAAAGCGTTTGACGTAGCCTTTAAGAAAACCGAGCCCCTCTACCTCCGGCGCCTCTTCACTCCTTTCAAATAAGGCCTGGAGTCCAAGGCAGATACCCCAAAAAGGTCGATTTTGCGAAAG
>CAZROA010000051.1:0-19270 GCA_964601575.1 uncultured Thermodesulfobacteriota bacterium
GGCCGTAAAGATATCGGCCACGGCCATGATACGGGCCCCGAGATTCAGACGCTCTGCGGTAAGGCCAAAGGGATAACCAGAACCATCGAGTTTTTCATGATGAAAGGCCGCCCATTCTGCAATCTGCTCAAAGCCCTCAACCGAGATAAGGAGCATGTAAGTATAATAGGTATGCTGTTTCACCAAATCGAACTCCTTTGACGTAAGTCGCCCTGGCTTCTCTAAGATGGCGTTGGGTACCACCAGTTTGCCCAGGTCGTGAAGGCTTCCGGCAATCTTCATGAGGAGGATTTCTGTCTCAGTAAGACCAAAAAGATACGAGAGCAAGGTGGCGCAAGTGGCCACCCCGGTGGAGTGGGTGGTAGTAAAACGACTTTTAAAGTCGATAATCTTGCTGAAGAAGACGGCAAGTTGAACGATGTCTTCAAGACCTATCTCTATCCGTTCAAGGGGGCCGTGATTTAGGAGGATGGAATAAAGCCGAGGGGAAGTAACGTCTAACCAATAGGAGGCCCTTTTGGCCATTTCTAGGAAGAGATCTACTACCTCGGGGTGGACCTCTTTGCCCGAAGCCTCTATGACCCGAGCGGTGATGCGGTTGGTCTGATGCAAGATATATTCTTCGCGCTGGATTAAACGTTCTACGAGATCGGCCAAGAGGATAATTTGGGATTCCAATACGAATGGGTCGAAAAGATTATGTCCCTTGGCCTGCCAGTCCTTCCAAGGTCGGTGATGGTACCTAACCATGGGGGCCAGAGACTCGAGAAAAGGGATCGATCTAAAGAGCCTTTCTCCACGGAGACAATGTGAAACGAGGTCTTTTTCTTCGAAACGATGGAGGCGTAATTTGTCTGAGGGGTCAAGGGCGCCAACATCGTGGAAAAGGGCTGCGGTGTAAAGATTTTTGATCCTCTCCGGAGAGAGACGAGCGCGCTTGGCCATCTGCCAGGCTAGATAAGCGACACGCATTTGGTGGGTGGAGATAGCCGGACTCGAGAGGTCAATGGCGTCAGAGACCGAGAGAAAAAAATTATTCAAGTTGATGGAGATTTCCCTTAACATGCCACTTTCTTCATCGGAAGGGAAAATAAGGGGCTTAAACGGCCTTCCGGGCCGTTTTAAAGGAGAGGGGGTAAGCAAACGAAGAACCTTAAATTTTATTCTGACTCCGGAGGAGAGGGTACTTTGGAGAGGTGACATTCCTCACAGTTATACTGCGCGGTTATCTCAAATTCAGAGGAAGGAATTTCTCCTTCGGTTTCATATTTACCATCTTTCCATTGATTCAGGAGGTCTACCAGATGATAGGCCACACTTGCCGTTAACCGGGCACAACGATCCCTCCTTTCTGGACTGTGAAGGGATTTCTTGGCCTTTTTCATCCATTTCCCTACGGAAATATGACAGAGAGGTGAATTGCTCACGGTAAGAGGGATATCTTTGGTCGGAACTTTAGGATTTTTGGGGATGTAGGTCGGCAGCTTCGTCTCCGTATACCATTCCATGATCTCGCTACCCATAAGCTCACCATCTGCCACACCAGTGATCCGTGGACCAATGACAAGGTTGGCCACGATATTGGCCCCTAAGAGGGCACCGCATATCGTTCCCCAACCAGCGATTCCACCTTCAGCAAACATAAAGCCATCGATAGGGAAGGATTTGTAAGGCTCTCCGACCTTTTGGCGGAGCTGACTAAAGACGCTGCTGATCACCGCCCCACCGCAAAATATCCGATACCATTCACGATAAGCCAATTCGGCGGTCTCGGTCGGGTCCAGCTTTACATAGGGCCAAGGCCATTTTTCGACCTTGATCTTCTTAGCCTCTGCCTTTGAGACCGGGAGAAGGCGGCCAGCGGCCACCCCGATCAAAAGGGCCCCAGCCCCTTTAAAGAGCTCTCTTTTGGAAAGATCGATTTGGGACATAAACACCTCCTGCTTTTGATCTTGCTTACCCCCTTGTGAAGGGCGTTATATGCAATTGGAAATAACGCCTGTCAAGAGATCAGGGAAAATTTCTTCGATCAGGCCAGAGAGAAAGTATAGGTCTTTATTTGGAAGTCTCTTGGAGGATAGATGACGAAGAAGTCAGGGCTGAGGGGGGCTGGTTTTATCCGTAAAAATTTTAAACTAAGGGTCAAACGGCTTAAAGGGATTTCGATTCTAGTAAGGACAAGGCGCCCGTCTTTCCTTTGATAAGAGGCCCTTATCATGGTGTGCCCTCGATATTTAATGACCAGCCTTTGGAGTTGATAATCAGAGAGTGAAAAGATCCCTTCTACCTTTAGATTTTCTGCCTCCAGATCAAAATAGGCCCTGATTTGGTGGCCGTTTTTTTGGGCCTTGGTCAGTTTAGAGAACCAAAAAGGGGGGATTTTGCCCAAAATGAGATACGTCCAGGCCTTGGTCAGGCTCGGCGGGGCCTGATCCATGACCAGGATCAAGACCTCTTGCTTGGGGAAAAGGACCCCACAGGCGTAATTTTCGATGAGGTTTCCTTGGAAAAGGGCCAGGCCAAAGGGGTTTAAGCTCTCAAAATAGAGGTGCCCCCAAGGATCGGCCAAGAGTAACAATCTCCCGGAGAGTTCCTTTCTAGGGATCTTGAGCTGGTAATATACTTGGGCCTTCACCGAGGTAAGGGGAGGGGCCTTCAAGACCTCCGGAGAAACCAGCTCCGGGGCGCGAAAGGTACAACTGGTTAGCAATATCAGGGAGAGGAGGATGAATTTGCGCACAGGTCCTTGATCTTCTTCTCCAAGCGTTCTTTGTCCTTCTTTTTCTTTACATATTTAAGGGCCTTTTGATAGGCGGCAACCGCCTCTTTCTCCTGCCCTAAGGCCTTCAAGATGTCTCCGTAGTGTTCATAGATGATGGGGTCGTCAGTAATCTGCTCAAGGGCCTTTTTAATGATCTCTAAGGCCTTTTGATATCGGCCTTTACGATAGTAGACCCAGGCCAGGCTGTCGAGGATATAGCCATCATTAGGTTTGAATTCTAAGGCCTTTTTGATCAGTTTTTCTGCTTTATCAAGTTCCAGGTTGAGATCAGCGTAGGTATAACCGACGAAATTCAAAATAGTCGGGTTGTTGGGGTCTTTGGCCAGTAAGGACTCGACTATCTTTAAGGCCTTTTTTTCCTGTCCAAGACATACAAGGAGAAACCCCTCGGAGAGCAACAATTGTTCGTCATCCGGGAATTCCTCAAGCCCCCGTTTGATAAACTCATACCCCAAGTCACAACGGTCGAGGTCTTCAAACACACTCCCGGCCAAGGCATAGAGTTCCTTGTCTTCAGGGTATTGTTCCAAGGCCCGTTCCAAGAGGGCCTTTAGCTCTGAAGGATCTTTGACCAAGACCGCCAGTCTCCTCACCGCCAGGCGAAACACATCAGAACTAGGTGGGATGCTTTCGTATTGGTAAATGGCTTCTTCCCCGCGACCTTGACGTTCAAGGGCCACCCCAAGATAGAACCTGGCCATGTCGTTTTCGGGATGCTCTAAGAGGAGCTGCCTCAAGATCTCCTCTGCCTCTCTGTCCTTTTTGAGATTGAGCAGGATGGAGGCCTTTCTTATCTCAAGCTGGGGTTGTTGACCGATCTTTTTTTCCATTTCTTCAACGACCCTTAAGGCCTCTTTGTAACGATTCTGGCGGATAAAAAGGCGAAGTAAGGCCTCTTGGAGATGGAAGTCTTCTGGATTTCGTTTTAAATAATCTTGATAGAGCTTTTCCGCCTCCTTGACCTCACCTAGTTTTTCCAAGAATTCACCGAACTCAAGGGTCCATTGAATGGAATCAGGCCTCAAGGTTAGGGCCTTTTGATAGGCCTCTCGGGCCTTTTTAAAGTCTCCCTTCTGGCGATAGAGTCTGGCCAGCTCCAGCCAAAGGACTGGGATCTTGGGGTGTTGATCTCTCAAGCGCTCGATGACTTCGATGGCCTGATCGGTCTTCTTTTGGTGGAGATAGATCATGGTAAGGACAGAGAGGGCCTCTTCATAAGAGGGATCTTCTTCAAGAAGGTTTTCTAGGGTTTCTGCCGCCCGCGCCGGACGCCCTTGGGCCAAATAGAGTTTTCCCAAAATGAAACGGGTTTCTTTGTCTTTGGGGGCCCGCTTCAGGATCTCTTGGGCTAAAGTGATGGCCTTTTCGTATTCGCCCCTTTGGGCGTAGATCTTCATCAATTCCTTACGAGGATAGACAGCCTTTGGATCGCAGGCTATGACCCGTTCAAGCTCCTTGGCCGCAGATTTTAATTGGTTTTGATCGATCTTTTCCTCAGCCACCAGAAAGTGATAATAAATTTCGGCCTTGGGACACTTACGGGCTAGGGTGTGGGAGATGAAAAGGAGGGAAATTAGCCCCCATAGACTAAGCACCTTCAAGGGCAAGCGGATAATTCTCGGCATCTGGTAGCCTCTCTTTCAGATATTTTCGAAGCTTCTTTAACAGACGTTCCTCTATTTGTCTTACCCTCTCACGTGAAATACCAAAACGTTGGCCGATCTGTTGTAAAGTGAGTGGGTCCTCTGAGAGCAGACGTTCATAAAAGATGACCCGCTCCTTGTCCTTTAGGTTTTTTCCAAATTCATCGAGAATTTGACGCAGTCTTGTTAATACTTCGTCCTTGGCCACCTGATTCTCCACCGGGGGATTAGGGGCCGCCAAGAAATCCCGATGCAATTCATCTGAGTCGTCTTTGATTGGGGCATCGAGACTGATCTCGGCAGCACTCATGCGTTGTTCCATCTCTATTACGTCTTCTTCGCGGACATTGAGCCGCTTAGAGATGAGCTTTGGCACCGGCTCAAACCCCATGGCTCCTAGGCGTTCCTTTTCTTTGCGCAGGTTATAGAAGAGTTTACGCTGGGCCTGGGTGGTACCGATCTTTACCAAACGCCAATTGTCCATGATAAATTTCAAGATATAGGCCTTGATCCAAAAAGAGGCGTAATAAGAAAATTTGACCCCACGATAAGGGTCAAATTTTTTGACCGCCTGCATCAGGCCCACGTTTCCTTCCTGGATAAGGTCGAGGAAGTTTTGCATCCAGAATTTTTGAAAATCTAAGGCAATCTTGACCACCAGTCTCAGGTTGGAGGTCACCAGACGATAGGCAATACGTGGGTCTCTGGTCTTATAGTATTCTTTGGTCAACCTTTCCTCTTCTTCTCGGCTCAACAAGGGGAATTTACTGATTTCTTTTAGATATTGTTGTAAAGGGTCGAGGACCGCCGGGGTGGTGCTTTCTCCATCGGCTACCGCTGGGAGCCGCAGATCTTCCTCTGAGGGCTCTGAGGAACGGGTCTTGCCCCTGCGAGGACGTTTACCTTTGGAAGACTTGGCCTTTTTGGCCTCTTTTGTTTTCGAGGGCTTGGAATCCTTTTCCGACTCTTCTGAAACGAGTTCTATGGCCTCTTTTTTTTCTTTGCTCACCGTGCTCATTCCCTTCTTGCTCCTTCCCTGGCCTAAGCCGCTTGTTCCTTAAGAGGGCGCCAACCCCTCTTTTTTAGATATACCTGGATGGCGGCAATGGCCGCTGGCGTGACTCCTGAAATGCGAAGGGCCTGACCCAAAGAGAGAGGACGAATCCGGGATAGTTTTTCTCGAATCTCGGTGGAGAGCCCAGGTATATCCCAATAATTCAGATCTTTCGGTAAACGCATGGCCTCCCAACGCTTAAAGCGTTCGATCTCCTGTCTCTGACGATTTACATATCCGGCATATTTGGTCTCGATCTCGATCTGTTGGAGTATCTCATCAGTCAATTCCTTAAGTAAAGGAGAAACTTGTTTCATCTTTTCCAAAGAGACCTCAGGGCGTTTGAGGAGGTCAAAGAGACTGATAGGCTGTTTGAGGGGGGTTGATCCCATCTCCGCCAGCAAATGGTTGACATCTTCTGGACGGATCTTAATCCTTTTGAGCTGCTCAAGGGTCTTTTCGATGGTCTCTTTCTTACGGCGAAATCGTTGATAAGCCTCCTCTGAGACCAAACCCACGCGATAGCCAAGCTCGGTAAGGCGAAGATCGGCGTTGTCCTCTCGGAGGAGGAGCCGATATTCCGCCCGTGAGGTAAACATACGATAGGGTTCATTGGTGCCTTTGGTGACCAGATCGTCGATGAGCACACCGATATAGGCCTGGGAACGATCGAGGACAAAGGGTTCTTCCTCACGCAAATATCGGACGGCGTTGATGCCAGCAATCAAACCCTGGGCCGCGGCCTCTTCATAACCCGAGGTACCGTTTATCTGGCCGGCCAAGAAGAGACCAGCCACCAATTTGGTCTCCAGACTAGGTTTGAGTTGGATGGGGTTTACGTAATCGTATTCAATGGCATAGCCAGGGCGCAGGATCTCCGCCTTTTCAAGCCCTTTGATGGAGCGCACCATGGCCCATTGGACGTCGATGGGCAAACTGGTGCTGATCCCGTTGGGATAGACCTCGACCGTATCCAAGCCTTCTGGTTCCAGAAAGATCTGATGCCTTGGTTTGTCCGGAAAACGGAAGACCTTGTCTTCGATAGAAGGACAATATCTGGCCCCTACTCCCTTGATCACTCCAGTGAAAAGGGGCGAACGATCAACGGCCTGGCGAATGATCTCATGGGTCTTTTCGTTGGTATAGGTGATATAACAAGGTACCTGGGGTAGAGGGGGCCTTTTTCCTTGATTGGCATAGGAAAAAAGCGGTGGAGGTACATCACCCCACTGGATTTCTAAACGGGAATAATCAATCGTCCGACCATCAAGTCGGGGGCAAGTCCCGGTCTTGAGACGCCCTATTTCAAAACCCAGTTCTCGCAAGCAGTCAGAGAGTTTATTTGAAGGCGGGTCTCCCATACGACCGGCTTGAAAGTTCTTAAACCCGATATGGATGAGGCCTTTTAAGAAAGTCCCGGTAGTGACTACCACCGCTCGGGCATAAAAGATTTCCTCAATAGAGGTTTCTACCCCGATGACCCGGCCATCCTTGACCAAGATACGATCCACCATAGCCTGTTTGACCGTAAGCCGTGGGGTCCTTTCTAGGAGGTCTTTCATATAGGCCTGATAGCGCCAACGATCGGCTTGGGCCCTGGTGGCCCTTACCGCTGGCCCCTTGCGTGTGTTCAGTTTGCGAAACTGGATTCCGGTCTGATCGATGGCCCGGGCCATTTCTCCACCCAGGGCGTCAATCTCTTTGACTAGGTGCCCCTTGGCCAAACCACCGATGGCTGGGTTACAAGACATAGCCCCGATACGATCCAGATTGATGGTCAAGACCAAGGTCTCTGCTCCCAGACGGGCGGCGGCCAAGGCCGCCTCTATACCGGCATGCCCGGCCCCTACGACAATAACGTCAAAGCTCTTTGGATAGACAGCCATAAGCCTTGTTCAACCCTGCTTAATCTTTTCTTGCTCCTCGCCGAAAAACTTTGTAAAGAATTTATCCCCAAGGTGATCAAATATGAAGATTGATTTTCGTATCTTACAAGATCTGGGTCCATCTCGTCAAAAGCCTGAGCTAAAAAAGGGAGCCGAGGATTTCTCTTCTATTTTGCAAAAGGTCTGCCACCGGCTGCAAGTAGGGGAGACGGATCCATCCGCTAAAGGGCCTTGGGTACCAGATGAGGCGTTGAGGCTGGCTGAAGAGATTATATCCACCCTCCAACAGATCCTTAACCACCTGGAGATCGTCTCTCCAGAAGAGTTAGCCAGCGAGCTCGAACGCCAAAGTGAGGCCCTTAAGGCCCGACTCGAAGGGCTCCCCCCTGGTAGCGGAAGGGGGCTGCTTGAAGAGGTGATGATCCTTGGCCTGGTAGAGGCCCAAAAATTGAGGGCTGGTTTTTATTCTTAGGTTGATCGGGGTTTTACCCAGACTTCGAGTTCATCAAGGCCCATCTTGCTGGCCCGACGGATCTGGAACTGGATGTTTTCATAGTTAATGCGTTCGCCCACCCGGGGAATACGTCCGGCAAGTTTTAAGACAAAGCCCCCGATGGTCTCGTAGTCCCCCGGAGGGATGTCAAGCCCCAACTCATCCCGGGCCCGTTCCACCTCCAACCAGGCCTTGACCAAGAAATGATTTTCAGAAAGCCTGATATAGGGGACCAATTTTTGATCGAATTCATCCCAAAATTCCCCGAGTATTTCTTCTACCAGGTCTTCGATGGTAATAATCCCCGAGGCCTGTCCGTATTCGTTGACCACTACGCAGAGGGTACGGCCTTCTTTTTGCATTTCAGCCAAGAGCTCGGCGGCGGGTTTTAATTCAGGGACGTATTCCACTTGACGCATAAAGCTGCGTACCGGTTGTTTGCCAGGCAAGACGTCCAAGAGATCCATGGCCAAGAGCACACCCACGATATGATCGAGGTGTTTGCGATAGACCAGGAGGCGGGAAAAACCCGTACGGGCAAAGGTCTCCAAGGCCTCTTTCACCGAGGCCGTCTCTTCTATCCCTTTGACCCTGACCAAGGGGATCATCACCTGGGCGGCGGTCTTGTGGGAGAAATCGAGTAATCGCTCAATCAGTCGCCGTTCACTGGGGTCAAGGGCCTCCTCTGAACTGACCAAGAGGCGGATCTCTTCCCGGGTGATGGCCGGCAGACGGCGACTCTCTCCCTCTGGTCTGGTAAACACGGTGATTAACCGGGAGATGAGCCAAATAAGGGGGTAAAAGATCCGCGAAAAAAGAAAGATAATCGGGGCCACTTTGGGGGCCAGACGATTGGCCTGTTGCTGGGCAAAGCTTTTGGGGATGATCTGACCAAAGAGGAGCATGAGCGGGGGAAGCCCCAAGGCAGCGATTAATCCTCCATAATGGGGGAAAAGATCCAAGAGAAAACCGGTGGTAAAGACACTGTTTCCGATCACCGAAAGATTAAGCCCCAAAAGAGTGGAGGTAAGCAGCCATTCGGGATCAGACAAAAGACGCAGGGCAATCCTGGCTCCGAGGCTCTTTTGGGAGAAGCGCTTCAGGATCGTCTCATCCGCGGCGACCAGGGCAATTTCTGCCCCAGCAAAAAAGGACTCCAACAGGAGGAGAAACAGAAAGAGCCCTATGCCTAAAAAGATATTCATGAGCTTCGTTCCACCCGAATACTCAGGATATGGGCACCTTTCACCCTTTCGGCGGTAAACCGAAAGCCATAGGCCTCTCGACTCATCCCCTCCCGGGGTAGTTCTCCAAAGAGATAAAGCACCAGGCCCCCCATGGTTTCAAACTCTTCAGAAGGTAGGTTAGCCCCTACCAGACGGTTGAATTCATCGACCCGCAGGCGGGGGGAGAGGCGATAGACACCCTCGGCGATCTTTTCGATGGGGGCCTCTTTGCGGTCAAACTCGTCGTAGATCTCTCCAAAAAGCTCTTCTAACACGTCTTCCAGGGTGACCAGGCCGACGATCACCCCGTATTCATCAACCACTAAGGCAAACTTGAGCCGCTGTCTTTGAAATTCTTCAAGGAGCCTCCGGACCCTCATCATCTCCGGGACGAAAAACGGTGGGCGAACCAGATCAGCCAGATGCTTGGCCTTTTTCTCTAGGCGCCAACGGAGTAAATCCTTGACATGCAAGATACCCAGGAGGTGATCCAGGTTTTCCCGATAGACAGGGATGCGGGAAAATCCCTTCTCTTTGATGCGGAGGATAATCTCATCGGAGATAGGGGCATCCTCCAAGGCAAAGATCTCCCGCCTGGGGGTCATGATAGCTGAGACCGGAGTCTCTTCTGAATCTAGGAGCCCGTAGATAAATTGACGTTCGTGCTCGCCAAGGAGCCCAGCCCGGTAACCTTCCTCGACCAGGTGTAAGATCTCTTCATCAGAGATGGTCCGTTGTTCAGGAGGCTGAATACCTAAGGTCCGAAGGAAGACGTTGGTAAAGGCCAACATGAGCCCACGGACCGGGGTAAAGAGAAAGACAAAGACCTTGAGCACCGGGGCCAGAAGACAGGCCAGTCTTTCCCTCTGTCGAAACCCTAAGACCTTGGGGATCAAGTCACCGCCGAGGAATAACACACTGCTCATTAAGGGGTAGGCAATAAGTTCCCCTTTGTCGCCAAAGAGGCCGATAAATAAGACCGCGGCCATAGAAGAACACAAGATATCTGAAAATTCATTGCCGATGAGGATAGTGGCCAGGAGCCGGCGCGGGGTACGGAGGAGGTCTACCGCCAATCGACAGGAGGCCCGAGGGTGTTCCCTAAGACGTAGTTGGTCCAATCTGGAGAGGGAAAAGAGGGCCGTCTCCGAACAGGTAAAAAAACCCGAAAAAAGGACAAGACAAAAGATGACCGCTAAGAGCCAAAAATTAATCTCAGCCGGGCTCCCAAGCATAGATTTTACCCTTACTTTTCGTAAAGATCTGTTTAGAGAAAGAGCCGAGACGGATCTAGGTATAGTTTAGGTCCTTGACCATTTTTTTCCAGTTTTCTCAGACCGAATTCTCGGTGGCTTTTTGGGTTTAATTTTTATGGGGTTCAATGTAAGCTATGGAGGTCTAAATAAAGGGCTAATTTAATCGAAGGGCGAGTTCTGCTCCTTGATGAGGTCTCTATTTAGTCCAACCTCATGGGTAAAAACGCAGTCTTAACCATTATTAGCTTCTTTCTGGCGGGGACGGTCCTTGTCCTTACCCTGCGACTTTATCTACCCTTTTTCCAACCGATTGCTTGGGCCGCGGTCATCGCCCTTCTTCTCCACCCGATTAATCGAGCCCTGCGGAAGATCTTTAAGGATCGGCGGGGCCTGGTGGCCTTTATCCTGTGTCTGGCCTTTGTGGCCTTTATCTTTATCCCTATGGTGGCGGCCCTTACCCGGGTGACTACCCAGGCCATAGATATGGTTACCGACCTGAGTCATCAGATCAAAGAGGGTCAGGTCTCCTTTGTCCCTGATCCCACTAAACACCCCCGTATTTACGCCCTGGGGAAGACCTTCTTCAAAAAGATCGAAAGACTCCAGGCCGACATCGAGGCCACCGTCCTTTCAGCCATCTCTTGGGTGGGGCAATTTCTTCTCAGCCGAGGGACGACGATCTTTCGCAATACGGTGAAGTTTATCCTTCAGGTGGTCTTTATGATCGTCACCCTCTTTTATCTCTTTCGGGACGGCGAACGTTTTGTCGCCGGGATCAAAGGCCTCTTACCGGTCCCTCGTGAGGAAGCCGATCGCCTGGTGGAAAAATTGCAACAGGTCCTTGAGGCCACCCTTTACGGGAGCCTCTTAACGGCCTTGGCCCAAGGGGCCTTGGGGTTTATCATCTTTGCCCTTCTAAAATTTAGCTCACCCATCCTGATGGGTCTTCTCATTGCCTTGGCCTCTTTTATTCCTTTGGTGGGGACGGCCATTGTTTGGGGCCCGGCGGTGATCTATCTCTTGGCCAAGGCCCTTTACGTGAAGGCCTTGATCCTTTTCCTCTATTCGGCCCTACTCATCAGCCAGATTGATTCCATTATCCGCCCCTTTTTCATCAGCGGACGGACTGAAATCCACAATCTCTTCATCTTCTTTAGCATCTTGGGGGGGATCAAGTGTTTCGGTTTTTTGGGGATCTTCTTGGGCCCCATCCTGGTGGCTCTCTCCCTTTCAGTCCTCCATATTTATCGTTCCCAGGTCTTGGGCGAGGGGAATTATCATCTCTCCGGCGAAAAACTCCCTCCGCGTCCTCCTTCTTAAGAAGACTTGGATAGGCCTTTCCTAAAGAACCTGAGATAATATTTCATAGACTAGGTCTTAGGCCGGTGCTACATTTAATAAAGAGAGATGAACAAACCCTACGTTGTTCGGTTGAGCGATATATTAGATCAGATTCAGTCTTATTTACCGGGCTGTGACACCAGGCTGGTAGAAAAGGCCTATGTATATGCGGCCCGGGCCCATGCCGGGCAGGTGCGCCGTTCAGGAGAGCCTTATCTAGCCCATCCCTTGGCCGTAGCCTATATCCTGGCCCAAATGAAACTCGATCTTCCGGCCATTGCTGCTGGTCTCCTCCACGACACGGTTGAGGATACAGAGACCACCATCGAAGACCTGGAAAAGATCTTTGGCCGTGAAGTAGCAGAGATCGTCGATGGGGTGACCAAGATCAGCACCCTCCCTATCAAGAGCAAGATTTACAAGGAGGCCGAAAACTTTCGCAAGATGATCCTGGCCATGGCCAATGACCTTCGGGTGGTCTTGGTCAAATTGGCGGACCGGCTGCACAACATGCGCACCCTGGAATTCCAGCCGGAACACAAGCGCCAACGCATTGCCCGTGAGACCTTGGAAATCTATGCCCCACTGGCCAGTCGTTTGGGTATCGATTGGTTAAAGAGGGAGTTAGAGGATCTGTCTTTTATGTATCTTTATCCCGAGGAATATCGCCGACTGAAAGAAGAGGTCGAAAGGGTAGTGGCCGCCAGGCAGGATTTTATCGACGAGGTAATCAAGATCCTCAAGGAAGCCCTGGACAAAGAAGGGATCTCTGGTCGGGTCCTTGGGCGGCGCAAACACCTCTATAGCATCTTTCGTAAATTAGAACGACAAAACCTGGGCATAGACCAACTCTATCTCATCTACGATATCATCGGTTTGCGGGTCATCGTCAAAGAAGTGCGGGAATGCTACGAGGTCTTGGGGCTTATCCACTCCCTTTGGCGGCCTATTCCCGGGCGTTTCAAGGATTATATAAGTCTTCCCAAACCGAATATGTATCAATCCCTTCATACCACGGTGATCGGTCCCGGTGGGCGGCAAATGGAGATCCAGATCCGGACCGAAGAGATGGATCGCATTGCCAACGAGGGAATCGCGGCCCATTGGCTTTACAAAGAACAAAAGATCATCTCGGCGGATTCAGCCAAGTCTCACCAGTTTGAATGGTTGAAACGCCTGGTTGAACTCCAAAAAGAGCTTCAAAACCCGCGGGACTTTATTGAATCCCTGCGTATGGACCTCTTCCCGGATGAGGTCTATGTCTTTACCCCTGGAGGAGACATCAAGGTCCTTCCCCGTGGGGCCACGCCGGTGGATTTTGCCTATGCCATCCACACCGAGGTAGGGCATCACTGTGCCCGGGCCAAGGTGAACGGGCGTTTGGTCCCCCTTGATTATGAACTACAGACCGGAGATATCGTTGAGATCGTCACCGCCACCCATCAAAAACCCAGTCGGGATTGGTTGAAGTTTGTCAAGACCAGCCGGGCGAGGAGTCGCATCCGGCAGTGGCTTAAGAGAGAAGAACACCAGAGGATCTTGGTCACTGGTCGTGAGATATTGGATCGGGAGTTACGCAAGTTCAAGAGTTCTTTGTCGGCCTTTTTGGATAGTGAACAGGCGAAAGAGGTGGCCAAGATCTTTTCTTTCAAGACCGTTGACGATCTCATCCTGGCGGTGGGCTATGGTCGTCTGACCCCCCAACAGGTCGTCCGTCGGTTCTTACACATCGAGGCTAAAGAAGAACCAGAAGAACCCCTAGTGACTAAGAAATCCTTCTCTTTGGAAAGAGGGGGAGAGGTCTTTTCCGTAGATGGGGCTCAGGACGTCCTCTTCCACCTCAGTCGGTGTTGTAATCCCGTGCCTGGAGACGAAGTCATCGGTTATATCACCCGTGGGCGGGGGATTACTGTTCATCGGGTGGATTGCCCGAATCTAAAGACCCTTGATCCGGATCGACGAATAGAAGTACGCTGGGAAAATACCGATGGGGCTACTTATCCGGCCCGGGTAGCGGTGGTGGCCGTGGATCGGAAGGGGATGTTGGCCTCTATTTCCAGTGCCATCAGTGCCAGTGAGGCCAATATCTTAGAGGCCGAGGTCAAGACCACCCCAGATCGACGGGCCATCTTTAATTTCTTGTTAGAGGTCTCTGACAAGGCCCATCTGGATCGCATCTTTGCCCACGTAAAACAGGTCGACGGTGTGATCCGGGTGGAACGAAAGTTATCCTAATGAACGGCTTTTTGGACCTTGCCTGCTTTGAGACAACGGGTACACACACGCATCCTCTTTACTTGACCAGAGGGGAGTTTGACCCGGACGCGCTGTAGATTGGGATACCACCACCGTCCGGAATGTTTGTTTGAGTGACTGACTTTGTGCCCGGTATGAGGCCGACGACCACAAATTTCGCATATTTTGGACATGGTTTCCTCCTCGGGAAGCCTTTTCTGAGGGGCCATTTATAACGTCTACTTTAAGTTTTAGCAACAGGGAGTCGAGTTCAAATATTAGGGCTTGGAAAGAGAGGACCAGAAATGGAAGAAAAGAGAAAATCTCCGCGGGCAAATTACGTATTTCGGGTAGATTATAGCACTCCAGAGGCTCTTTTTAACGAATTTGCCGACAATATCAGTGAAGGGGGCCTTTTTATCAAGACCCCCCATCCTTTACCCATCGGCACGGAGATCGTGCTGGAATTTCTCCTGCCCCTTCTTGAGGAACCAATCAAGGTCAAAGCCCGGGTGGAATGGAATACAGAGCTTCCGGGTATTCGTAAACGCACCCCGGGAATGGGAGTTAGCTTCCAGGGGCTTTCCCCGCAAGACAAAGAAAAGATCAACCAAGTAGTCCGGCAATTACGTCAGGTCTAAGAGACCGGTTTGCCCCAAGGCCTCCGCCAGATAGACCAACCCTGGCCAAACGTCTTCCTCTCGGTGGGCCTCGAAGGTGAAAGAAGGCCTAAGGTTGTGCTCTCTCAAGAATCGAAAGATGGATAAGAAGGGGATCTTTCCTTGCCCTGGAGGAAGATGATCATCCCAGGTGCCGTCATTGTCATGGAGATGTATTTCAAAAAGCCGCTTTTTGAAGGCCTCAAGCCAGGGCTCCCAGGAAGACTTGGCAAAAGCCAAGGCATGACCGGCATCAAAACAATACCCCAAATGAGGTGAATTTATCTCTTCAACGATTTTAGTCAGGAACCAGGGCTCGGGTTCAAAGACGTTTTCAAGCGCTAACCTGAGTTGGTACCTCTCGGCTATTTCGACCAGCCTTTTCAGGGCCTCGATCACTCTCCTTTGCCACTCCAAGACCCTCTCTCGATGATAACCAGGATGATAACCGGAATGAAGGACTACCACTTCAGGCCTAAAATAGCGTGCGGCCCTAAGCCCTTGCTCCAAACGACGAAGGCTTGCCCGCTGGATCAAGCGATCAAAGGCCCCGGGAGAAAGATCAGAGAAAGGAGCATGGACCGTACAAGCAATCCCAGCCTTAAGGAGTTTTCGGGCCATAGAGCGCAAATCCTTCAACCGATAGCGATCAAGGGTCTGGTGATCAAGACCAACTTCCAGACAAAGCCCCTCTTCCCGCACCCTGGGCCAGTATTTTTCGATCAACATGGGAAAGGGTAGAGCAATATGGACTATCTTTTTGGTCTTTTCTATCAGGGCCTCGTTTATCTTAGCGTCCATAGAACTCCCTCACCGCGGAGACGATCTTTTCTTGTTCTTCTGGCTCAAGGAAGGGATGCATCGGGAGAGACAAGACCTCCTGGGCCAGCCTCTCCGAGACCGGGAAATCCCCCTCCTTGTAGCCCAGGTCAGCGAAGGCCGGCTGTAGATGGAGGGGAAGGGGATAGTAAACGGCAGTTGGTATCCCTTTACCCTTTAAAAATTCGGCCAGACCATCCCTTTCCGGGGCACGGATGGTAAATTGAGCGTAACTGGAGAGATAACCAGGGGGGATCACCTGCCACTTGATCCCCGGTATATCTTTTAGGAGTTCGCGGTAGCGTGCCGCTATCTCCTGGCGTCTAGCAAACTCTTCTTCAAAGTACTTGAATTTGACCAGAAGAATGGCCGCCTGAAGGGTGTCTAAGCGGGCATTTAAACCTTCGTATTCATGCCAGTATCTCTTGGTCTGGCCGTGGATCCTGATGGCCCGCATCTTTTTGGCCGCCTCTTGATCATTGGTAAAGATCATCCCCCCGTCGCCGCAAGCCCCCAGAGGTTTGGCCGGGAAGAAGGATATTGCCCCGGCTTGACCAAAGCTTCCGGAACGTCTTTCGCCGATGGCGGCCCCAAAGGATTGACAGGCATCTTCGATCAGGATCAGGCCATACTTTTCACCCAACTCTTCTAAGAGAGGCAGATTGGCTGGGAGGCCGAAGAGGCTTACGGCGATAAGGGCTTTCACTTCAAGGCCTTGGCCAAGGGCCTTCTCTATGGCCTCTTCTACTAACGTAGGGGAGATGTTCATGGTCTCTTCTTCAACGTCAACAAAGACGATCCTGGCCCCCAGGCGACGGATTACTTCGGCAGTGGCCACAAAGGTAAAGGGAGTGGTGATGACTACCTGACCAGGTCTTACGCCAAAGGCCTTGAGGGCGATATAAAGGGCATCTGTCCCGGAAGAAACCCCGATAGCCTCCTTGACTCCTACAAAAGAGGCCAATCGCTCCTCTAGCTCGGCTACTTCAGGCCCCAGGATATAGTTGATGCTGCGAAGGACCTTGAGGACGGCTTCCTCGATTTCTTCTTGATAAGCCGCATATTGGCGTTCTAAATCAATGAATCGCATATCCTCCTCCTAAAGGGGCCTGAGTTTACCAGAAAAATTTATTTGGAGACAGCTCACTTGCATATCTTCTTTAAGTTGTTATAACCAGAATTAGTTGATCTTGGAGGTTGTTAGCGAAAGCGCCGTTTGGCTGAGGGAATTGACGTGCTGGAGTAGGTGGTGTTTGGTAAATAAGGGCGCGCCCATAGCTCAACCGGATAGAGCGCTGGGCTTCGAACCCAGAGGTTGGAGGTTCGAGTCCTCCTGGGCGCGCCAGTCTTTGGGCTCCCAGGACTTTCTTGGCGCTCCCTAAGGAAGGGGTTAGAATCGACAGCCTATGGTGAGACGAGGTCGTAAACGAAGAGACAGTCCCAGTGTTATCCCGCGTGAGATCTTAGAGGCCGTGGACAATAAAGGTCGGGTCATTGCCCTCCTCCCTCGGGGTGAGATCCATCGTCAAAGGCTCAGACACCGAGCGGTACATGTGTTTATCTTTTCTCCCAAAGGGGAGATCTATCTCCAGAAACGAGCAGCCCATAAGGACGAACATCCAGGGCTTTGGGATTCTTCGGCCGCCGGGCATGTCTCTCCGGGAGAACCCAACATAGTGGCAGCGCGGAGGGAATTACAGGAAGAATTGAATATCCTTTGTAATCTGATCGAAGTAGGGACCATAGAGGCCTGTGAGGAGACTGGTTGGGAGTTTGTAAGCTTTTACGTAGGGGTAACTAATAAGACCCCGGTGCCAGATCCAGTAGAGATAGAAACCGGGAGGTTCTTTGCCCTCGAGGAGGTAGAAAAGTTGCTCACCCAAACCCCGGAGATATTCACACCGGCCTTTCGCCTCTTGTGGGAGATCTTTAAAGAAAAGGGGCTTCCCCTCCTTAAGGCCAAAGAATTTGAGGCCAAAGGGTTCGAATAACCCTATTCTTCCTCCAAAGGTAGATTATAGGCCTTGGCCAAGGCAGCCAGATAACCCCAATCACCACGTCTTATCCATTGCGGGATAGGGGCTAAGGCTAGGTGTTCAAAGATCTCTCGTTTTTCTCTTTCTTCCAGACCGCGTTCGAGGATGATTCGACGCCAACGGGCCATGAGCTCAAGGAATTCCTCGTATTCCGGACCGAAGGTCTCCTCCAGTTGTTCCCGCAAGCGGCGGGCTACCGCTGGACTGGCCCCAGAGGTGGAGATGGCCAATTGCAACCGTCCGCGTTTGACCACCGAGGGCACAATAAAGCTACAGTAACGGGGTTGATCAACCACGTTACAGAAGATGCGTCTCTCTTCGGCCTCGGCAAAGACCTGTTCTTGGACTTCTGGGTTATTGGTGGCCGCGATGACCAGCCAGGCCCCCTCAAGATCTCCTGGTTGATAGGGGCGTTTCAAAAGCTCAATCTTTCCCTCCTCTGCCCATTTCTCAATGGAAGGAGTAACCTCTGGGGCAATGACCCTTACCTTGGCCCCGGACTCAAGCAAGGTCTGAACCTTTCTCTCCGCCACCTTGCCGCCGCCGATGACCAGGCAAAGTTTTTGCTCGATCCGCAGAAAGATGGGATAATAATTATTCATGGGAAACCAGACCTCCTTGACCAAAGAAGACCTTAATCCAGCCCCCTTTATTGATCATACTTTACTTGCTCCGACAAGCACAACAAGTGAGATCAAACGGCTTTGCGAGGAAGCGCAGCGTTACGGGATGGCCGCGGTCTGTGTGGCCCCGACCTTTGTTCCCCTGGCTCACGAGCTTTTGAAAGGGAGTTCGGTAAAGGTCTGTACAGTGATTGGGTTCCCCTTGGGCTTTCAATTTACTTCGGTCAAGGCCTATGAGGCCAGGGAAGTGGTCGCCGCCGGGGCCCAGGAAATCGATGTAGTCGTCAATCTGCGTTGGGTGAAAGAGGGGCGTTTTGAATTTGTGGTTGGCGAAATGGAAGAGATCCTCGCCTCTGTCCCGCAAACAACCATCAAGGTCATCTTGGAATGTGGCTATCTGACCAGGGAAGAAAAGATAAAGCTCGCCCAGGTCCTTTCCGAAACCGGGGTCCATTTTCTGAAGACCTCTACTGGTTTTGGTCCTGGAGGGGCCACCCTTGAAGACGTGAAGCTTCTCTTTGAGGCCACGGGTGGGCGAGTATCCATAAAGGCCGCCGGTGGTATTCGCACCCTGGCTCAGGCTTTGGCTTTTCTTAGGGCCGGCGCTTCTCGCCTGGGGACCAGTGCCGGGGCCAAGATCGTCCAAGAATATTTAACCCAAGAAAAAAATCAGCTAAACCAAGAAGTAGAGATCTTTGTTGACGGGGCCTGTTTGGGAAACCCTGGGCCTGGAGGGTATGCTGCCATCTTACGGTCTGGCGCCCACGAGAAGGTAGTTACCGGTCGGGAAAGAGAAACGACCAACAATCGTATGGAACTAATGGCCGCCATAGAGGCCCTTTCTGCCTTACGGCGGCCTTCAAAGGTCCGTATTTATACCGATTCGCGCTATCTCTTAGATGGAATCACTAAGTGGCTTCCCGAGTGGCAAAAAAATGGCTTTAAGACCTCTTCTGGGAAACCGGTAAAGAATAGAGACCTTTGGGAGAGGCTTTCCGAGCTCACTCGCCTCCATGAGGTTACCTGGGAATGGGTAGAAGGGCATAGTGGACACCCTGAAAATGAGAGATGTGATCGTCTGGCTCGTGAGGAAGCCCGGCGGGCGAAGGAGGAGGGCTAGTGCGCTCTAAGTTTTTGGTGGCTATTACCGGAGCCAGTGGCGCCCCTTATGCCGTGGCCTTTTTGAGGCTTCTTAAGGAAAAAGAGATCCCGGTGGA
>CAZROA010000052.1:0-6989 GCA_964601575.1 uncultured Thermodesulfobacteriota bacterium
GGATTGGTGGTGTCCAGGGAGATAGGGGTATCTACTGTTTCCTGGACTACCTTTACGATCCAGCTAGCCAACTCCGGGCCGTCCTTTTTGGCCGGGCCGATGTTGAGGTCAAGGTAATCGGCCCCTAGTTCGGTCTCTTCCTTGGCCATCTTTTGGATGGGCTCGGGGTTGCGCTCTTTCATGGCCGGACCGATGGTCTTAGACATGATATTAATACTTTCAGCAATACAAATTACCGTTTGACTCATTTCTTCCTCCTATCAAATTTATTGAATATTTTAAATAATTTTTCTTATACGGAGATCTCCGCTTGAAAATCAAAGGTTTAGGCTGCTTTCCACTCTTTGAGGAAGGCCGGAAGGCCACTGGCCTCCCGCGGCCCGATGATGATTTCCCAATCAGGCAATTCTTCTTCGAGTTCGCCCTTAATTGAGGCCAGGTATCCTGGAATGACCAATTTACGATGATTGACCTTGTCTGCGATGCCTGACTTTTTCACAAACTCGGCGATAGTATCCGCCCCGAATTTTCCCGCCGCCCAGGCCGTAAGCACCGAAAGCCCTTCGGTATCTTTGATAAGTAACCAGGAGGGTACACGACTGCCCTCGATCTCACCGGAGACGATGAAATAAGTGAGGGCAAAATTACAGGTGATCAAGACTGGAGAGCTTTCATCCGGCCCGTTGAGTGGATAGATCCCTTCTTCCACCACCAAAGGCCGCTGGGGATCGGTAAAGATATTCATGCGCTCAACCAGGAGCGGATACAAGAGATCGCCCGGCAGATCAGAAAGAATGATCATCCCGGCGTATTTGGCCACCAAGACCGAGGCGATCATATATTCAAGAACGATGTTTTCCGTGAACCGATAGGGAAAAGTGATGCTCGGGAACCCAAAAGGCTTAAAACGTTTCTTAATCGCTGCCCGCCGCATGATGACCTGGTCCTCGTATAGTTCCCGCACCCCCCGCGGGCTGGTGTCAAGGACCAGATCTTTGAGCCCCATCTTGATCAATTCTTCAGAGATACGGGCTGTTTCCGCCAGAGAATCCCCCTTGACCGCCAAGGGATAGCCCAACTCCTTGGCCAGTTCCCCCATCTCTTTGAAATTGTCTATGGTTGCGGCATAAAGAAGCGGCTTATGGTCGCCACATTCCTTGGCCCCGGCAGAAAGGACCTCTTTCTTATCGCCCATAAGCACCAAGACCGCCTCCGGGGCCTCTTCCCTCACCTTCTTCACCAAGGCGGCAAAGCGATCAGCCTCCCCGTTGGTATCTTCAAGGGCAATTACCTCGGGATGGAGTTGGACCCCCACCCGTTCCCATCGAAATTTCTTAAACTTGGCCAGGCGATCCGCCACCTCTTCCTCGGCCATTTCGGTGGTTATCCGAATACCGATGGGCGGTGGGTTTTCAAAACGTTTTTCGTGTCTGAAGAGCACCGTCTCCCCACCTACTGGGATCACATGATCACCGCTTCCAAGCTTGACCGTCCTGATCGGAGGGGCCGAGGCCTCGGCGATCTTTTCCTTGACCTCCTCTGAGACATGGGGACAGGCGGCGATATCTGCCTGCCCGGCGGCCACCTTCATGGCAAAGGCCAAACAGGTGGGGAACCCGCATTCCTTACAATTGGTCTTTGGTAGCATCTGTAATATCTGGATTCCGGTAAGACCCATCTTCCCTACCCCTTCTCCTTTGGTTTACATAAGCGGTTCCATCTCAAGCACCGGGTGTTTCACCTTCTCGATCCACTGGCGCACCTCGTCTTCGGAATTGGCCACGGTTTCATCGGCGATCTTGTCGATGAGATCCGGCACACCCAATTCCTCGGCTCGCTGGACCAGTTTTTCTTTGAGCTCCTCCTTGAGCATCTTGGGCATCCAGACCACCCGCTTAAGTCCTCCTTCGGCCAAGAGGAACTTGCGCGAGGTGATATAGTGCTTAGAAACCCCCATAAACCCAGGGGTCACCTGACCACCGCCAACCATGCCGGCCATGGTCGTAAACTTCATTCCCGTAGGGGTCATACCCATATAGTCACGGTTGACGATCATCACGCCGTTACAGGTGGGTAGCACCGCAGCGATACACTCAAAACACCCGCAGGCCGTCATCGGATCGACCAGGATACTATAAAGACTCACCCGCTCTACCTTTCCGCGAGAGGCCTGCTTGACGAATTCGTTTATACCGCTGAACTGACCAAGCCTTTCATCGAGGAGCTCGCCCTTCTCAATGGGCTGGTTCGGGCCGGTGGGGTTGATCTCGTAACAGGCCTTTCCGTCAAGCCAGTTATAGGCCCCGCACATCCCCACCCGCTCCGGGGTGATGATACAGACGTGATTCGGGGCAAAGCTCTGACACAAGGTACAAGAATAGTAGACATCAACGCTTTCATCCGTAAGCCCGGCGATACGGGCATCACGTCGGGCATAGACCTCCTTGGCAAACTCGATGATCTCACGGACTTTATCTTCTTCGGTGTAAATCTTTACCTGACATTTATCGACAATGGCCGAAAACTCCTGTCTAAGCTTGGCATAGAGGATCTCGCCGATATGCCGAAAGAGAAACCCCTTCTCCGCCGCCGCCTTACTAATACGGAGCCACATGATATTCCGTTGCCCGACATGCATGATCCCCTGGGCATAGTTGATCAGGTGGTGGAACTGTCGCTCAAGGATGGCCTCAAAGTCCTCCTGCATGTTGGCCCCGGCTACCTCAACCACGATGGCAAAGGGCAACCTATACGGGGGACCTTCAAGGCCGAGCTTTTCCACTTCGTTTATCTCCGGACCAAAGACCTCGATCTTTCCGTCCTCCACCTCGTCAAGGGGCTTAGAGATCAGGACCTCTACCGCCGGCGTCCGTCCACCGCCGCACTCGAGATAGAGATCACCCTTGCGCACCCGTTCGCCCTCAAAGGCCGGGCCATAAGCCACCGGGATATCGATCTTGGTCACCGTGACCTTGAGACCGCGGACCTCCAAGGCCCGCTCGACGATCTCTTCGTAGGGCACCTTGGAGACCACATGCTCGTAAGTACAGACACCAAAGGGCTTGATCTCCGGGATGTCCCAATCGGAGATGGTCGGAAAGCCCCAATTGATGGCCCCGGCGGCATTGGCGTACCATTCATCTGAGACCGGACCAAAGGCAATGACAAAGGCAAAGGTTCGATCCTTGTTGTAGAGGAGGTTACCCATGTAGTCACCGGGTTTGATCCCGCCAAAGGCCATGGCCACCCGGCAGGCAAAACCAATGGCAAAGACCGCCGAAGAGGTGGTTGGCCCAAAGGGAATGAGACGCGTGGGCCACCCGAGCTGGACCCCGGCCTCTTTAAGCTGTTCAGCCATGCGCACCCCGTTGGTGTCCGAGTGCATAAAGACATAGAGGGTCTTTTCCAAAAGTTCATGGGCGATCTTTTCGGCGATCTCCTTTGAGGGCGGGGCCCCAAGACAGGCGGCAAACCCCGGGGCGGTACCGTCTACGAATTCAACTCCCCGTTTACGAAAGATGACGTCATCCGCCGCCCCAAGCCAGATATTTCCGTTAACCGGCTCTTCGGTCTTGGTGTAAAAATTCGGGTCTTCAAGGTAGCGAATGGCCTCGATAATCTCTTCGGCAAAAAAGGTAGCCATACCGGCATCAAGGGCCGGACCGAGATACGGCAGCCAAAGGTGTTCCGAAGGAATCGGGGGCAGGAGTCGTTTGGCCTCTTCCAAAACCTCTTGGCAATCACCGAGTTTCTTGACCGGATAGCCTAAGATGGCGTAGATGATGGGCAAATAATAGGCCGTGTTCGGGAAACCGATCTCTTGCTCCTTACCGAATTTCTTGACCGCTTCTTCGTATTTTTCTAAGGCCTCTTCTACGATCTTGTGCGCGCCCCTGATGGCTGCCGTGGCAATAATCCTCGACATCCTTCCTCCTCCCTAGTTTTGTTGAGCCATTAAGCCAGAAACAACCTTTTTGGTCAGCTCAATGGCCTTGGGATGACGCATGATCAAAAAGTCACCCCCGGCCAAGAGCAGAGAAATGGCGGTGATAGACTCCATGGC
The DNA here is from genome assembly GCA_964601575.1 of uncultured Thermodesulfobacteriota bacterium. Taxonomy (GTDB): domain Bacteria; phylum Desulfobacterota; class Thermodesulfobacteria; order Thermodesulfobacteriales; family Thermodesulfatatoraceae; genus CAZKEG01. Next base: position 4,064 of record CAZROA010000052.1, read on the forward strand.
TATCCCACGAACCTCTTGATCTCCGAGGAGATCATCGCTCGGGAGATTGGCCTCCTTAGCCTTCCAGACCTCTCTTCCAACGTTGATGATAAAGGGGACTTGGAGCTTTTCGTCCTGGGCATAAAGGGCCGCCAGACGGATTCGTTCCATGACCGAATAGGTATATTCCAGACCATAGCCCAAGGCCCCAACCGAGGGGTCCATGGCGATCTTTTCCAAGGGCACCCCCACGTTCTCTAAGAGGATGTTGAGTTGCTTGGCCAGATTCACGTCGATGGGGCTTGAGGCCACAATGGATAGATCATACCCCATGGCCGTGGCCCCCAAGGCCCGATGGTTGGCATCTACCACTGGACCGATCATGGCCTTACTCTCCCCCAGGACTCCAGCCACCTCTCGCAGGACCTCGACGTCCTTTTCCGCGTGCCCAGAACCCCAAATGACCAAGGGGACATCCACCGCCTTGACCACCTTTTCCACCACCTTGGCCGCATGATCCGGGCCAAGGTTCATAAAGTTCGGATCTGTAGCCATGAGATAGACGTTGATGGCCTCGGCCCCGTAGACTTCCACACACTTCTTGGCCCACTGCCCAGGATCATGCCAGACGTCTTCGAAATACTTGGCGATACTCTCCGGCCAGTCCTCAGGCTTGATGTCTAAGACCTCCATGGCGATTCGAGGGGTATTCTTCATTTCCCCTTCGAATAGATGGAAGGGAAGGACATTGGTCCCCCCGATCTTAAAGGCCTTCTCCCCAGCCCCGATCTGGACCTCGCGGATGAAGGCCGTCCCGGGTTCCTTGTAGATGTCTTCGGCGATCCCCGCTGCCCGTTCGGAGACCTCACGATATTCCAAGGAAAGATCAGGAAAGAGCAAGATATCCGCTATCTCCGGGGCCACAGCTTCAACCGGGGCTTCTACCTTCTCCTCTTCTACTTTTTTGGCCTCTTCTTCCGCCTTTTTGGCCAATTCTTCTCGTTTGGCCGAAAGGGCCTTAAGCCCCTCCTCCGCCTCCTCAAGCCCCGGAGAAAGCTCTAAGGCCTCCTTGAAGAGCCTTTCGGCCTCGTCTAATTCTCCTTTTTCAAATTTTTCCTTAGCTTCGCTGACTAACGTCGCTATCTTTCGCTGTTTTTCTATTTCTTTTAATCCTTGCTTGGCCGCTTCGTTATCCGGTTCAAGGGAAAGGACCTGTTTGTAAATCTCCTCGGCCTTAGACAACTCCGTAGCATCAAGGGCGGCCTTGGCTGCAGAGAGGAGATCGGCAATCCTCTTGGCCCGTTCCTCTTCTTCCTTGCGTTCTGGAACTTCGGGCTTCCCCGGCGGCCCCTCCGGTGGACCCTCGGGTACTTCCCCAAGGAGGGTCCTTTCTAGACTAGCCAGGCCATCGTGCAAGAGATTGACCCCTTCCCTCAGGGCATCCATGCTGCTTCTCAAGGCGGAGAAGACATCCTTTAAGGCCGCCACCGGGACCTCCACCTTGGGCGGGGCCTCTTCAGGCGGGGCCTCGGGCGCCACCTCAGGGGCCTTTTCCACTCGAACCTCAGGCACAGGCCGTTCCACAAAGAGTTCCGAAGGGGCCTCCTTCATCTCCGGTCGCGGATAGAGCCCAGCCCGCTTGACGATCTCTGGAATGGCCTCCTCCCATTCGATGGCCATGATATGAACCCCGGCGATCCCAGGGATTTCTCTCACCTGCTGGATGATATCCACGGCGATCTGGATGCCTTCTTCCCGTTTGTCTTTGGCCGCCTTCATCCGGGAGAGGATCTCATCCGGTACATCGAGCCCGGGGACGTTGTATTTCATGTACCGGACCATCCCAAAGGACTTAGGTGGGGTAATTCCGGCCAGGATATAGACCTTCTCCGTAAGCCCCATGTCCCGGGCCATCTCCATAAATTTCTTAAAGCGCTCAAGGTTATAGACGATCTGGGTCTGGATAAACTCCGCCCCGGCCTTTACCTTTTTGGCCAAGCGATAGACCCGAAACTCAAATGGATCGGCAAAGGGATTGGCCGCGGCACCGAGGAAAAACCGAGGCCGCACCCCCTTTATCTCGCTACCGGACTGAAACTTCCCTTCATCCCGCATCCGGCGGACCATGTCCAGGAGCTGGATGGAATCTAGGTCAAAGACCCCCTTGGCCTCGGGATGATCACCGAACTTTTGATGATCCCCGGTAAGGCAAAGGAGGTTCTTGATCCCCAAGGCCGAGGCCCCAAGCAAGTCTGCCTGGATACCGATGCGGTTCCGGTCCCGACAGGTCATCTGAATGACCGGCTCTATCCCCTCGGCCATGAGGAGCACCGCCGAGGCGATGCTTGACATCCGGACCACCGCCGTTTGACAATCGGTAATATTGGCGGCATCTATGTAGCCCTTTACTATTCGGGCCTTCCTTCGGACCACTTCGGCATCGGCACTTCGCGGAGGACCGATCTCACCGGTGACGACGAAATGACCTCCTCTGAGGAGTTTTTCCAGATGACTCTCCGCCTTATATTCCTTACTCACCACGCCCTCCTACCCCTGAGATTGCTTGGCATTATTGACTTGTAGGTCTTCGCGTATTCTTTCCCTCGGCCCGCCATGGCCAGCCGGGATCCAGTTCTTGGCTGGCCAGATCTCATAGAGCCGCTCTACCTCCCCGCGGGCCTTAAGTCTCTCGTAGATCTGATGCCACACACAAGGGACATCAGGCCTGATCTCACACCTCCCATTTTGAGAGCCCCCACATGGCCCGTTCAGGAGATTCTTGGCACACCGGGCAATAGGACAAAGGCCTCCGGTCAGGTGGATAATGCAATCCCCACAGCCGCGACATTTCTCCTGCCATTCTCCTAAGGCCGGATTGGCCCCGTAAAAACTCGTGTTCACCCCGGGATAGATCTTTACCTCCGGATAGAGATCAGAGGCCATATTG
>CAZROA010000053.1:0-5754 GCA_964601575.1 uncultured Thermodesulfobacteriota bacterium
GTGGCCGAAATTTGATAATAAATCCGGTCAAGTTCGGAGGGGGAAGTGGTCCGAATAACACCTAAATTAATCTTTATCTTAGCGCTTATTTTGTCCGGCTGCGCCGCCACCGGGCCTAAGGCCTTAAAATCCACGCGGATCAACTACAATCTGGCCCTTCAACAATCCTGTAACGAACAAATGCTCTTAAACCTGGTGCGCCTCCGCTACCGGGACAATCCCGTATTTTTGGAAGTAAACAGCATCTCTACCCAGTACTCCCTAGGTGGTTCTATAAACGCCGGGGCCTCTATCAAAGAATCCGAGCCGGATTCCTATTCCGCCGGCCTAAATCTTTCCTATGCCGAAAAACCCACCATCACTTATATTCCGCTTCAGGGAGAAAAATTCGTCGAACGACTCTTCTCCCCTATTCCGGTCGAGCATCTTATCCTCCTCTATCACTCAGGCTGGAACGTAGCCCGCATCTTTCGTCTTTGTGTACAACAACTAAACGAACTCCAAAATGCCCCCAGTGCCTCCGGGCCGACACCGGAATTCAAACCCGAATTTGAAGACTTTTACCGCGCCACCCAGCTCTTGAGGTTCTTGCAACAAAAAAGGCTCCTTGACTTTGTCTACCGCCCGGGAGAGCCACCAACACCCGGGATGTATCTCGACGAAAAGGCCCAAGACCTACCGGAGACCAAGGAACTTTTACGGCTCTTGGGTCTTAAACCAGGCCGGAATTTCTATCCTTTGACCACTGATCTCACCACTAAAAACGTCTATTCTCTGCGAGTAGAAACCAGGGCCTTGATCGGGGTCTTGTTTTATCTTTCCCACGGAGTAGAGGTCCCGCCAGAAGACGAGGCCGCCGGTAAAGTAACGGTCACCAAAACACAAGAAGGGAAACGTTTTGCCTGGTCCTCCATGCTAAAGGACCTTTTCACCGTAAAAGTAAGCCCTTTCCTCCCCCAAGGGGCGGCGGTAGCGGTACACTACCGAGGAAAATGGTTTTATATCGACGATGCCGATCTAGAGAGCAAATCTACCTTTATGTTCCTCAACCAGCTCTTTGCCTTGGAGGCGGGAAAGACCAAGAGCGTCATGCCCATGCTCACCATTCCCATCGCTCAATAAGTTAGCTTTTCTCAAGATCATCTGGGATGGTCTCCATGGCGGCAAAGCGCGGTTCGTGAAGGGGCAAGACGATGTCAGCCATCTTGCGTACCCGCAAGATTTGATCATAGCCCAGATAAGGATCAATGGTGATCCCCGGAGGGATGACCTCCATCTCCAGGGCCAGTATCTCTTTAGGTGGATAAAAATTTTCCAAGATGACGCAAAAACCGGTGATGGCCGCAAGCCCTTTTTCGGTCTGGACCAAGACAGTATAACCACCTCTGGTGTGAGCTGGGGTATGCACCACCCGAATGCCGGGGACGATCTCTTTCTCTTCGTCCTTTAGATGAACCATCTGACCGGCCTTGTCTATTTCTTCGAAGTAGTCCACCACGTAGCGATAGTCTAAGGGGTGGGGATGGTAAGCCGTTTCAAATTCCAGCTCATGGACGTAGAAGACGGCGTTTACGCATTTAAAATCATTCTCGCAGTGGTCGTTGTGGAGGTGGGTATGGATAACGATATCAATATCCTTGGGGGTGAGGCCCCATTTGGCCAGTCCTTCCTCAAAGGTATAGATCTTTCCACCGATGGCCTTTTCCCGGGCCTCAGACTTGATAACCCCCATAAACCCTGTATCGATCAGGATATTTTTATCACCACCTTCGATCAACCAACAGTAGACGGGAATGTGATATTCCTTGCCGTAATCCCAGTGATAGGTCATCATCCCCTTGTCTAAGATCTTGCTCCCGACGACAATGGGGTGGATCTTATAAAGGGCCATCTTTACCTCCTCATCCTAAAGTGCCTTCAAGATACCACTTTTTCTTCATGATTCTGAAAATCGTTCGCAACGGTTTTGGTTGATAAGGGATGAAAATCATTTGGCAGGAGACGATTTTTGGTTCAGCATAGAGCATTATGAGACTTTACGTCTTTGTTTACGGGACCCTCAAACGAGGTTTCTCTTTGCACAAATATCTGGCCAAGGCCAAGTTTTTAGGGGAAGCCGAACTTTCTGGCTATGTCATGTATGACCTAGGTTGGTATCCGGGAATCAAGCCTGGGAGGGGCAAAATACACGGCGAGGTATACGAGATAGACCTCGGGACCTTGGCCCTTTTAGATGAGATCGAAGAAGAGGGAAAGGAATACGAAAGGCGTCTTCTCCCCGTGCAGCTCAAAGACGGGTCGGTCCTTAAGGCCTTTGTCTATGTATATCGCGGAGACGTCTCCAGGCGCCCGGTGGTAAAAAGCGGTTGTTGGACCAAAAAAGATGTCTCAGATTGAATGGTTGGTCAGCCTTTCCGGAGAAATAGGGACCAAACGGCCCGGCACCCAAAGGGACTTTGTCCGCTTAGTCTGGGAGACCTTGGCCAGCCGAGGAAGCGCCCTTGGCCTTTCCTTCCAATTAGAAGAACAAGAAAATCGCTTTCTGGTCAAAGGCCCTGCTAACCTAGAAAGACTCCTTCTTTCCCATTTCGGTCTGGGGAAGGTGGCCAGGCTCTTTCGCCTTTCTCCTGACAATCCCAAGGTCCCTGAAGAAATCTTGCCCAAAAGGCCCTTTACCTATGTGGTTTATGTGGATCGCGTTCATCCACGTCGTCTTTGGTCAGAGGCCTTGGCTTTTAAAAAGACCCTTCTGGCTCAACTCGGAACCGAGGCCCGAAAGCGCCTTGAGAACGCCTGGGACAATTATCCCCCAGAGCGTCTGGAGCTTCGCCTAGAAGTCAAAGAAGGAAAATTTTGGTTACTGGTGAATCCCAAAGCCGCCCCAGGAGGCCTTCCGGTAGGGAGCGGAGAGAAAGTACTTCTTCTCTTCTCCGGTGGGCCTGATTCCCTGCTTGCAGGCTATCTTTTAGGGCGTCGGGGCCAGGAGATAGGGCTGATCTTCTTTGATGATGAGGTCCAGGGGCGGCGAGCCAAAGTCAAACACATCGGCCAAGCCCTGGCCTATTTTTTCCCCGAAATGCGCCTTAAGTTCTGGGTCCAGCCTTATCGAAAGATCTTGGAAGAATTGGCAAGAGAGGTCCCTAAGCGGGAACGTTGTCTCTTTTGTAAACGCCTTATGCTGCATTTGGCCATTAGACTAGCTGAAAAAGAAGGGTTCTCTGCCGTGGCTACCGGGGAAATCCTCGGCGAACAGGCCAGTCAAACCCTTCCGATCCTTTCCTTTCTTGACCAAGGTCTTCCCCTGACGATCCTTCGTCCGGTGCTTACCTTTACCAAAGAGGAAATTTTTCAAACTTTAGAAAGAATCGGCCTAAGAGAGGGCGCTCGGTTGGGCCTGCCAAAGTGTCCTTTTAGTCCGAAACACCCGCATACTAGGCCCCGGAAACCCCCGGCAGAGGTAGACCGATTCTGGTCCAGAGTAAAAAAACTTTGTCCTCCGCCGAAAAAGATGGTTTTATCCTTTGAAGGAGGATCCTTATGAAGATCGAAGTAGCCCATCAATTAGTCCGTTTTACCTGGCCGGAAGAATTGACCCAAAGGGTCTCTTTGCCGGAGGAAGACCTCTACCTAGAGGTCTTTCAAGGAGATAAATGTGTGTTTTCCCGCAAGGTAAGCTTTCTGAATGAGACCGAAGAGATCTTTTTCCCTGGAAGTTACGAGGCCCGGCTCTTGCGCAAACGCCGGCTTGCCTTGGAATTATATAGCCCTTTCCATTACACGCCGAAAATCGTCTTGGTCTCTGAAAATGAACGTCGTCATCATCTAACCTTGGCTGATATTGATTGGGAAAATGTGAGGCGAGATATAGAACTCGGCCTTGGACTTTCTTGGAAAAAGGACATCGAGGTCTCTCTTCGTATCTTGCGTCACCCGGATCCGATAACCAATTTCCCAGAAGAAGAATGGCAGCCTTTGGGCCTAAAAGATTATGTTTTGATCCTCGGGGCGGTAAAGGCCCTTGAATTTCATGTGACCCATCGTGAAACCGGAAAGAGCCTAAAGAAGATCCTGGCCCTAAGGCTCATCCCCCCTGAAACAGTAGCCCTCCTAGAAAGTTCCTCTTTTGAAGTCCCGGCGGTGAAGGGGCTTTTTCTGGCCCGGCAGGTGGTCGAACCCGATCAGGTCAATCTCAAGGCCTGGTGGGAGGTACCAAAAGGCTTCTGGAAAGAGATAGAAGAAAAACATCTAAAGCCCCTTGGCCTTTCCTGGAAAGAAGCCGAGGTCCGTCTGGAGATCTTACAAAAGAAAGGAGAGGAGTGGGTCGTCTTTCGCCCAGAGGAAAAGCGCGCCATCGGCCTAGCTAGAGATTGGGTCGTCAACCACGTCCCGGATAATGCCTTTTATCGGGCGAGATTGGTCCTCTATGATTCTCAAAATACCAGGCGTTTGGCGGTCATTCTTGACTCGGCAGAGATCTTCGTCTCCCCTAGACGAGAAAAGATCGTCCTCATGCCCATTGATGAACGACGGCTCTTTGCCTACTGGCACTTGGACCAGGAGTCCTTGGCCAAAAAACTTGGAAAATTCGCCGCAGGAAAGTCCGTCACTACTTACATCAAGGTCTTTCACGACTTTTTTGGCGAGCTTTATCACCACCAAGACAAAGACGTCGCTGTAGATTTGTCCCAGGCGGACAATTGGTATCTCTGGGTGGAGCCAGATAAGGCCTACCGGGTGCAGCTGGTGGCAGTCAGAGAGGATGGAAAAATCCTTGAGCTTACGGAAATCTCAAATCTGGCTCATACCGGGCGGCTTGGCCCTGGAGAGGCCCCGGTCTCCTATAAGACTGTTTCTGAGCCTATTGAACACCCGACCATCAGGCCCCTTGAGTCTAAAATGGGCACGGCAGAACATTCCATCGGTTATCTCATTTTGCACCTCCATGCCCATCTGCCTTATTTTCGGCGCCGGGTGGTTTACGGGGCAGCGGGTATCTGGCAACCTTTAGGCTTTCCCGAGGAGTGGTTCCATGAGGCCCTGGTTGATACTTACATCCCGCTTATTCATCTCTTTGAAGATCTCGTGGAAGAAGGGGTAGATTTCAAGCTCTCGATGGATATTTCCCCCACCCTCACCAGTATGATGCGCTGCCCGCTTCTTCAGGAAGAATTTTTGAAATACATCGAGGGTCTAATCAATCTTGCCCGAGCAGAGATCGAACGTGTGCGGCGCGAGGCCCCTGGGTTTGAAGCCGCAGCCTGGATGCACCTGAATCGCTTTGAGCAGGCGCGGGAGACCTTTTTGAGATATGAGAAGGACCTCACCCAGGCCTTTCGTCGTTTCCAAGACCTGGGCAAACTCGAAATTTCGACCTGTGCCGCCACCCATGCCTTCTTACCCTTTTATACCCTGTACCCAGGGGCTATTCGGGGACAGATCGAGGCCGCGGTACGGGATTATGAACGCACCTTTGGTCGGCCACCAGTGGGCATTTGGCTTCCTGAGTGTGCTTATGTCCCGGGGCTTGAGAAATACCTAGAAGAATACGGTCTGCGGTATTTCTTTGCCGAGACCCATACGGTACTCCATGGTGATAGCCCTTCGGAATTCGGTATCCACGCCCCGGTCTTTGTGCGGGGCTCAAAGGTGGCGGTCTTTGGACGAGACCCGGAGACGGGAAAGCAGGTCTGGAGTGCGGACGAAGGCTACCCCGGAGACCCGGATTATCTGGATTTCCACATCAAAGGCGGGCCG
>CAZROA010000054.1:0-40824 GCA_964601575.1 uncultured Thermodesulfobacteriota bacterium
AGATTGTTGAGCAACGCAAAGAAGAGTTCTCAGCCTAACTAAAAGGAATGGAAAGGCACGCCGTCACGCATGGCAGCGCGTACTTTGTCGCGTTCTCAGCCTAACTAAAAGGAATGGAAACTGATGAGGCTATTTTGAAGACCTTGGCCGTTCTTCAAGTTCTCAGCCTAACTAAAAGGAATGGAAATGAGAATATTTTGGAGAGGGTTTCTTGTAAGCTCATTTGTTCTCAGCCTAACTAAAAGGAATGGAAATCGATCTTCAGCTTGCAGGCCTTGATGCATTTTTCTCGTTCTCAGCCTAACTAAAAGGAATGGAAACAAGCTTCTCTTACGTTTTTCCAGATCCGGTTCAGCTGATTCTCAGCCTAACTAAAAGGAATGGAAACTAGTTTTCGCAATAGTATTTTGCATAATAGTAAACAAAGTTCTCAGCCTAACTAAAAGGAATGGAAATTTCCGTAATAGCCAAGATGGCGCTCCCCTTTTCGGGCGTGTTCTCAGCCTAACTAAAAGTAATGGAAACGAGATACTTTTAACTTTGTTCTGTAGGTCCCTTATGGTTCTCAGCCTAACTAAAAGGAATGGAAACTAGCTAGAACCCCTTAAAAAGGGCTTAATAGACCGCGGTTCTCAGCCTAACTAAAAGTAATGGAAACTATGCTTCTATTCTCACATTGACTACATTTCCGCTAAGTTCTCAGCCTAACTAAAAGGAATGGAAACGAGCCAGAAGGCACCAATCCTGTTTTTTTCGCAAACCGTTCTCAGTCTAACTAAAAGGAATGGAAACTAGATCCTTCCTTCTTCGTATGCCCAACACTTCCACCTGTTCTCAGCCTACCTAAAAGGAATGGAAACATGGGACAATTTTCGATGTTCCTGCAGGTGAGACATAGTTCTCAGCCTAATTAAAAGGGGTGGGAATCACGATGAAAGGAGATTCAGCCTCTAAGGGTGGTTTTTTACTGGCTAGATTGTCAAACGGAAAAATTACAAGAGAAAAGATGAACTAAGGAGTGCCCACCCAATTGTATAAATGAGGGTGGACACTCCTATCTCTTTTAAAATGGTTTGCCCATCATGGGACCTGCCTGATAATTAACCTTCCTGAACCCAGCCGGGACTTGAAAGTAGGAACGCGGAATTTTCTTCTTTTCCGCCTTGATGAGCTGGATAACCTCTCCCCCTTCTAGGTCCACAATCTTTATTGGGAAACCGAACACTCCCTCTTCCTTAAGGATGACTCCACTCTGCCCCTGGCCTTTCTGATAGGCAGGCATCTCTTGTCCTTCAGGGGCCATGGCCTTGAACATTTTTTCAAGCTTCTTGTAATTACAGGCCCCCATTATGTCTCGGGCTAGGGCTTCAGAGACCCAGAGCTCGGCCACTGGACGTCCATCTTGAAGTTCCAAGATCTTACGGGCCTTGTACCCAGCAATCCGCGCCTTTTCTCCGGTGGATTTGTAGGTGACCTTGGGCTCCGGCGGCGGGGTTTCCTCTTCGGGCTCGCTCTTGCCGAAGAGTTTCCCCAGGCCCTTAAACTTTTTGCTCAGGGCCTCCATAGAACTTTGCATCTGTTCCATCTGCTTCTGCATGGCCTCCATTTGCCTGCGGACGTCTTCAGGCGTAGTTACAGTATATTGACGTTCTTTGACCATAATGGTGTAGATTACCTGCTTATTGGCATCCATAATGGTGTAAAACTCGTCGGTACCCGTGCGGAAGAGACCATCTTCACAGGCCCAGTGCATGGTATCACCCGAAGAATTCTTTTGGATCATGAGCATTCCAGACCAAGAAAGGCTCGTCCACCAGAAACCTACCACCAAGATTAACGCCAGAATCTTCTTCATAATTTACCTCCTCAATGAGTTTTTATATCGCCAAAAACCTTGATCTTAAGAAAACGGTTTGAACATGAAATAGAGCTTTATAATGTAAATTTCGGCCCTTCTCCAGTCCCATTTAAGGCGATGATTCACAAGAATAATCATCTGTTTAGAAAGAATAACGTTGATTAAAGGCAACGGTAAACTTAACGAAAGTACCAGTCCACTCCATCCTTGAAGCCGTTGGTAAAGCCAAGATATTTTTCCTTAATCTTCTCCTTTAAGTCTTCTAGATCCTTCTCCTCCAGGAGATCCTTCACGTCCTCAGCACCCCAGCCCCTTTGTGCAGTATCTTCCTCGATCTGTTTTTGGAGTTCCTCGGCACTGAAGCCCCCATAACGAAAACCCTCAAGACCCAAGGCGCCGAGGAGATCCCCAGAAAGGGCCTGGGCAGCCTTTTCGGCCTCTGGCCCGAGGGTGTCTTTTGGGTTGGTCACTGCTGTTAGATAACCTGCAAGCTGACGAGCAAAGGCATGGGCTTGGGTCTTGATCTCTTTCCAGTCGGTAAGGACCAGGGAAAACGCCGCTGTAGACCAGACCGAAGTCTCCACCCCCAACCAAAAGCCCACCAGGTAGTCTGCGATCACGGCCACGTCCTCGGTAAAGATGGTCTCCGTGACTCCACGTTCTCCAGTGTCAAGGTAAGAATAAAGCCGGTAAGTGTGAGGGTCGATCTCAAGCCAGGCCGTCCGTGCTCTGCCTTTAACCACAAGGGGACGGCTTGGGAAGAGGAGGCATCTCCCGCAATCGGCCAGGTGCTCCGTAAGCCAGGCAGGGTAGCCTTGGTGTTTCAAGATCTCGGCAAACTCATCCACCTCATCCGCCCCGATGAAAAGGATCGGCGTACCCTTCGGTAAGAGCCGCCAGAGAGTAAAGGTATCTATTCCCTTGGGTACAACCCCTCCCTCTAGCGCGGTGTAGTAGAGGCCCGCCATGATATTGAAGGCGTATGCCGCCTTCTCTTCACTGGTCCAAACCTTAGGATAGGCGTTCACCAGATCGAGAGAAACCAAAGGGCGGTCTCCTGCCTTGGGCCTTCGAAAAGTCACTACCAGAATACGCGGATCCTTAAGCCTTACTAAGGTGAGGCCAAGCTTTTGAGCCATCTTACGTTCATAGGCCGTCTGGGCCCCCACAAACCGAGCAATGATGCCCCGGCCAAGCCACCTTAAAGAAGAGATAACGTCAGGGTTTTTGGCCTCCTCATGGACCTTCTTCCAGGCTGTGTCTACCGGAACAAGAGAGGCCTCAGGCAGATCCGGAACATTTACCCCCATCACGAAGAAGAAGTCCGTGAGCCGTGCCCTGCCCCGAAGCTCTCGCACGGTCTCATAGGTCTCCTCTGGCGTGTAAAACTTGAGTCGCATCCGCACCGGAAAATACTTCGCCAAGGGCAGAGACTCCTCACCCACTCGGCGGCCCTCCGGGGTGTCGAGCACGGCCTTGATCACCCTACCCTTTTCCCGATCCACTGCTTCCACAAAACCTAGGTCTAAGGCATCGAGGCTGGCTTGGGCAAGAGGAATGCTCTCCGAAAGCAGGACAATCCTCTCAAGGCTCTCTTCCTCTTCTCCAGCAAGGGCGCCAGTGATCTCTGCCGCCACCTGACTCTGCGCTCCTCCTAGAGGTTTGGCCTCTACGATCACTTCTAGGCTTACTTTAGGAGGTGAAACATCGGCTTCGTCTTGAGACTTGATCAGTCCAGAGAGTTCCCTAGCCTCACGGAAAAAGGGAAAGATCAGGAGGTGGTGTTTGCCCTGCTCGTCATCGTAGGCCAAGGCCGGAAGTTCATAGAGGTCTGTGGGAAGGGCTCCATAGAACTTTTTGACCGCCTCCTTCCCCTGGTCGGTAAGAGCCACCACCAAACGTCTAGTCTCCAAGCCCTGACGGCTCAGGACCACCTCGGCCAAACGGGCCCATTCGTTTTCTGTACCCCAGTTCTGGGTAAAGACCGCTTCCGGGGCGTAGGCCACTTGCCAGGCTCGCCAATTTGAAGGAATAAGGCGCACTCCCTTAAGGGCCTCCTTGAGGGTCTTAAGATCCTTGATCTCCTCCCAACGCTTTCCACCAGAGACCAAGAGAGAGGGCGGTGGGACCGGTATCCCCGCAGGTGGAGTGCCTTCAAGCGTCGTGGCTGCCGTGCACATACTTCCCGGTTTCACAAAGCCCCGCGCCTGTCTGGCCTTAGTAAGCCTAGCCAGCACCCTTTGTACTTCCTGCTCAAAGGTGTCTTCTCTTTCATAAGGCGTAGCCCTGGTCAGCCAATCCTGGTAAGGAAAGGGCTTAGGGTTTGGAAGGGGAAGATTAAGGTCCTTGAAGACCGAAGAGACCAAGACAAAGTCCTTTGGCGTGGTCTCCTCCGGAAGATCAAAGAAGACAAAGCCCCGCCGGGTCTCCCCATTTAAGATCAAGGTCTCATAATCAAAGGCCGTAAGGTATTCCCCAAAAAGGGTGGGGTAAAGATCCCCCACCTGAGGACCGTTGAGATTGAAGGCAAAGTTCGAAAGCCCTTTACCGCCTGTTTGATCCTGTCTCAAGGAGAGATATTTCTCCTTGAGGCGAGCCTTGGCCTCCTCGGTAAAGGAGAGTCCTAGGAAGTTCGCCACTGCCGTGGCATGGTCGTCCCGGAGGTCGCGTACCGTGAGATCGAGGACTAGACGTTTGTCCTCCTCTAGCCAATAAACACCATTTATAAAAAGTTCCGCTCCTTTGCCCTTGGCCGAAGCCAACGCGGCTGAGAAATCCTTTTTAAGGCCCTTTCCCAGAGGCACTGCCACTGGCCCACCCTTTACATCTATGAGGAGTTTGGCCGGGGCCTTGGCCAGGGCCTTCGGGATCTCAAAGACCAAGCGCAAACGATTGAAGGAACCTGGGGTCACCAAACGGGGTTCATAGAAGCCTAGAGGTACCCGAGCAGTCACCGGGTGAAGCCTAAAGAGAAAGTCCCCCTGAGGGGTCTCAAGGGCGAGATAGAAGCGTTCGGCAGGCCTGATGGCCAGATGGGCCTGGATCTTGGAGGTAAGCGTGGCTTCGATCACCCGAAAGACATTGCCCTCTTCAGCCGAAACCTCATAGAGTTTCTCTGCGTCACGGAAGCCCTCCAGCGTGAGGCTGAAGGTATCGGAAAGCTTGGCCGGAGCCTTGGTGGGAAGTTTGGTGATCTCCTCACGCTTTACCTTAAGCACTCCGCTTATGGGAAGGTCAAGGTGTCCGTAGGCTACGTCATAAAGGTGAAGGGCGCTCTGAGCCATGAACTCGTCTGGGACCAGAAAAATGATGGTTCCAGTCACCGGATGCCCCGGACGCACATAGATCTCGTTCTCCCCAGGAAGAATAAGCGGGGTCTCGGCGAGATAAGTGGCTTCAGAGACCGGAAAACTGGTCTCGTTGTTCCAGGAAAGGAAGAAATGCAGCCTCGCATCTGGAATAAGGTAGTCTGGAATTTTTTTAACTACGCGGGCGTTTTGCTGCCCGGCTCCAGAGACCCAGGCCGCAGGATGAGCCGAGCCGTTGGGATATACCACCACTTCCTGCGGCGGGAGGATGTTCTCAAGGGTCATGGTGAGGGCCAAAAAACGCCGCCCACTTGGGGCATCGATACCGCGGAGGCGAGAGAGAAAGATGGCCTCTTTTAAAGTAAGGCGCACGGCCTTGTTCTCTGCGGAGACATGCAGCGGAATGCGCTTCAAGACCCGCACTTCGCGCCCCACGGCATCCTCTCCAGTCACCAGGCGGGCAAGCTCACCGCCGTAGGGTTTAAGGGCTTCACCCTTTCGCCAAACAAGGGCCTCAGGATTTTTGGTCTCTTCCTGGGATTCTGGGAGCGGGGCCTTGGAGATCACCGCGGCAGAGTAGAGGCTCGTGCGCCCGAAACGATCCGTATGCTTGAAGACCACTCGCAGAAGATGCCCCTCTCCCTCTACCGGGCCAGCCAAATCCTTCCCTAGGGCGGAAAGGGCCTCGGCCAAGGCCTCGGGCTGCGGGGCAATCACAAAACGGCCTCCGGAGAGCTTGGCCGCCTGGGCAAAGACCCCTCCCTCGTCTTGATCAACCATGCCCACCCAAAGGCTCTTCACCCCGTCGTCCTTGAGTTTTTGAAGGAGGATTTCAAACTTTTCTTGATCTCTGTCATCTACTTTCAAGGCCTCGTCTGTGAGATAAAGGAGATAACGACGGGTAGAAGGCACGGCATGGAGAAAACGATAGGCCTCCTCCACCGAGGCCAAAATGTTCGTACCCGAAAGGGGTTTCATCTCCGAGAGCCCCCGAAGCACAGCAAGCTTGTCGTCGGTCAAGACCTGCTTCACGTAGACCTCAGTGCTGAAGGTAAAAAGCTGGAGCAAGAAACCCTCAGGAAGCCCCTTCACAAAGTCGTGGAGTACCTGACGTACCCGTTCAAGACGTTTCTCCATGGAGCCACTATTGTCCACCACCAGGGCCAGGACGGGTTTCTCGCCGGGACCAGCCTTTTGCGGCCTTTCATAATAGACCCGCCATTGATGGCCGAAGTTTTGCCGGATGCGCGCAAAGACCTTCTTAAGGGCCTGGTGGTCTTCTGCCGGGTAATATTCGCCCCCGGTCAAGGCTGCCAGACGCGAAAGCGTAGCTACATCCGGGCTCTTGCCAAAGCCAATGGTAAAGATGGGCACCCCGGCTTCTCGAGCAGCCTCAAAGACCTCTTTGGCCGAGGCCTTGCTGCCCGGACCGGTGTCGTTGTAGTTAGCATCCTTGCCATCAGTAAAAAGAATGAGTGTAGGGCGATTGGCCTGTTTGAGTTGGGCCAACCCCATCAAGACGGCGTCGTAAAGGGCCGTGGCCCCGTTGGCCCGCACCTTGGATAAGGCAGGGAGGACCTTTGCCGGTGGTCCGCTGGCTAGGCATTTCGGTCGGGTATCAAAGTCGATGAGGGTGACCCGGCTCTCTTTAGGAAGCCCCTGGATGAAATTGGCCGTGGCCTTAAGGGCCGCCTTCATGGAGTATTTCATGGACCCCGAAGAATCTAGAAGGACCACCACTTCAGGCGGGGTCTTGAGCCGCTCCACTTTGGTGACCTTGCCCGCTATACCGGCCTCAAGGACCGTAAGGTCCTTGACCCTAGGCTCCAAAGCGCTTTCCCGGGAAAGGTTTAAAAGGGCAAAATCTACATGACCGTGAGTCCCCTCAGTACCATGGCCTATGATCTCCAGCCTTACGGAACCATCTTCCTCAAAGAGGCGCGAGACCGAGGCCGGCCATTCCACCTCGGTGAGGTAACCAGGAAAGACTGGAATCAGGCGGGCCTCAAGTTGGGCAAGCTTTTCCCCTTGAAGGGGATCGACCATCAGACGCCAATAACCAGGTGGTAGCCAAAAGACGGCGTTACCCTGGGGCGTTAGGTCTCCGGTATAGTTTTCCTCGGTAAAGTCTGGGTGCGAAAAGTAAACGTCTCCTTCGGGCTGAGCCTTGGCCCGACCATAGGGGACATTTTTGAGAAGAATGCCTCCGAGGCGCCCTCCTTGGGGAAGGGGCACAAGATGGCCCTCTTCAAGTACTCGAATAGTGATCTGATAAGGAGCGGAGTTTCCGTAATCCCTTACCGCCCAAAGTTGCAGGCCAGCTACCGGGGGCAAATCATACAAGAGATGCCGTCTTCCTTCTGTGCTTGAACACTGGCGAGAGTAATTAAATTTTTCCTTGAGTTTTCCGTGACGAAATTCTCCTGAGGACTCAAGATAAATCTCTGTCTCTTCCGGGATCTCGACCAAAAAGCTCAAATATCGATCCCGAGGATATTCTAGGTAAAAGTAGAATTTCTCACCATCTTTTGGAAGGGTAATGGTGAGGCTTTCACCGGGATGCACCACCCGCTGCCTCACGAGGACCAGGGCCGGATTCGTTTGCTGAAAACGCAGCCATAAGTAACCATCAGGGAGGGCCTTACGGGCCTCCACGGTGTACTCAGAGACGGTAAGTTCTTCAAAGCCTAAGGAGGAAAGGTGTTTGCGAAAGTCCTCTGGGGTAAGATTTTGGTTTTGGGACGCGCACTGCCAAAGCTCCCCGTAGACCTTTTCCCCAGCAAACTCGTAGTAATCAAGCTGGTACGACACTTCTCCCTGACAGAGCCCTAGGGCCTGCCATTTCTCCAGCAGCGGAGGCTCTTCGGCCAAGACCTGAAAGGGACAAAACAAGACCGCCAACACCACAAAGAGCCATCTCTTCATAGATCGCTCCTTTGTTGTAGAAGGGATATTCTTCCCTGCTATTCGGCAAGGGAAGAATAATTTTTAGAAAATCAAAAGTAAATGTTTTAGCGTGGAAATAACAAATTTGGGGGATGAAATATCGAATCTCTAACAGAAAATAGGCGAGGCCAGGCCTCGCCTATTTTCTTTAAAGAGTGGCTAATCTTATAATGCTTCTATAGGTCCGGTCTCTTCTATCTCAAAGGGGATATCCTTCAGTTTTCGTCGGAGTTTCTCCACGAGATCCTGGCTGCGCTTGGCAACAAAGATCCTTACTCCTTTCTGGGGCTCGGCAGGGATTTCGTATCCCTCTATCAGCCCCCCTTCCAAAAGATCCTGAAGAATCATTTCTAATGCTTCTCTCATGTTTTTAACTGAATTCAAAACGGACCCCAGGAATAAAGATACAATCCGGTCTCCGAAAGGAAAGAACGGCCAAGGTACCGCTCCCTTCGGTTTCTACCCGTAATTTACAGGTGACCATGGCAATTACCCACTTATTAGCCCCCACAGCCATGGGGTCGGAATAAAGGCTCTGAGACTGATCTATGCGATTCGCCTGATTAATGTTCCTTCCAAAACGGCGAAAGATCCTTCGCTCTTTTGATGCCCCCCAAAAGTTTTGGAAAAGCCTTACCGAAAAGGTGACTTCAGTCTTGGCCTCTTTAGAATTCCACCATTTATCATTTGACCTGATCTGATACCATCCTCTGCTAACAAGCGGGACATAGACCCGAACCGTCCCGATCTTTCGGGGCCAAAAGCCGTAAAAGAATCTACCATAGACGGTAACATCGTTGTCATCGGTAATGCCCAAACCATCACCTCGGGCCTTGGCGTAAAGGAACATCTTGCGTTCGGACCGATTAAGCTGTACCGACCCCAGCGTTACCCCTCCTTCGTTGTGGCGGTGTACCGCCCCCCAAGCATGATAGGGATGAATATCCCAATAATGCCCGGGCTGCCCGCCGCCTACCAGTTGAGTTTCAAGACAAAACTGGTCGAGGACTTCGTCCCCGATTACCTCTACCTCAACTTCCTTGAGCTGAAATCGCTCTTCTGCTTCCCTGGCCACGATCTCGGCTTGCTCGTCTTCCTTTTGATTCTCTGCCTCCATGGCCTCGGGCTGAAACTTCAGGTGCTTAATGAGTTCACGCATCTCTGCTTCGTTTTCTTGGGCCATCTCTTTACTTTGGGCGATGGCCTCCTCAATCAAGGTCATTTCTTCGGCAGCCTGTTGTTCGGCACTTTCGTCGAGAAAACTTTTATCAATCAATTCCATATCGTCCTCCTTTTGTTTTGATTGCCTTAAGAGGTAATAAGCCTTACTCCCAGGGCGATTAACACGTTATGAATATTGTTATGGATGGTGACCTTAGAAGATCCGGCAAAGAGAAGCCCCACCCCGTAACCATCAGAGGAGAGAAGAAGTGATCCAGAATCTCCGCCCCTAGACATGTTACTGGTGAGGATTTGGTTGCGAAAATAAGCCACCTTTCCTCCGCCATAACGAACGCCTACGGTAACACCAACCCCCCTCACTCTTCCCCGGCTAAATTGGGTAGTACGTCCGAACTTAAAGACCTCCATTCCCAAACGGGCTTGTCGAGTGCCGCGAGGCAGGGACCCATTAGGTAAATAAGGGATAACCAAATGGTAACTTATGGGCAGGGCCAAGGCGGCATCGACCAGATTATAATTTCCGGCTCCGAATCTGATGGGTACATAAGCCGCGAGTCTGGCGATGACCCTGGGCTGACAAGGTTTGTGGTCATAGGGCCCGGGTTGAAGGATAGAGTCTCCAATGCGGGCCTGGTTGGAATTAGCCAGGACGTGATTGTTAGAAAGGATATATGTTCGACCACAACAGCACCCCCTTACCAAACAACCAAAGGTCCCGGCCGTAATGCGATAGTGGCCGATGCTATAACCCGGCCTGGCCGGACGAACGCAAGCGGTGTAAGTCTGGGCCTCGATCACCCCCACCTCTATCACATCGGTGGGCAGTCCCTCGACTGTCTCTGGGACCAAAGCTTCAGGGGCGAGCTCGGCCTTGGGTAATTTCTTTTCCACGTACACATGAAGACATAGATCAGTAGTCTCTTTACCCCCTACCTCTTTGTAGCCTACCCCAACCCCTACCACGTTGGTCCTTCCCAGGAGATCTTCCTCCACTTCGGTCTGGATTTCCTGGATTTTGAGAACCATTTCTTCGACCATGGAAGTCTGTTCCATTTGACCCTCCTTCTGAAGATTTGTTTTTCTTAAGGAGAAGATAGGCAGGAGGGTGCACTAATAATTCACCGATGGCTCACCAATGACTCACGAGACACAACAGCGCTTCAATTTGGCCTCTATTTCAAGGGCCAAGCGCTTGAGTTTGGAGGAAGGTTCGATCTGATAATGGGTCTTGAGAAAGGTGGCCAATTGCTGGTAGGCCTTACAGGCCTCTTCTAGACGATCATTTTGAATCAAGGCCTTGATCAGGAGCTCACAGGCCCCTTCATCCCCAAGATCAAGCATCCAGGCCTTTTCATAGAGGAAGATACCTTTTTCAGGAAATTCTCTTTCGACTAGGCCGGCGGTCCGTTGGAGGAGAGAAATGGTTCTGGACTTCAGCCATTCTCGCTCAAACAAGACGAAGGAGTAGTTAAATCCGGGCAAAAATTCCCCGTAAAGGGCCAAAACATCCTCGGCCAAGAAAAAACTTTCGGTAAGCTTTTTTTCGGAAAGGGCCCTCTCCAAACGATTTAGTTTCCTTCTCAAATCCCAGAGGTCCACGTATAAGAGATCCTTCTTCAGGGTGACCTGGCGACCTTTACTGAAGATGATGTCCTTTTTGAGGATCTTGCGTAGACGATAGATGGTACTTTCCAGGGCATGATAGGCGGTATCTGCTTCCTGCTCAGACCAGAAAAGATCAAGAAGTCTCTGTTTGTTAAGCTCTCCACCGGCAGCGATCAGGGCCAGGAGTACGGCCATCGGACGGGCTGGACCCTTTCTGGAAAGACTGAGCCGATCCTCGTCTATCGAGATTTCCAAGCCACCAAGGGTATTTATCCTCACCGGATAGGGCCAATTTTTAATCACTCTAAAAGTAGGCGGGGGAGTTAGGTGATGTTTGAGAATGAACTGGCGTACGTAATCCCCGTCAAATCCTTCTTCCAGCGCCCGAGCACAAAGATAGGCCATCATCTCTCGATTCCACCACCACAGGAGATTGAAGTAATTTTCACGATTCCCCAGACTGATAGCTCGAGAGAGGAAATGTCTGCCGAAGAGGCGATCTCCAGAAAGATAAGCAAGATAGGCCCGGAAGAGTAGACACATAAAAATAAGCATTCGGCTCCTGGTCTTTTGGGCAAAGGCCTCACATTCCTCAAGGACAGCCAGGGCCTCAGGCAGGGCCCCTTTTTTGAAAAGGGTTTGGGCCAGGGCAAAACGCAAGAGGTAACACGGATAAAGATAGCCTGTCTCCGAAGCGATCTGAAGGGCCCTTCTCAGGGCAAGTTCTGCTCGGTTGAAGTCTTTACGGACGAAGGCTGTCCAGGCGGTAAGATGAAAGAATTGAGAACGGGCGTGACGCCCTGTCTGCGCCAACGAAGATTCCATTTTGGTCAGACGCCTTGAGGCCTCCCAATGATCTTCACGCACCAGGGCACAGACCACTCCCAAGGCCCAAAGGATATGATTCCATAGGGAAAGCCCTTTTTCTTGAGCAAGTTTGCAGGCCTTGGTAAGCTCTGCTTCGGCTTCTTTGAGATCAAAATGGACCCATATATCCTTCCCCGCCCGGATCCAGCCAGTAATCAGGGAACTATAAGGGGCAACTTGTTCGGATTCTCGACCAAACTCATCGATGATCTGATCAAGATACCCGAGATCTCCTTGCCAAAAGGCACGTAACGACAGAAAAAAGAGGCCGTCTACACGTACACTCTCCCGTCGGCAGTCCTTTAAGGCGGAAAAGAGTTCGCGTTCAAGGACCGGTAACTCTCCGGCCTCTGGCCTCCGGAAGACCAAGGCGGCAAAATAGGCCCCGAGGAGAGAGGCCTGGATGTCCGGAATCAGGAGAAAACTCTCTGGAATCCGGTTGTCCTGATACCAGCGTAAATATTCATCTAACAGGTGGAAGTCATCCCAACTGAGGATGATGGCCTTGATGAGTACCGGCCAGACCAAAAAGGCTTCTACCCGATCACCCCGGTGAAGACAATGTTTAAAGATGGTGATTAATCTGTCCCTGGCGTCCCGCGGATCTAAAAGGAGTTCGTCTTGATATTTCTCCAGGAGTTCCCAGAAAAATTCTGACTTTTCCATATAATCTAGATTATATCAAATTGATTTTATAAATAGATTACTATTACCAAATTTTTTTAATTAATCTGCTATGCCTAGCAAACGAGAAACTTTGGCTTTTCTAAGGGCCTGATTCCGGTATATTCCTCATCTATGAAACCCAAAATAAAACGCCTTTTTCTCGACGCCTCGATAGAAAAACACCCTTATACCCGCGAAATCCTAGAAAAATTAAGAGAGGCCTCGGTAGAAGTTTTACCTCCGCGGGAAAAACCGCGGCCTCCCCTGGCCCCCCTCGCTGAGGTAATGAACTGGGGGAAGGAAACCCTGTTCTT
This sequence comes from uncultured Thermodesulfobacteriota bacterium, assembly GCA_964601575.1. Taxonomy (GTDB): domain Bacteria; phylum Desulfobacterota; class Thermodesulfobacteria; order Thermodesulfobacteriales; family Thermodesulfatatoraceae; genus CAZKEG01. The sequence goes on from CAZROA010000054.1 coordinate 12,747, forward strand.
GACTAGGTTCCCGGGAAAATTTTTCAGACCTTGCCCAGGGACCAAGGCCTATCTCTGTTGCGGTTATCGAATCTTTCATATTGGCTTGGGCTGTCCCCTAAACTGCACCTACTGCATCTTACAGGCCTATTTAAACGAACCCTGGCTGGCCTTCTTCGTAAACGTCCTTGAAAAGGGATTTTCCGAGCTAAAAGAAATCTTAAACTCCCTTGAGCCTGGTCGAGTCTTGAGGATAGGAACCGGGGAATTTACCGACAGCCTGGCCCTTGACCCCATCACTGATCTCAATCGTAGGCTGGTTGAACTCTTTGCCAGGCAAGATCAGGCCGTCTTGGAACTGAAGACCAAGACCATCCACATCGAGCCTCTGAAAGGGCTTCCTCATCGACGACGAACGATCCTCTCTTGGTCCTTAAACACAGAAAAAATCGCCCTTTCTGAAGAATTAGGCGCCCCTACCCTGGAGGAACGTCTAAAGGCAGCCCAAAAGGTCTCTTCCTGGGGCTACCCGGTAGGGTTTCATTTCGATCCCATTATCTATTACCCCGGCTGTGAAGAGGAATATAGGCAGATAATAGAACGCCTCTTTGAGTTTGTTGAGGCAGAAAACATCGTTTGGATCAGCCTTGGGACCTTGCGTTACATGCCGGTTCTAAAGGAAATCGCCCTTTCCCGTTTCCCTAAGACCAAAATATATAGCGAAGAATTTATTACCGGCCTTGATGGAAAGAAACGCTACTTCAGGAGCCTACGGGTTGAACTTTATCGCCACCTTTATCAGGCTATCAGAGAACACTCTTCTAGGGTATGTGTCTATCTGTGCATGGAAAGTCCAGAGGTATGGCGGGAGGCCTTGGGCTTTGTCCCCGGAGATTACGGAGGGCTGCCTCGGCTCCTTGATCAAGCGGCTATTCGCGTCTGCGGTCTCCGGGGCTAGATTGTACAGTTTAAGAATTGTGTTTAAATGCAGGCAACAAATAGATGCCTCTTCTCATGAAAAAGATCTTTTTATTTCTATTTTTGCTTGTCCTTGTCGCCTGTAACTCTTCTCCCCAAACTTCTAAAAAGAAATGCACCGACTGCCATCAATTTCATCTTGACCCAAATCATCGATTCTCTTGTCCTCGATGCCATCAGGGGCACAGCCCGGCCACGGATAAAGAAGAGGCCCATCAGGGTCTGATCGCCTCTCCGGCCTCACCAGAAAATATGGAAAAGTTTTGTGGCCCTTGCCATGCCAAGGAAGTAAAACGTCTCAAGAAATCCCTGCACTTCACCCTAGCCGGAGAGGTCAATTTAGTACGAGGAATATTCGGGCTTTCTCCGGTGAAGGCAGCCGTTGACCTCCCGACGCCCTCAAAGATCACCACCCTCGACGATCTGGTCTCGGATCTCTTGCGCCGACGATGCCTTCGGTGTCACCTCTTCTATCAAGGGGATGACTACGCCGAGACACGCCGAGGCAAGGGTTGTGCAGCCTGCCATTTATTCTTTGCCCAAGGCCAGCTCCAAAGACACGAGTTTTTAAAGACTCCTCCTGATCGTCTGTGCCTCCATTGCCACTATGGAAATCACGTGGGCTGGGATTATTACGGGATGTTTGAACACGACTATCCTTATCAATTTCGAAGCCCCTTGATCGAAGGCAAACTACCGCCAAGACCTTGGGGCATTGAGTTTCACGAACTCACCCCGGATGTCCACCTCAAACACGGGATGAGTTGCCTGGCCTGCCACCACCAGGAAGAAATCATGGGCGATGGTCATTATTATCGTGATCAAAGCCAAGCGGTAAAGGTCCGCTGTCTGGACTGCCATCAAATAAAAGATGAACACTCCCCTTATCATCACCCCAAGGTCCTTTCTCAGGCCAGGTGCAGTACCTGCCATGCCCTTTGGAGCTTTCAGGATCAAGGGTGGCATCTAATCCTCACCGAAGATCCTGATTGGGATGAATGGTCGGAGTTTATGGTTCAGGGCCCTTCGGAGATAGAGAGTTTGATCATTTCCTATCTTACTACAGGGCAGGCCCGGGCCGAAATGAAAGACAAGTTTACCGGGACCCAACGCCCAGGGGTGTGGTTTTTGGCCTTTGGTTGGCGGCAGTTTGAAAAGGTCCCCTTTGGACTTGATCAAAAAGGACGACTTGCCGTGGTAAGACCTCTCCTTGATCTCCATCTCTCTTACGTAAATGCCGAAGACGACGTGATCTTTGATAACTTTTATCCGGCATTACTGAAAAAGACCCCGCAAAAGGCCTATGTAGCTTACGGGCCTCATACTATCGGGCCGGGAGATACCTTTCGGGCCCAAGAGGTACTCAAGCGGCTCGGTCTCTTCCATGAATTCTTTGGTGTTCGCCGAAGATGAAGACCATCTTTCTCAAGCCCCAAGGGGTCAAAAAGATCCTTTCTGGCCGCCTTTGGCTGGAAAAAAGGGATTTGATGGAAATTCCTGCCTTGGAACCAGGAGAATTGACCCGCCTGATGACCAAAGAGGGCCAGTTTGCTGCCCTGGCCTACGTCAATCCGAAGAGCAAGGTGATGGCCAGGATTCTTTCCAGAAGAGAAGAAAGACCGGATAAAAATTTCTTCTTACAAAGATTTAAAATCGCCTTAAAACATCGTCAGGCAGCTTACCCAAACGAGAAATGTTTTCGTCTTATCCATGGTGAAGGGGATCTGCTCCCCGGACTCACCGTTGATGTGTACGAAAGGGTCTGTGTCGTTCAACTTTCAACCGCTGGGATGGAAGGCCTTAAAGGAGAAATATTTAAGGCCTTAAAGGACTTGCTAGAACCCGAGGCCGTTGTCTTCAAGAACGATCTTCCAGCCCGCAAAGAAGAAGGGCTGCCCCTTTACGTAGATTTAAAAGGCAGGCTTAACCCTCCGATCAAGGTCAAAATCGACGGCCTTTCCTATCTGATCGATCCTCTTTCCGGGCAAAAGACTGGTTTCTTTTTGGATCAGCGCGAAAACAGACGGCGCTTGGCCCGATATGTCTCGGGCAAGATCGTCCTAGATCTCTATTGCTATACCGGGGCCTTTGCCCTCACCGCCGCCATGGCCGGGGCCAAAAAGGTCCTGGCGGTTGATCGATCAGAAGGCGCTTTAGCCCTGGCTCAGGAAAACGCCAAGCTCAACAGACTCGAAGAGAAAATAATCTTCCTCCAGGACGAGGTGGAGAAATTCTTGTCTTACGCCCCGGAAGCAGAGGTAATCATCCTTGATCCCCCGGCCTTTATCAAACACCGGCGACATTTCCGCGCCGGCTATAATCGCTATTTGCTGATGAATCGTTTGGCTGTGGTCAAGTTAAAGGCTGAAGGAATCCTTTTTTCTTCATCTTGTTCCCAATTTTTGAGTTTAAACGACTTAAAAATTATTTTGCAGCGGACAACGGATGAATATCAACGTTATGCCCAGATACTAGAGTATGGTATTCAAGCTTTAGATCACCCCACCTTGCTAACGATGCCGGAAACAATGTATTTGAAAGCGCTGTTTACACGGGTCTTTTAAGATGTCCACCGTACTGGCACTGGACGTGGTCATTGTTGGCGGAGGCAAAGGCTGTCATGCCATCCTTCAACTTTTTGAGGAATATGAGCCTAAGAACGTAAAGCTCAACATCCTTGGGGTGGCTGATATTAATCCCGAGGCCCCGGGGCTTAGATATGCCAAACAAAAAGGGATCTATGTCGTCGACGATTTCCGAAAACTCTTCGAAAAATTCCCTCACATCGACCTCATTATCGAGCTCACCGGCCTAGACGAGGTCTTAGAGGAAATCTTCAAATACAAACCAAAAAAGGCCAAGGTGATCGATCACGTAGGGGCGAGGCTCTTTTGGGAGATCATCGTCCTCTTTAGGGAAAAGAGCTTTTATGAACACAAACTGGCCCATATTGAATCCCTTAACGTCACCATGGAATTGGTTTGTCATCTGGCCCATGAACTGAGAAACCCCCTCACCATCCTCGGGGGCCTCATTCGACGCATGGCCAAATATCCCGATCTACCCAAGGAGCTCGAGGAGCACGTTCGTATCATCTGTGATCAGGTAGACCGCCTGGAACAGGTGATGAAGGAACTGACCCGGGTAACCAAGCCGCTTAAATTGGAATTCGTCTCCACCAATCTCAACGAGCTGATCAAAGAAGTCTGCCAAAGCTTTAAGGCCCAACTGCCACCTACTATCAGACTAGAAGTGCGCTTAGATCCGGATATTCCGGATATGTATATCGACCCAAGCCTACTGAGAGAAGCCCTCTGGCAACTCTTGAAAAACGCCTACGAAGCGGTTCAAGGCAAGGAAGACGGCTATATCATTGTGGAGACCAGACTTTGTTATGACAGCTTGGCCATTGTCGTCATTGACAACGGTGTAGGCATGACCAAAGAGGTGCTGGAAAAGGCTACTCTGCCCTTTTTCACCACCAAGCCCCGGGCCTCTGGGCTTGGACTTTACCTGGTACAGAAGATCACCACGGCCCATGGTGGGAAACTTTTCATCCACAGTGAACCAGATCATGGCACGGTGGTGGCCATGGAACTACCGGTGCGTTTCGTCGAACTGGTCGTCCCACCAGTGTAATGGCCGCCCTTATGGCTGCCTTAAAAAGGCGGGATCAGATCCCGCCCTGCTTATTTGATAATCCCAGCAATATAGTCTTGAACCGCCATATCGGACTTGATCTTTTCCGGGATACCGGCCACCACCCGCACCCCCATACGATCGAGTTGATTTCGGAGTTCTTCGGAGAGCTTAGGGGTCAGGAGGTGGGTGACCACCTGCTCCTTAAGCCAAAGATCAAGAGGGGTATCCTCTGGACGTTTAATCACGTCTTTCACCAGGATCTGTCCCTTTTCTATGTCGTAGATGGCAAACATAGGGGCCGAATCTGCCTCTGGAGAGACCGTGGGGCCATCGACCGGGATGGCCAGACGCATATAACGCCCTTCTTCCACGTCTCGGTAAAGTTCTTCGGTCGCTGCCACCACGTTACGGACGATTTCTTCAAAGGCCTCGGCGGTCTTTGACTCTGGATAAGCGGCGATCATCGGTTTACCAGCGTCACCGGCAAAGACCACCCGTGGGTCAACGGGAACACGCCCCAAAAAGCGAATACCCAGTTCCTCGGCTAGGCGTTCACCACCACCCCGTTTGAAAAGATCGACCTCCTTGCCGCAGTGCGGACAGATAAAGCCACTCATGTTTTCCACCAACCCTAAGATGCGCATCTTGACCTTCTTGCAGAAGTTATAGGACTTTTTGACGTCGATAAGGGAAACCTCTTGCGGGGTGGTGACCAAAAGGGCATAGGCATCAGGAATAGTCTGAGCCACGGTAAGGGGTTCATCGCCGGTGCCTGGAGGGGCATCAATGATGAGATAATCAAGCTTTCCCCAATCTATATCGGCGATAAATTGACGGATGGCCGAAATCTTGAGCGGCCCACGCCAAATGATGGCCGAATCTTCACTGGGCAACAGGGGTTCGATCGAAAGGAACTTCAAGTTAGGGGAATACACAATGGCCCCGATCCTCCCGTCAGGGCGCCGTGGCAGACGCCCTCGGCGTAAGCCGAGCATCTTCGGGACATTCGGCCCATGAAGATCAACGTCTAAAAGACCGACCATAAAGTCCTGCAGGGAAAGACCTATGGCCAGATTCACCGCCACCGAACTCTTCCCCACGCCCCCTTTGCCAGACATGACCATGATCTTGTGTCGAATCTTCTGGAGCTGTTCCTGAAGGCGACGATCCTGATGTTCGAGGACCACACTTTTTTCTTGATCCAATCCCGCCGTCTGTTCCGCCATCTCTAACCCTCCTTCAATTTTCGGGCTACACGTTACCAAGGAGATGGGCAAGCGGCAAGCGGTATTGAGACTCAAATATAATAAACCTCACCTTCATGGAAAAAATATTCTAGACTTCCCAGCCTCTGAGAGTGCGGTTTTAATAAATAAAAAATTCGACTGGTATGGCTTAACGATGCCCATTTTTCAGCGCCATCACTTTGCCCGCCTCCTCACCCTGGCTGAAAAAGGCCGTATCGCCCCCCTTTATCTCTTTCAAGGTGATCTCGGCGTAGCCAGGGAGTTGGTGCGTAAGTTGGCTAAGGCCTTGGTCTCACAAGGGGCCCTGATCGAAGAATACGACCTGGCTGAAGAAGATCTCCAAAAGATCAAACTGAGCCTTACCTCTCCGGCCCTCCTCGGACGAAAGGTAGTGGTCGCTGGTGGTCCTCAGGAAAAATTGATCGAAGAGGTCTCTCGAGAGATCGTCGCCCTCCTTGAGATCGGAAAACAAAACCAAACCTTGATCTTTTCGGTGGAAGAAATAGAAACAAATCACCCTCTTTATCGATACGCCGAAAAACAAGGGGTGATCGTCCCGCTCAAGAAGGTCCGCAGGCCCAAAGATCTGGTCCGGTATGAATTACCGGATCTATTGGCGGAATTGGGCAAAAAGATGGATCGTCTGACCGCTGAACTACTCCTTGAAATGGTTGGTGACGACCCAGCGGCCCTGCGCCAAGAAGTAGAAAAACTGGCCTTGTATGTAGGAGAGGCCCCGGTTATTACCAAGGAAGACGTTCTCACTTTGGTTTCGGCCAGGCCAGAACAAGCCCCTTACACCTTGATCGAGGCCTTATTTACCCATGGGCCTGATCAGGCCTTAAAGCTCCTTCGAGATCTTGTAGAACAGGGAATACCTTATCTAGTCTTGGTCGCTACCCTGGCCACCTTTTTTAAACGCCTATGGCTCCTCAAATATATGATCTCACAGGAGGAATCCCTTCGTTTGACCAGAGATTATCAGGCCTTTCGCCAAGGGCTTGAGACCGCCAAAAAGACCCTCTGGGGAGAGAGACCTCCTCGGGTACTGGCTAATCTCCACCCCTATGCCCTCTTTCGCTTGAGACGTTATGCCGAGACCTTGTCCGAGGAGAAGATCAAAAATTTACTCCTCGAACTGGCCCTAATGGATGAAGCCTTAAAGAGCAGACCTGTCTCTCCAGAAGACCTATTCTACGCCTTTTTCCTCAAGGCCAGAGGGATAGATTCCAAAAAGGCCTTGTGGGCTTAACGGACCTTCAGGCGGTTGAGGACCCATTTCGTCCCTTCGCTTACTGGGAGGAGTAAGAGCCCCAACCCGATAAGCAACAACCATTCGCTTAAGGGCACGGGGTAGGCCTTGATGATGGGACGTAGCTGGTCTATCTCGATCATCACCGCCATGAGAACAATCTCTCCGATCACCGCCAAATTGAGCCATTGGTTAGAGAAGGGGCCTATTTTGAAGAGAGAAAGGTGATCCGAACGGGCACAATAGGCAGCCACCATTTCTATCAAGACAAAACCGATTAACAAAAGAGTCCGGGCCTTGGTGACCAGGACGTCATGGGGAAGGCCTTCGGGATTGGCCTTGATGTAGTAATCAAAAAAGGGCAGCAAGACGAGGCTGATGGTCAGGGCGATCATGGCGATCAAGGTGATCATTCGCGGAGTAAAGACACTTTCTCCTGGAGGCCGCGGAGGACGTTTCATTAGATCCGGGGCTGGGGGGTCTACCCCCAGGGCTAAGGCCGGAGGGCCATCGGTCAAAAGATTGATCCAAAGGATTTGAATAGCCAGCAATGGCACCGGAAGCCCAAAGAAAAAGGCCGAGGTGAGGACGATTATCTCGGCGATGTTAGCCGAAAGCAGATAGAGTAGATACTTCTTGATATTGTCGTAGATGGCCCGGCCCTCCCTCACCGCCTTGACGATGGTGGCAAAGTTGTCATCGGTGAGGATCATGGCCGCGGCCTCTTTGGCCACTTCGGTCCCGGTAATCCCCATGGCCACGCCGATATCGGCCCGTTTTAAGGCCGGGGCATCATTTACCCCGTCTCCAGTGACCGCCACCACTTCATTAAGGGCCCTGAGGGCGGTTACAATGCGCAGCTTGTGTTCGGGAGAAACACGGGCAAAGACGACCACTTTTTTGAGCCTGGCCTTCAAGGTCTCATCGTCGATCTTTTCCACTTCCTGCCCGGTCATCACTATTTCCGCACTGGGCTCAGAGACCAACCCCAGTTCTTTGGCGATGGCTGAAGCAGTCAAGGGATGATCCCCGGTGATCATAATCACCCTGATCCCGGCCGCCCGACACTCTCTGATGGCCTCTTTGGCCTCTTCCCGTGGGGGATCGATCATTCCCTGAAGACCGCAAAAGATAAGGCCTTCTTCCAGGTGGTCCCGATCGTAATCAGGCCCTACTTCTTTATAAGCAAAGGCCATGACCCGCAGGGCGCGGGAGGCCATCTCTTCGGTGTATTTTCGGATTAAGGAACGATCTCGTTCCTCCAAGGGCTTGACCTTCCCCCCAACCAATATATATCCACACCTGGAAAGTACTTGTTCCGTGGCCCCTTTGGTCAGGACAAAGAGCCTCCCTCCTTTCCCTTTGACCACCACGGTCATGAGCTTGCGTTCCGAATCAAAAGGTATTTCATCAAGCCGAGTAAATCCTTCTCGTCTGAGACCGGCCTTTAGGGCGGATACCAAGAGGGCGGCCTCGGTCGGATCACCAACTACTTTGACCTGGCCTTCTTGTTCTTCCAAATGGGCGTCATTACAAAGGAGACCGATCAGGAGAGTCCACCATAAAGGAGTTTCTGGCTCCGGGCTCACCGGGGCCTGCCCTAGCAAAAGGCGTCCTTCCAAGGCATAACCAGAGCCCTCTACCTGAAAGACCTTCTCATCGGCATAGATCTCCCGCACGGTCATTTCGTTTTTGGTCAGCGTACCGGTCTTATCGGTACAGATGACCGTGGTACACCCCAAGGTCTCCACCGCGGGGAGACGTTTGACAATGGCGTGGTGTTTGGCCATACGCGAGACACCGATGGCCAAGGCCCCGGTAACCACCGCTGGCAAGGCCTCGGGTACGGCGGCTACAGCCAGAGAGACGCCCCAAATAAACATATCCAACCAGGAATACCCCTTGGCCACACCGATGACCGTGGCCAAGGCACAGATGAGCAGAGAAATACCTCCCAACCAACGACCGATGACCGCCAGACGTTCTTCAAGCGGGGTCTTTTCCTCCTCGATGGCCTGGATCATGCCGGCGATCCGGCCAAATTCAGTCTGTTTTCCCGTGGCCACCACCACCGCCACCCCGCGGCCATAAGTCACGGTCGTGGCGGCAAAGACCATATTTTGACGATCGCCAATGGAGGACTCCTCTGGCAAGACCACTTCGGCCTGTTTTTCCACCGGTACGGATTCACCAGTAAGAGGGGCCTCATCCACCCGGAGGTTTACCGCCTCAAGCAGACGGGCATCAGCGGCCACCTTGTCTCCGGCAGCAAGGATAAGGATATCCCCTGGGACGACCTCACGGGCTGGAATTTTTTTCTCGTGCCCTTGACGCCTTACCGTGGCCTCAGGGGTAGCCATGGCCCTAAGGGCGGCCACCGCTCGATCCGCTCGCCATTCCTGAATAAACCCAAGGATGGCGCAAGCAAAGACGATGACCGAGATGACTACGGCGTCCAGTTTCTCACCTAAAAAATAGGAAATCACCGCCGCAATCAAAAGGATCACGATGAGGATGCTCTTGAACTGATCGAGAAAGATCTTCCAGGCCGGGGTGGTCTTTACCTCTTCCAGTTCATTAAGGCCATAACGCAAGAGCCGCTTTCTGACTTCTTCTTCCGAAAGCCCAGAAAGAGAGGTCTCTAGGAGCTTTAAAACCTCTTCTTTGGTTAGGGTATGCCAAGGTCTTTTCATCTTGGCCAAACACTAATCGCCTGCTAAGGCCTCATCAAGGGAAAGAGTCCCATGAAAAGATCACTTTTTTAGCCAGAAGTTTATGGTGATGACAAAGGAGAGCTCTTTTTCTTGATCATAAGGTGAAGGGGCCGGAGGAAAGGGAGCAGCCGACCTTACAGCCTTGAGCGCAGCCTGATCAAGCATTTTTATCCCCGAAGATTTAAGGACCTCTGCCCGGAGCAATTTACCCTGGCCACTAAGGGTAAAACGCAGTTTGACTGTGCCTTCAAGGCCCATCTCCCTAGCCGGGAGGGGATAGCGCTTGGCCCTTTCAATCTTGGCCCGAATCATGGTGGCATAGGCCTGAAAACGATCCTTGGCCGCCTTGAGTTCACCAAGGATCGCTTGAGGATCAACCAAAGGCGCTAAGGGTTTAAGATCATTCAGGGCCTCCTCAGGGGAAAGCGAAAGCCCTTTTTCTTGGGGAGGGATGAGTTTGGCCTTTACCGGTAAGGCATCTTTCGGAAGGGACCTAAAAGCAGAAGCCCTGGTCGGCAAAAAGGTCCTTGGAGGGGCCAAAGGGGTGGGAAGATGAGATTCCAGGCCTTTAGATGGTTTAGTGCTGGTCAACTCGATGGGGATATAGAGCCAATGCCTGGGGGTAATAAGCCCGCATATCTTTAAAATGAGGAGGAGGTGAATCAGGGCCGAGACACAGATAAGTCCCCACAGGAGGTAATTGGGGCTCTTTTCTTTGGTTATCATTATGGTTGTTCGGTGGCTAGGAATAGCTTTTGGGCCCCGGCGGCCCGGGCAATATCCATGGCCTTAACCGCTCGGTTTAAGATCACCTCGCGATCGGCCTTGATCACCACCACCCGATCAGGGTTTGTCTTGAGGGCCTCCTTGAGAGAGACCAGCAGTTCTCGGGCTGAAACTTCTCTTTTGCCCAGAAAAAAATGCCCGGCCTTGTTCACGTAGATATTGATCGGTTCTTCCTGCTGAGGAGAGGCCTTCTGGGCTTGGGGCAGTCTTACGCTGATCCCTTCCTCGGCCAAAAAATTGGTCGTGAGCAAGAAATAAATGAGGAGGAGAAAAACAATGTCGATCAGGGCCGTAAGAGGCCACTGGATCTCCGGCCTTTTTCTCTTCCTAACCTTGAGCACCCTCCCTCTCCTTTAAGGCCTTGAGCAAGACGACCGCTGCTTCTTCCATCTCCGCCTGTAAGGCATCTATCTTTCCGTTTAGATACGAATAGGCCATGATTACCGGAATAGCCACCGAAAGTCCGACGGCTGTAGTCAACATGGCCTCCCAGATACCACCGGCAAGGACCGAGGCATTCACCTTCCCCCCCAGGCGTTCGATGGCCATAAAGGCCTTGATCATCCCGATCACCGTGCCCAAGAGTCCGAGCAAAGGAGTAATATTGCCCATTAGGGCCAGGCTTCCGAGATAGCGAGAGAGATGACGGACCTCTCTTTCGATGGCATGAGAGAGGACCGTCTCCACGGTCTCCCTGTCTCCGCCACAGACCGAAAGCCCCTCATCAAGCACACGAGAGACGGCACTTTCCTGTTTGGCCGCCAAGGCCCGAGCAGCTTCAACATCTCCCCTGACCACTGCACTGTAAACCCCCTCGACCAGGGAAGGATCTTTGAGACGGGCCTGCCTCAAACGAATCAATCTCTCCAAAAAGATGGCCAGGGCGATGACCGAACAGGCAAAGATAGGAATGAGAAGAAGGCCTCCTTTAGCCAAGAGCCCGATCAAGGCGTGGTTACCTCCTCCACAAGATCCGGTTTCCCGTCACCGTCTACATCTCGTTTCAAAAGCACCAGGGTATCACCTTGATATTCCTGCCACAGGTCTGGTTTTCCGTCGCCATTTAGGTCACGCACCAGTTCTTTGGTCCCATTGGGGTGGTAAAAGATTCTGATTTCTGGATGGCCATCGTGATCCAGATCTTCTTCATAAAGCACCGGTTTCTCGTGCTGGTAATGCCAAGTAATTACTTTCCCCTTTTGATAACAGACAAGTTTTATCACTTCTCCCTTGTCGTTATAAAAGAACCTTTTGGTCACTTTCCCCGAGGGTCGGCGGACCTCTACCTGACTCAGGTATCCGTTTCGATAAAAGGCCACCTTTTCAAGGACCCCATCTCGATCTTGATCGAGTTCCAGTCGAGATAGAGTTTGGCCTTGATAGAATTCCCTCTTGGACAATCTCCCCTTTTCAAAATAAAGGACTTCTTTGAGTCTCCCGGCCTGATAGAGTTCCTTCTTCTCCGGTCGACCGTCTCCGTCTCGATCAAAGAGCACCTCTTTTAGCTGGCCCTGAGAAAAGGAAGAAACGATCTCTGGTTGGCCATCCCGGTTTCGATCTAATAAGACTTGCTTTGGATGCCCTTGTTGATCATAGACAGTCTTCTTCTCAAAGAAACCGTCCTGATCCAGGTCTTCGAGAAGGAAGACCAGTTTTCCGCCTTGGTAGATATAGCTCTTCTCAAATCTCCCGTCTTTGTTTGCGTCTTCAAGGAGCTTAATCAAGCGACCGTTTTGGTAATAGAAGATCTTTTCCGGTTGACCATTTTGGTCACTATCGATCTCCCGGCGCAAAATCCTTTTGACAAGCGGCCCCTTGGTCTTTGGGTCTAGAAAGATGGTCTCGGTGAGATTTCGATTATGCCGAACGATCTTCAACGGGGAGAGATGATCCAAAAAAATAATCTCCTCCGGCCTCCCGTCTCGATCGCGATCATAGGTAATCTTTATCGGGACACGGCCCTTGAAATAGATGGTCTTTTCAAGATAGCCGTCTCGATCCTCATCTTCCTGTTTTTTAAAAGGGGCTCCGGCTTCAAAGTAGGTTATTACCTCTGGATGAGCATTGTGGTCTTGGTCTATCTCGATCTTTGAGATCTGTCCGTTTTTGAAGAATTCATAGCGTTCCGGGCGCCCATCGCGATCAAGGTCTATCTCCACCCGAACTATTTGATTCCCTTGAAGATAGACCCTTTGCTCCGGGAAACCGTCTTTATCGGCATCGCGTTGGAAGGTCCTAAGCCCGGCTGAGGCCATAACATCAAGGATTAACCACAAACAGACTACCATGAGGAATAATCTAAAATAGTCCTTCATTTTCGTGTCACGATCGGTCCTTAGGGTCAAATCCGCCCGTTGATAAAGGCTTTTATTTTACGAAATATAGACCGGATAGGAAATAGCTAAATACCGTCTTTCGCATTTGGTGTCAAGACAATATCTTAAGTGACACGATTTTCTCAAGCTACAAAAAAATTAAGCTAGAATTTTCTTTATATCCTCAAAGGCTAGATAGAAACAGGGAATAATGATCAGGGTAATCCCTGTAGCAAAGAGAATACCGAAGCCCAGGCTAATGGCCATGGGGATCAAAAATTGGGCCTGGAGACTGGTCTCCATGATGAGGGGCATGAGACCGAAAAAGGTGGTCAAAGAGGTGAGGAGAATGGGGCGAAAACGCCTCACCCCGGCCTCAACGATGGCCTGAAAGGCCTCTTTACCTTCTTGACGTTTGACATTGGCATAATCAATCAAAAGAAGAGAATCATTTACCACCACGCCGGAAAGGGCGACCAAGCCGAAGAGGCTCAGGATACAGAGATCCTTCCCCATGATCAGGTGCCCCCAAATGGCCCCCACAATGCCAAAGGGGATGGCCAACATGATGATAAGCGGTTGGACATAACTCCGAAAGGAAATGGCCAGCAAGCTGTAAATACCGAAAAGGGCCAAGAGAAAGCCTCGCTTCATGTTGCTCATGGATTCGGCCTCTTCTTTGCCCTCGCCCTGGATCTGATAGGTAAGCCCGGGGTAGTCGGCCATGAGTTGCGGGAGAAAATGGGCCTTGAGGTCAGCCAAGATCTCGTCGGCATTGGCTATCTTGGCGTCCACATCAGCGGTAACATCCACTACTCGTTTGCGATTGTAACGATTGATGACGTTGTACCCTCGTCCGGGGATGATCTCCGCCACCTCTTTTAAAGGTACTTCGCCGCCCTTCGGGGTCTTGATCCACATATTTTCCAGATCCCAGATATGCCGGCGTTCGTCTTTAGGAAAACGCACCATTACCCGGACTTCGTTTCTGCCGCGTTGGATACGCAGGGCCTCGGCCCCGTAAAAGGCCCCGCGAATCTGGCGCCCTAACTCTTTTTCCGTAATGCCCAAGAGCCTTGCCCTCTCTTTGAGTTTGATCCTAAACTCGTCCTTGCCGGCAGAATAAGTATCGTCGATGTCACTCAATCCTGGATAGGTGGCCAGGACCTGTTTGAGCCTCTGGGCCGCCTTTTTGAGCACCTCCATATCTTTATGGGCCAATTGAATATCCAGATTGGCCCCCATGTGGACCAGATTGATCTCAAAGGTGAGGGCCTCCACCCCGGGTATCTCGCCGACCTTCTTACGCCAACGCCGGACGATCTCGTTCGCGGTGACGCAACGATTCTCCACCGGAGTAAGGAGCATGGAGATCTCAGCTAGATGACCGGCCTCCTGCTCAGGGCTACCTACCGGCCCCCCTCGCCCCAAGAGACCGCCTACCAAAGAATAGATGTGTTGTACCAAAGGGCCACAACCTGGGTGTTCTTTCTCCAGTTCTTTTACGGCCTCAAGCCCCTTTTCTTGGACGTAACGCCGTACAGCATCGGTCTTTTCTACTGGTGTACCTATGGGCATTTTGATAGAGACATCTATATGTTCAGCCTCAACCACCGGCATAAACCGAAAACGGACCAGGCCTCCTTTGATCAGTCCTAAGCTGACAAGCAGGATGGTCAATCCCACAGCCACGGTGCTATAGCGATTCCTAAGACATACCTTAAGGAAGGATTGATATGGCCCGGCGATAAACTGCTCTAAGCGCGGACCAAACCATAGCCTCGGCTTTTCCAATTTATGGAGGAACCAGCCGGTAGGACGGCCCAAGGTCATGGAGAGATGGGCCGGTAAGACAAAGAGAGACTCGGTGAGAGAGACCAGGAGGGTGGTGATGACGATCATGGGGATTACTTTGACAAACTTGCCGATCACCCCCCCAACAAACAGTAAAGGCACAAAGGAGACCACGGTGGTCAGGATGGAGAAAACAATAGGTTTGGCCACCTCGAGAGTTCCAGAGACCGAGGCCTCGGAAGGATCTTTTATCCAGCGATGCCGGGCAAAGACGCTCTCCCCTACCACAATGGCATCATCGACCACCATACCCAAGGCCATAATAAAGGCAAAAAGGGAGATCATGTTCACGGAAAGATGTAATAGGGGCATGAAGAGGAAGGCCCCCATAAAAGAGACCGGGATCCCGAGCATGACCCAAAAGGCCAGCCTGATCTCCAAAAATAGCCCCAAAGTGATGATGACCAGGATCAGGCCCCAAAAGGCGTTTTTTAAGAGCAAGTCGATCCGGCTCTTCAGGATCTTTGAGGTATCGTTCCAGACCGCCAGGTGAAGGGCGGTGGGCATGGTCTTTGACTTCTCTTTGACGTACTCACGGACTGTCTTTGAAATCTCAAGGGGCTTCTGATCCCCCACGCGATAGACCTTGACCATGGCCGCTCGCTGGCCGTCAAACAGGGCAAAGGTGTCGGTGTCTTCAAAACTGTCTCTTACCGTGGCCAAGTCCCGTAGGTGGAGTTTCGCCCCCTGGTCATCGGCAAGGACTACGATGTCCTCATAGCCCGGGGCAAAATAACGCTTGCCTTTGGTGCGAAGGAGGATCTCTCCCTCACTGGTCTTTAGTCGACCACCAGGTAAATCAACCGAGGCCTGGCCGATGAGGTGGGCCAAATCATCGGTGGTCAGGCGATATTGGCGTAGGGTCTCTTTCGGTACCTCTACGGAGATCTCATAGTTTCGGACACCACTTAGCTCAACCTGAGTAATATTGGGTTTATTTAGCAGTTCATCTTCGATCTCTTCGGCATAGTGTCTCAGTGTCCACTCATCCACGTTTCCATAAACAACAACCGAGATCACCTCATGTTTATTGAGGAGCTTGCTGATGATCGGTTCCTCAGCGTCTTCGGGAAAGGTGGTAATCCGGTCAACGGCGTTTTTGATATCTTGCAAGATTCGATCAGGGTTTTCCCCTTCTTTGACCACGACAAAGACCGTTCCCATCCCTTCGGTGGCTATGGAGTGGATTTCCTTGATCCCGTCGATCCCGGTAATGGCCTCTTCGATGGCCAGGATGATCCCGTCTTCGACCTCCTCCGGGGCGGCTCCGGGATAGGCCACTTGGATCTTGATCGTGTCCAGGCTGATCTCGGGAAAGATCTCCTGTTTGATCCCAGGAAGGATAACCAAGCCGCCGACCAAAAAGAAAAACATCAAGATATTGGCGGCCACATGGTTTTGGGCCATGTAACGGATGGCGCCCTTCACTTGGCCTCTCCCTTGACAACACGGACTTTGAGACCAGGGGCCGCAGCCTCAAGTTTGGTAACGATGATACGTTCTCCGGCCTTAAGACCCCTTACCAAGACCGTATCCTTCCCGCGGTAAATGACCGTCACCGGGCGGATCTGAAGACGCCCCTTTTCATCAACGACCCAGACCTTATCTCCATGGCGTAGAACGGCCCTCGGCAGGACAAAGACGTTCCGAACGGTCTTTCCCTCTATCTCGAGCTCAACAAAGAGCCCCTCGGCTAGATCAGGCCGGCCTGTAAGGTGCTCACGGAGCTGGAAGGGATCAGAGACCTCGACCACCACCTGGGGGAGATGGCCTAGTTTTTCTACCGCCGGCAGGAGCCTCACCGCCTGGCCGGTATAGAAATAGGTCTTGTCCCCGGTGGGGACGATGACCTTGGCCTGGGCCGGGAGCTTGAGCCAATTAAGGTCGTCCTGACTAATAGGAGCGACGATCTCGGTCTTTTTGGTCCCGACCAAGGTGGCCACCGGAGAGCCGGGTCTTACGTAGTAGCCAAGATCAAGGTGTTCCTCAAGGATCAGGCCGTCAAAAGGGGCCTTGACCGTGGTCCGGGAAAGATCAAGAGCTGCTTTTTGTTGGGCAGCCAGGGAGGCCGCCAGCTCGGCCTCTGCCGCTTTGATCTGTGGTTCATAAAAGACCAAGGGCGAGGGAGGGGGCTTTTCTCCGTAAAGCCTTTGCCACTGTCTCTTGGCCACTAGGGCCTTATTCTTTAAGACCTCGAGTTGTTCGCGGGCCTTGGCAACCCTTGCCTTAGCCTGAGTCAAGGCAATCTCGTAGTCCCTTTTCTCGATCTGGAACATGACCTCCCCAGCGGCAAAATGACCCCCGGGGACTAATTTGGGAGAGACCCAAACCACCTTTCCGGCTACTTCGGGGACGATCTCGATCTTCTGAGGCGGTCTCACGGTACCAGTGGCATAGATGATGATTCGTTGATCGGACTGCCGGGCCTTGATGACTTCCACCAGAGGACCTTCTGGTCTGAGCACGTGATGTTGAGGCGGTTTTTTAAGGCCTTTTAGAAAGAAAAAACCCAAAAATCCGGCTAATAGGATCAAAATAGGCAAAATGGAACGGAAAAGGCCTTTTTTACTCATCCAGCCCCCTTTGAGACATGAGGGAATCTTTCAAGTATTTTTCCATCCAGGTACCACCCAGGGCTCGGTAAAGGGAAATACGAGCAGAGATAAGGGCCTGTTGGGCCTGAACCTTGGTTTGTTCGGTTCGGAGGAGTTCTACTCTGGTCTTAAGGACCGAAAGATAGTCCCCCAGCCCCTGATGATAACGGTCAAGATTTAGGCTCAATAAGGTCTTTAAAGAAGATTCTTCGCGATCTAGTTCAGTCAGTCTTTTTTGGGCGGTAAGATTGGCGGAAAGGGCGTCTTCAACTTCTTTAAAGGCCCTGAGTACCGTTTGTTGGTAATGATACAGGGCCTCAAGTGCCGCGGCCTTTTCCTGCTCCACCCGGGCCCCTTTCCTCCCGGCTTCAAAAAGGCTCAGGGTACTATCAAGGCTTAGTGACCAAAAGGAACCCACGATGTCACCAATGGAAAAGGCCGTATGAGATCGCCCGAGGCTGGCCAGGAGATTTAGACGGGGAAAGCGCTCGGCTATGGCAGCAGCAACCCGGGCATCGGCAGCCTTTACCCGCCAATAGGCGGCCTGGACGTCTGGGCGGTTCATAATGATCTGGCTCGGAAGCCCTAAGGGGAAGGCCTGCTCAAGGGCCGGGAGTTTGACCAGAGAAGGCCTTGGGGCCTCTTCTGGATAACGGCCAAGAAGGATGGCCAAGGCATGCCTTGTCTTAGAGATCTTTTCTTGAAGCTCGGTCCTCTGTCTGGTGAGTTCAAAGAATTGGGTCTTGACCGAAAGGAGCTCATCAGCCTCGACCAGACCTCGGAGATAAAGGTCTTCCACCAAGGTGAGCTCCTCGGTCACGGCCTTGATTAACAAATTCAGTCTGACCTTCTCTTGCTCTAAGGCTGCTAGGAGATAATAGGCATCTGCTACTTGGGCCGCCAGACTGAGATAAAAGGCCCGAAGATCTTCTTGAGTGGCCTTTAGCTCCGCCAAGGAGGCCTTGGCCGAGGAGCGTATTCGGCCCCAAAGATCTAATTCATAAGAGGCCGTGGCTGAAAGGCGATAACTGGTCCCTCGGTTCTCACCAAAAAAACCCGGCTCCTTGGAACGACGCCAAGAATATTCCAGAGAAGTACTTGGTAGAGAAAAGGAAAGGGCCTCTTTTAAAATGGCCTTGGCCTTAAAAATCCTGGCCACTCCGGCCTTTAAATCAAGATTGGCCCGAAAGGCCTCCTCGATGAGCTGATTCAATCTCTGATCACCAAAGGAAAGCCACCAAGGCCTTTCCGGGAAGAAGGTCTTTACCTCCTCTGGAGCAAGGTAAAAGCTTTTGGGGGGTTCTTTAGGCGGCACCACTTCCAAGGGGTGATGGAAGGCACATCCTCCTAAAAGGAGAAGCAAAATGAAAAAGAAGCCCCTATGACCCATCCTCGGCCTCCAGACCGGCGGTGACAAAGAGGACGAATTCTTCAAGCTTATCTATCATGGACAAGGATTGTGCCTCAAAGACCGGAGGAAAAAGTTCATAACCCTTTCGCCAGGCAAGAAGTCTGACCATGGCCCCTAAGAGGAATTGAAACCGCCAATATAGTTTTTCCTCGGAGAGATGGGGAAGGGCTGCTTTCAGGGCCTTCCAAAAGAGGAGAACCGTTTCTTTCATCTCTTCGGCGAAGAATTTCCACACCAAAGGGTCCAGATCGGCCATGGCTCGCCCAAGAAAGGTCAAAAAATGTCGGGCTTGATCATCCTTGGCCAATTGTTCAAAGGCCGGTTCGACAAAGGCCCGGACTACTTCTCTAATTGGTGGGGAGGACCCCTCTTCCTGTTTGACCAAAAGGGCCTTCAGTCTCTGACACCTAGCTTCATTGATGGGCCTGAGTCTCCTTTCGAGCACGGCCTTAACCAGGCCGTTTTTGGAACCAAAGTAATAGTTTACCGCGGCCACATTTACCCCGGCGGCCTTAGAAAGCTGACGAATGGACGTGCCCTGCACCCCTTTTTCAGCAAACAGACGTTCAGCCTCGTCTAAAAGGACCGCCTTCGTAGAACGACCGGGAACCGGTTTAAGCATACGTTTGTTTAAAACATATGTTTAAGATAAAGGCAATAGTTTTGTTTCCGATTTCTTTCTTACGAATGCCCTTGTCTTAAAGGTCTTTTTAATCTATCTACTATGGGAAAAGCCTACCTAAAGGGGCCTCCAAAAGAGGCCTCCAAGAAAAAGGGCAAAAGACTTTGGAAAGACGCCGTCTACGACTCCTCTTAGACACGGTTATTTTGGGTATAGTCGGGGCCTTCGCCGCCCTGTTGTTCGTTCATTTAGTAGACCTGGCTCGAGAGTTTTTTTTAGTTAAATTGGCCCATTACAAACCTCCAGGGCTCCCCAACGAAGGAGGAAGTCTTGAGGAATATATAGGCCCCTATGGGCTCACCCTCATCCCTTTGGTCACCACCCTAGGCGGACTAATCTCCGGGCTGATCGTCTATATATTTGCCCCGGAAAGCAAAGGTGCAGGAACAGACGCCGCCATCAAGGCCTTTCACTATGAAGAGGGACGAGTAAGGGCCAGGGTCCCTTTTGTCAAGATGATTGCCTCGGCGGTGACCATCGGCTCCGGAGGCTCAGCCGGGCGTGAAGGGCCAACGGCACAAGTGGCCTCAGGGGTAGGAGCCATTTATGCCTACCTTACCAAACGCCCGCCCCATGAAAGGCGCCTCCTCCTCTTGATGGGCATGGCCGCCGGTCTTTCGGCCATCTTTCGTTCCCCAATCGGTTGCGCCTTTTTCGCCATCGAGGTCCTTTACAGCCAAATCGAGTTTGAATCTCGGGCCCTGCTCTATACCCTGGTCTCGGCGGTGGTGGCCTATGTGGTCACCGGGTTCTTAGTTGGTTGGGAGCCACTCTTTGCCTTGCCGGAAAATCTAAAAATTATTCAGGCCCATGAATATCTCTTCTTCGCCGTCTTGGGTGTCTTCAGTGGAATAATGGGCGCTCTCCTACCCCTTTTCTTTGGTAGCATCCAGGACACCTTTGATCGCCTTCCCCTTCCCTTTTTTTTCAAACCGGCCATCGGCGCCCTGATAGTCGGCCTTATGGCCCTGGTCTTCCCCCAGGTCTTGGGCATCGGCTATGGTTGGATACAAAAGGCCATCAACGGAGATCTTTCTGGCCCTTTGATGCTTGCCCTATCCATCTCCAAGGCCATTGCCTTCTCCTTTACCGTGGCTACCGGTGGTTCCGGGGGAGACTTTGCCCCGAGCCTTTACGTAGGAGGGATGTTAGGCGGCTTTGTAGCCAGCCTCTTTCATCAAGACCCGGCGGCCTACGTCATTGTGGGCATGGCCTCGGTCTTCGGGGCCGCGGCTCGGGCCCCGATTGCCAATTGCCTTATCGCCGTCGAGATAACCGGGGCCTTTCATCTCTTCCCCGCCGCCGGTCTTTCGGTGATGTTGGCCTACCTGGTCCAGACCGCCCTGGCCAATTATCTGCCCTACAAAAGCCTCTATGAATTCCAGGTCCCCACCCCGGTCCACTCCCCGGCCCATCGGGGGGAATTCTTTACCGATATCTTGGCGGATATAAGGGTCAAAGACATCTTCAAACCCTGGAAGGTGTGGGCGGTGGTCCCAGAGGACATGACCTTTAAACAATTCATTGATTTCTTTGGCCGCACCGAACAACACTATTTCCCCGTGGTAGACAAAGAAGGAAATCTATGCGGAATCTTTTCCATAAACGACGTGCGTCCCTTCCTTTTCAACGAAGACCTAAGAAAACTCTTGGTCATCAAGGATTTTGCCCGCAGGGATATCATTACCACCACCCCTTCAGAAGACATAAATACCGTGTTACGTAAATTTACCATTCGAAACATTGACCAATTGCCTGTGGTGGCCGATGAAGATCCCAAACGTTTTTTGGGGATGTTGAGCCGCCGAGAAGTGATCGACTTTTACAACCGAAGACTGAGGGAATTTAAGGAACTTTCTTCACGCTGAAGGGGACAAAGGACTAAGCCTTGAAGAAAGAACATACCTTTCTCTTTATATATGCCTTTTTCTTGGGGCTTGTAGGGGTCCTTTCTGCCCATGTCTTTATCTTTTTACTAAATCACGTCCAATGGCTGTTTTTGGAAAGGCTGGCCCATTATCAAATGGGCACCGTCCCTTCAAAGATTAACTGGTTCATTCTGATCAGTACCACCCTGGGAGGCCTTATCTCAGGCATCTTGGTCTATTCTTTGGCCCCTGAAGCTGAAGGACATGGTACGGATGCGGCGATTAAGGCCTTCCATCAAACAGGCGGGCGCATACGTGCTCGCGTTCCCTTCGTCAAAATCCTGGCCTCCGCGGTGACCATCGGCTCCGGAGGCTCAGCCGGACGTGAAGGGCCGGTGGTTCAGATAAGCTCTGGTCTGGCCTCAATCTTTGCCCAGATCACCAAGCTCCCGGTGCCGGAAAGGAGGCTCCTCCTTTTAATCGGCATGGCTGCCGGGCTAGCGGCGGTCTTCCGTTCCCCTATCGGGGCGGCCATCTTTGCCGTGGGTATCCTTTACAGCGAAGTGGACATCGAGGCCCACGCCGTGCTCTTCTGCCTCTTTGCCTCGGTTACGGCCTACGCCATAAACGGCGTGCTCGTCGGCTGGGAACCCCTTTTCAAGATCCCTGGAAAGATCGCCGTCACCGAGCTACGGCAATATCTCTACTTTCTGAGCCTTGGGATCTCCTCCGGCCTGGTGGCCTCGGTACTACCGCAAGTATTTTACGGCACACGGGACTTCTTTCGCCGCCTCAAGATCCCGAACTGGATAAAACCGGCCATCGGAGGCCTTGGGGTCGGACTCATGGCCCTGGTCTTCCCCCAGGTCTTAGGTGGGGGGTATCACTGGATTCAGATGGCCATTGATGGAAAGCTGGCCCTGACCTTGATGCTTGTCCTTATCTTGGCCAAGATGATCGCCCTTTCCCTTACCGTAGGATCAGGAGGTTCAGGAGGTGTCTTTGCCCCAAGCCTCTTTATAGGGGCCATGGTAGGCGGTACCTTGGCCCATTTCTTTCACCAAGCCCCGGCCCCTTACGTAGTGGTGGGTATGTGCTCGGTCTTTGGAGCGGCGGCTAGGGTCCCTTTGGCCAGCCTTTTTATGGTCATCGAGATGACCGGGGCCTTTCATATCTTAGCGGCCGCCGCCCTTTCGGTAACCGTCTCTTATGTGATCCAGAGGTTCCTCTCCGGAGGCTTTAAATATCGCAGCCTTTACGAGGGCCAGGTGCCTACTAAATTTGAGTCCCCAGCCCATCGCGGGGAGTTTTTTTATGATATCCTCAGCGGCATTAAGGTCGGTGATATCTTTGATCCGCACCGGAAAGAATGGTCGGTCATCCCGGAAACCTTGCCTTTCCGAGACTTTATCTCCCTTTATGAACGCACTGGGCAGCATTATTTCCCGGTGGTAGATAAAGAACAAAAGCTAGTAGGCATCTTTTCCAGTAACGATATCAGGCCCTATCTCTCGGAAAGACACCTATGGGATCTTTTGCTTATCAGAGACATTGCCCGCCGAGACGTTATTACTACCCACCCGAGTGAGGACATACACACCCTCTTGCGCAAATTTATCATACGCAATATCGAAGAACTCCCGGTGGTCGATGAAAAAGACCCCCAAAAATTCTTGGGTTTTATCAGCCGCCGAGAAGTGATTGCCTTTTACAACAAACGTCTTTCTCAATTTGCCCAAGAAAGATCTTGAATCTAGTTTGGCCTGAGCCGAATATAAGAAAAAGGCCTTCTTGTCTTGACATACATGGTTGGGGCAAGTATTTTTTATCGCACACTGGGTCGGTAACTCAGTTGGTAGAGTATCGGCCTTTTAAGCCGAGAGTCGCAGGTTCGAGTCCTGCCCGACCCACCATTAACGGTGTCCCCGTCGTCTAGCCAGGTCCAGGACACCGGCCTTTCACGCCGGCAACAGGGGTTCAAATCCCCTCGGGGACGCCATTTTTCTTTTCCCGCCATGAAGATAGAATTTCTCGCCGCCGAAAGTTTAGGGGTCCGCTCCATGGCCACCCTGGTGCGCACCAAAGACCTAACCCTTTTGATTGATCCAGGGGCAGCCTTGGGGCCCAAGAGATACGGCCTCCCCCCTGACCAGATAGAATGGAACCGCCTGCGGGAGACGAAAAAAGAGATCAAAAATCGACTAAAAGAGGCCGATATCATTATCATCACGCATTATCACTATGATCATTATGATCCAGAATGGGCACCACTTTTCAAAGGGAAAAGGGTCTATCTAAAAGACCCTGAACGAAACATCAATCGCAACCAGGCCATGCGGGCCAAAGAGCTCTTAAAACGCCTTCGGGCGGCTCATATCTCCTGGGAAGTGGCCGAAGAGGGAAAGGTCATCTTCGGTGAGACGGAACTTTGTTTCTCTCCTCCTTTGAATCACGGGCCGGAGAGACGTTTTGGTACGGTGGTCAGCGTGTTAGTCAAAGAGGCTGGTGAGGCCTTTTTACATTCCTCTGATGTCTCCGGGCCGGTACAAAAAGAGGCCTTGGATTTCATCTATCAGGCCTCACCTAACATCATCTATATCGACGGTCCGGCCACTTATCTGGGGGAGCGTTTTGGGCTGGAGGCCTTAAGTCGAGCTTCTAAGGCCTTGGTCCAATTGGTCTCTGAGCTTAGACCAGAGGCCTTGATCCTTGATCATCACCTCTTGCGAGATCTGGAGTGGAAAAGATGGGCTGCGCCGGTCTTTGAGGCTGGCCAAAGATTTGGGACCGAGGTAACGACAGCGGCTGGTTTTTCGGGAAAAGAAGATCTTCTCCTTGAAGCTTGGCGCAGAGATCGGTATAAAAAAGCGCCTAATCCTTGACACTTTTGTAATAGCTGGTTAGCTACGCCACAAATCGGGAAGGGGGAAAACGATGAGTCTTACCAATTTTCTCTTTACTTCAGAATCTGTTACCGAAGGCCATCCAGACAAGGTAGCGGATCAAATCTCTGATGCCATCCTTGATGCCATCATTGACAAAGATCCTTATGCCCGGGTGGCTTGTGAGACTATGGTCAATACCGGGATGATCCTTATCGCCGGGGAGATCACCACTGAAGCCAAGGTGGATTACGCCAAGATTGCCCGGGGAGTAGTAAAAGAAATCGGCTATAACCATTCAGATCTCGGGTTTGACTGGCAGACCTGTGCTGTGCTCACCAGCATCGACCGCCAATCACCGGACATCGCCATGGGGGTTGACCGCGGGGAGGAGATCGGGGCCGGAGACCAGGGCCTGATGTTTGGTTATGCCTGTGACGAGACCCCGGATTTCATGCCTATGCCCATTTGGTATGCCCATCGGTTGGCCATGCGCCTGGCCGAGGTGCGCAAAAAGGGGATCTTGCCCTTCCTCAGGCCAGATGGGAAGACCCAGGTGACCATTGCCTATGAAGACCGCCGGCCAAAGTTTGTCCATACCGTGGTCATCGCCGCTCAGCATGAACCATGGGTGGAATATAAAGAACTCAAAGAGGCCATTATTGAGGAGGTAATCAAAAAGATCATTGCTCCCGAACACCTTACTCCAGAGACCAAGTTTTTGGTGAATACCACGGGCCGGTTTGTGATCGGTGGCCCATTGGCTGACTGTGGGATGACCGGTCGGAAGATCATCGTTGATACGTACGGTGGCCGCGGACACCACGGTGGTGGGGCCTTTTCTGGAAAAGACCCGACTAAAGTAGACCGGACACCTTCTTATTTTGCTCGTTACGTAGCCAAGAATATGGTAGCTGCCGGCGTAGCCCGGGAGCTTGAGGTCCAGGTGGCCTATGCCATCGGTGTCCCAGAGCCTTTGGCCATTAATGTCCAGACCTGGGGAACCAATAATATCCCTGTGGATCGCATCATCGAAATCATCCAGGAACTCTTTGATTTTCGTCCGCGGCACATGATCGAATATCTTGATATGCGCCGGCCTATCTTCCGCAAGACAGCGGCTTACGGCCACTTTGGTCGTATGGAACCGGAGTTTACTTGGGAAAAACTTGATATGGTGGAAAAGATCAAGGAATTGGCCGGGCTTTAAGTAAGGAGGAAACGATGGAATATCACGTTAAAGATCTCTCTCTGGCGGAAAAGGGTAAGCTACGCATTGAATGGGCTGGGCGGGAAATGCCGGTCCTTAAACAAATCCGCGCCCGATTTGAAAGGGAAAAGCCCCTTTCTGGAGTACGGATTGGGGCTTGCTTACACGTCACTACCGAGACAGCCAATCTGATGGATGTGCTTAAGGCTGGGGGGGCTGAAGTAGCCCTCTGTGCCTCTAATCCTCTCTCTACCCAAGATGACGTAGCCGCAGCCCTGGTCAAATATTATGAGATCCCTGTCTTTGCCATTCGCGGAGAAGATCGAGATACGTATTATCAGCATATCAAGTCTGTCTTGGCCATTGAGCCCATGATCACCATGGATGACGGAGCTGACCTTATCTCCACCTTGCATTCCGAGTTCCCGGAAAAAGCAGACCAGGTCCTTGGAGGCACGGAAGAAACCACCACTGGGGTCATTCGTCTCCGGGCCATGGCCAAGGATGGAGCCCTGCGCTATCCGGTCATTGCCGTAAACGACGCCCTGACCAAACATCTCTTTGACAACCGGTATGGTACTGGCCAATCCACTATAGACGGGATCTTGCGAGCCACCAATCGGCTCCTGGCTGGTTCGGTCTTTGTGGTCGCTGGCTATGGTTGGTGTGGCCGAGGGGTGGCCATGCGCGCCCGGGGGATGGGGGCCAGGGTGATAATCACCGAGGTCGATCCGCTGAAGGCCCTTGAAGCGGTGATGGATGGCTTCGATGTTATGCCCATGGAAGAAGCGGCGGAAAAAGGTGACTTTTTCTGTACCCTGACCGGAGACCTTCATGTCATTCGTAAAGAACACTTTCTTAAAATGAAAGACGGGGCCATAGTCTCTAACTCCGGGCATTTTAACGTGGAGCTTGATCTTGATGGCCTGAAAGAGATTACCACCGAGGTACGCCGGATTCGAGATAACGTGGAAGAATATACCTTGGTCAACGGACGGAAGATCTATGTCCTGGCCGAAGGGCGCTTGGTCAATCTGGCTGCAGCCGAAGGACATCCCTCGGCGGTGATGGACATGAGTTTTGCCAATCAGGCCCTTTGTTCGGAATACATGGTCAAACACGCTAAGGAACTGGAAAAGAAGGTCTATCCTGTGCCAGAGGAGATCGACCGCACGGTGGCGGAAATGAAGCTTGCGGCCATGAATATCCGGATAGACCGACTGACTCCAGAGCAGGAAAAATATCTTTCCTCTTGGGAGATGGGGACTTAGTGACCAAGCCGATAGCGGTTTGTTTGGTAAGTGGAGGCCTTGATAGCTGCGTGGCCGCGGCGGTAGCGGCTAAGGACTATGAGCCTGCCTTTTTGCACGTCAACTACGGCCAACGCACCGAGGCCCGTGAGCTCCGTGCCTTCCGAGAAATTGCCGATTTTTACGGCGTCAGATATCGCTTGGTGGCTGATGTCCCGGCCCTGAAACAAATCGGTGGTTCGGCCCTTACCGACGAAGGTCTTGCCATCCCGGAAGGGAGCATCTCCACCGATGGTATTCCCATCACTTATGTCCCCTTTCGCAACGCCCATTTTCTGGCCATCGCCGTTTCTTGGGGGGAGGTCCTGGGGGCCAAGAAGATCTTTATCGGGGCCAGCCAGGTCGATTTTTCTGGCTACCCAGATTGCCGAGCCTCGTTTTTTGAGGCCTTCAATCGGGTCATTCAGGAAGGTACGCGGCCAGAGACCGAGATCGTCATTGAGACCCCACTCATTAATCTAACCAAGGCGGAGATCGTCAAACTGGGTATAGAGCTCAAGGCCCCGCTCCATCTGACCTGGTCTTGCTATCAAAATGAAGAGGTGGCCTGCGGTCGGTGCGAGTCTTGTCTTTTGAGACTCAAAGGGTTTCGCGAGGCCGGAGCAAAAGACCCCATCCCTTACGAGAATGAGTAAGCCGGTCTTTGAGTGTAAGCGCTGCGGCTTTTGTTGCCAAGGTGAAAGCACCGTCTCTCTCTCCCCAGAAGAACAAGAGCGCATTGCTTCCTATCTCGGGCTCTCGGTCTCCGAATTCCTGGCTCGATATACGGTCAAACGGGGAAAGCGGGTCGAAATGAAGACCGTAAACGGCCATTGCATCTTCTACGATGAGGAGGAATCACTCTGTAAGATCCATCCAGTAAAGCCCTTTCACTGCCGGCAATGGCCCTTACACCCAAGCCTCCTGAGGGACAAGGAGAGCTTTGAAATCATTCGACGGACGTGCCCTGGGTTTTCTCCGGAAGCCAGTTGGGAAGAGGTAAAGCGTTTTATGGAAGAGCAAGGTATTGACAGCAAGCGTAGAGGTGGATAATTTTCTGAGCAGTTCCCCGGTAGCTCAATTGGCAGAGCGGTGGGCTGTTAACCCATAGGTTGCAGGTTCGAGTCCTGCCCGGGGAGCCAGATGCCCCTTTAAAATAGATAGCAGTCTTTAGCTTTCTGGGAATTAACCTACCCATCGAAACGAATAAAGCCCCTCTATTAGACTAACCTTCCGCGGCCTCCTTTCCCTTCTTAAGCCAAGCATTTCTCTTATTTTCTCCGCCGTTTCCCTTACAAAGTTTCGCGACCCAATAATCAATCCCTCGGTAAAATAGCGTATCCGTCGCCTGAATACCTCCTTTTCCGTGAGCCGA
>CAZROA010000055.1:0-2205 GCA_964601575.1 uncultured Thermodesulfobacteriota bacterium
GACCTGGATGAAGAAGCTATTAGGATTTTAAAGGAAGCCAAGGCCGATCGTGAACAAGGTAAAAAAGACGCTTACGTATCTCTTGAGGAAATTTAGTGTTTAAAGTCGTTGTTCATCGCTGAGCAGTTGCTTATCTAAAACGTCTTCCTACGAATCAGAAAGAACGCATCAAAAAAGCCCTCCAGAAACTTGCTCAAGATCCTCTGAAACCGGGTGTAAAGCCAATGGCAGGCCACTGGAAAGGCTACTATCGCCTTCGTATCGGGGATTTCCGCGTTATTTTCTGGATAGGCCAAGAGGAAAAGACCGTTTACGTGGACTACATTGGGGCCAGAGGAGACATTTATAAACACTAAAGTTCCTCTTTTCGGTTTTACTAGCTTAATACCCCCTTAAAGAAGAGAATTAACAGTTGAGATGGTCAGCGCTTGAGCTCACCCATTCCTTTTTGCTAAGCTTGGGGCCAAAAAGGCCAAGGAGTGGCTATGATTGCCTATCGGGATTTGCAGGAGTTTGTGGCGAGACTTGAGACCGAAGGGGAGCTTTTGCGCATTAAAGAGCCCCTTTCCCCAAAGCTTGAGATCCCAGAAGTGACCGACCGGGTGTGTAAGCTCTATGGCCCGGCCCTTCTCTTTGAAAATGTGCCCGGCTATGACCTGCCGGTGCTCACCAATGCCTTTGGTAGCTTTCGACGCATGAGCCTGGCCCTGGGGGTAAAAAATCTCGATGCCTTGGGTGAGGATATCCTTCAGTTTCTTGAGATCGAGGCCCCGGATTCTATAATCAAAAAGCTCAATCTCGTCCCGAAGCTCAAGCGCCTGGCCAATATCTTTCCCAAGATGGTCAAAAAGGCCCCGTGTCAGGAAATCGTCTTTAAAGATGACCAAGTCGATCTCTTTCGGCTCCCGATCCTTCATTGTTGGCCGCAGGATGGTGGCCCATTCATCACCCTCCCGGTGGTGATCACCAAGCATCCGGAGACCGGGGTGCGCAACGCCGGGATGTATCGCATGCAGGTCTTTGACCGGTGCACCACCGGGATGCACTGGCACCTGCACAAAGGCGGGGCCCATCATTATCGCGTGGCCGAACGCCTAGGGCAAAGGCTACCGGTGGCGGTGGCCATTGGTCCGGACCCGGCGGTGACTTATGCCGCCACCGCCCCGCTTCCGGATGACGTAGACGAGATGCTCTTTGCCGGCTTCCTCCGCGGCAAGCCGGTGGAGATGGTCAAGTGTCTGACCGTAGATCTCGAGGTCCCGGCCACCAGTCAGATCGTGCTTGAGGGCTATGTGGAACCCGGGGAGCGGCGCCTAGAAGGACCGTTTGGGGATCATACCGGCTACTATTCTTTGCCGGATTATTATCCGGTGTTTCACATCACCTGCATGACCATGCGGCGGGATGCCATCTACCCGGCGACTATCGTGGGCCGCCCGCCTCAGGAAGATTGTTATATGGCCAAGGCCACCGAGCGTCTCTTCCTCCCGCTCATCAAGAAGACCCTGCCGGAGGTGGTAGACATCAATCTTCCCATGGAGGGAGTCTTTCACAATCTGGCCTTTGTCTCTATTGACAAACGCTACCCTGGGCATGCGCGTAAAGTGGCCTGTGCCCTTTGGGGCTTAGGGCAGATGATGTTTTGCAAGATCATCGTCATCTTTGATCGTGAGGTAAACGTGCAGGATGTCTCTGAATGCCTCTGGCGCCTGGGGAATAATATCGACCCCGAGCGGGACATCTTCTTTGTCCATGGCCCGGTGGATGCCCTGGACCACGCCGCTCCGCAGCCCTACTACGGGAGCAAGATGGCCATTGATGCCACCCGTAAGTGGCCGGAGGAGGGGTTTGGTCGTGACTGGCCGGATGTGATCGAGATGAGCCCCGAGGTAAAGGAAAAGATCGACCGTCTTTGGCGCCGCTTGGGGGTGGAAGAGTTCTTGAGGCGTCTCAAAAGAGTTTAAGAAACCGCAGGGCGTCTTCCTTCATGTAGGTATTGTTGAAAAGCACCAGAATATCTCTTGCCGCTGAGGAAAGGATTTTTTCTTTCAGGGTCTTGAGTTCGGTTTCGGTGTATTGGTAGCGATAGATCAGTTTGCCCCTTTCATCTCGTTGGCCGTGGAGTCTCAGGTAAAGGGTAGAAAGCTTTGGGGCAAAACGCTTAAAAAGATCTGCTTCAAGGAAGGGGTCAAAGGCCGGAATGAC
>CAZROA010000056.1:0-53693 GCA_964601575.1 uncultured Thermodesulfobacteriota bacterium
GAAGAGCAGAAAAATCCTCTCCCACCCTATACCACCGACACTATCCTTCAGGATGCCCATCAACGGCTACGCCTGAGTACCAAGCAGACCATGGCCCTACTTCAGGAACTCTTTGAGTCCGGGCTCATCACCTACCATCGCACCGATTCGACTCGAGTCTCTGAGGCCGGGCGTTATCAAGTGGCCAAACCGTATATCACCGAACACTTTGGTGAAGAATTCTTCTACCCTCGGGGATGGGCAGAAGGTGGGGCGCATGAGGCCATCCGCCCCACCAGACCGAGGGAGGCCAAAGAACTCCAGGCCATGATCGCTGCTGGCCTGCTCTCCTTAAGTGATGCAGACCGAGCCTTGAAGTTGTACGACCTAATCTTTCGCCGTTTTATGGCCAGCCAGATGCGAGCTGCCAAAGTAGAAGTTTCGCATCTTCGCTTTATGGTCCCCTCGTATCAGTGGGAGGAAGAGATAGTCAGCACCATATTAGAGACTGGGTTTGAGAAGATGTATCCAACCTTTGTTGTGATCAGTCTTCAGGCTGAGGAAAGACCAACCAAGCCCATGCTCCAGTTGGTCCCCAAAGTAGAGCTTTATACCGAGGGGAGTCTGGTCCAGGAAATGAAACGTCGCGGGTTAGGACGTCCTTCCACCTATGCCGAGATCGTGACCACCCTGATCCAGCGTCGGTACGTCAAAGTGCTCAAAGGCGGACGGCTCCTCCCGACCAAACTTGGCCGTGAGGTCTATCAATACTTAAAGAAGAACTTTCCCTCTCAGGTGGACGAAGAGCTTACCAGAAAATTGGAAGAGGCCATGGACCTGATCGAGGCTGGAGAATTGGATTATCAAGAAGTGTTACGCGAAGCCTATGAAATTCGCCACCTCCTTGAAGAAGAAAAGGTCGAACTATATCCAGAAGAAGAATTAAAACAGCATGTCGTTCATTGGGAATGATCAACTTGAGGTCTTTTGAAGGAGCTCCTTAGCGGCCTCGACGATGAGCCTGGCCAAGGCCTCTATCTTGATCCGACGCTTCCGGGCCTCGCGGCGGAGGAATTGCATGGCCTCCCCTTCTTTCATCCCATAAGCATCCATCAGGAAACCCTTGGCCCTTTCGATATATTTACGGCCCTCTAACTTGGCCTTAAGATCTTCAATCTGACCTTCCAGGGTGTTGATCTCGTGACCTATGGCTTGGGCAATCTCTATGGCGGAGACTAATTCATCGATTGAGACCGGCTTTAAGAGATAACCCACTACTCTGGCCTCTTTGGCCTGTCGTAAAAATTCTGGATCAGCAAAGGCGGTAATCAAGACAATAGGGGTAAAATGCTTTTCGTTTATACGGCGGGCGGCCTCAAGGCCATTCATAACCGGCATCTTGATGTCCATAAGGACAAGGTCAGGGGTGTGGGTAAGGGCCAGCTCCACGGCCTCCTGCCCATTGGTGGCCACCCCCACCAGTTCATAACCTTCTCGTTCCAAGGCCTCTTTTAAGGCTGAACAAAGGGCTTGATCATCTTCAGCAAGTAAGATGCGGAAATTTTTAAATGTGCGGGTTGACGCAGGGTTAATAGCCATTTTTGGCAGAAATAAAAAGATGGCTGGGGGACTAGGATTCGAACCTAGACCGGCGGGTCCAGAGCCCGCTGTCCTGCCGATTAGACGATCCCCCAGCGCTTAGAGAAAGATTAACGAATCAGGCTCGGGTGTCAAGGATTAAGTCTTTAAGAGCAAGGCCTTTAGACGGAATTCTAGTTTGAAAGGGAGGGTCAAGCGATGCGATAACTGATAAGCCAGATGATCAAGGAAAAAAAGGACCTTTTCAAAGTGTTTTTGGTCAATCTTCGGGAGATGGACCAAAAGCCTTACCCCTTCGGCCTCCCGGATAAAACTTACCGGGACCTCCAGGGCATCGATCTTGAGGACCAATTCTTTCCGCTCATCCCGGGAAAGGGCCTCATAAATCTCCTCACACAACGGAGAAAAACCTAGCCTTTCTCCAGCCAAGAGAAAAGAAAAATTTTCCTCAGGTAGTTTCTCTGTAGTCGCCCGTTCGATGATGAAACGGATTTCAGAAAGACTATCCAGCCCGGTTTGGTAACGGAGTTTGTTTTTCAAGACCTCGGCAGCCGGTAAGCGATAGGTCTCACCGTTTTCAAATTTTTCTAAGAATTCGGTAGGTGGAAGCCGTCTCTTAGAAGTAGGATAAGGAAGGATCTCCTGGACCTGGCGTAGGACCTCCTCAGAGACCCTAATCTGCCGAAATTCAACCAGACCAGCCTCTTTGATGGCTTCTTTCCAAAAGGCATCGCGTTCAAAATCACGACTACCGTAGTCGTATTCGTAATAAACGGCCTTTATTCCTGCCGAGGCAATGAGCTTCAGACAGACATAGCAAGGGGCCAGGGTACAATAGAGATCCGCCCCTTCCACTGAGATACCGAATCTCGCCGCCTGGGCAATGGCATTGGCTTCGGCATGGGTAGCACGGCAAAAATTGTATTTGTCAATGTCAGGGATACCCTTTTCCCGCCGGAAACAATAACCAGGGCCCCGGTCTGTACAGTGCCAAGCCCCTGGCATAGGACCATTGTAACCAGTGGCTAAAATACGTTTATCTTTGACGATTACCGCACCTGACGGGCGAGAATTACAACCAGACCTAAGGGCCACCATCTTGGCCAGGAGCATGAAATATTCATGCCACGGGGCACGGTTCATGGGGCAAACTCAGCCTGTAATTCAGAATAAAGCGGGTATTCTTCGCAAAGCTTGCCCACCTTTTGGCGAATGTCTTTGATCAAGGCCTCATCTTGGGGATTATTTAAAACGGCTACCATCCATTCACCCACTTCCTCGATCTCCCTTTCTCGAAGCCCACGGGTGGTTACCCCCGGCGTACCGATACGAATCCCACTGGTCACTTTGGGTGGTAAGGGATCAAAGGGAATGGCATTTTTGTTGACCGTGATCCCGGCCTTCTCTAGAGCTTGTTCAGCCTCGGCCCCGGTAAGACCATGACCAGTGAGATCAACCAGGATCAGATGATTGTCTGTCCCACCAGAGACCAGGCGGAAGCCATGGACCTTAAGCACTTCAGCCAAGGCCTTGGCATTGGCCACCACTTGCTGTTGGTAGGTCTTAAACTCAGGGGCTAAGGCCTCTTTAAAACAAACGGCCTTGGCAGCAATGATGTTCATATGCGGACCACCCTGAATTCCGGGAAAGATGGTCTTGTCGATCAACTTGGCGTAACGCTCCTTGGCCAGGATAAACCCACCTCGCGGGCCACGAAGGGTCTTGTGGGTGGTGGAGGTCACAAAATCGGCAAAAGGTACTGGTGAAGGATGAATCCCCGCCGCTATCAAGCCGGCAATATGGGCCATATCAACCATGAGATAGGCCCCGACCTCCTGGGCGATGGTATAAAAGGCTTCAAAGTCGATCACTCGCGGATAAGCACTGGCCCCAGCGACAATCATACGCGGTTTGTGTTTCAGGGCCAGCTCCCGAACAGTATCGTAATTGATGGTCTCGGTCTCTTTTTCCACACCGTAGTGGACGATCTGATAAAGTTTTCCCGAAAAATTGACCTTGGCCCCGTGGGAAAGGTGCCCTCCATGGGCCAAATTCATAGAAAGAATAGTGTCTCCGGGCTCAAGTACGGCAAAATAGACACCCATATTGGCCTGGGTTCCGGAATGGGGTTGAACATTGGCGTACTCCGCCCCAAAGAGGACCTTGAGCCGCTCCACCGCCAGTTCTTCTACTCGGTCCACAAATTGACACCCGCCATAATAACGCCGATCAGGATAGCCCTCGGCGTATTTGTTCATGAGGACTGAACCCTCGGCCTCCATAACCGCTGGAGAGGCAAAGTTTTCCGAGGCGATCATCTCTAATTGACCGCTTTGGCGACGGAGTTCTTGGCCGACCAGTTTAAAAATTTCAGGATCTTTCTCTTTGAGAAAACGCATCTTAGGCCTCTTCCCCCCAGATATTGTCGATCATCTTGACCCGACGTTCATGCCTTCCGCCTTCAAAAGGGGTCTCCAAAAAGACCTTGACCATCTCCAAGGCCAAAATATCGCCGATGACCCGTCCTCCCAAGACCAAGATATTGGCATCATTATGGAGACGAGCCATGCGCGTCGTAAAGAGTTCATGACAAAGGGCCGCCCTGATCCCAGGCACCCGATTGGCCACCATACTCATCCCAAGACCGGTGCCGCAGATGAGGACTCCCCTTTGTGCCTCGCCCTTGGCCACGGTTTGAGCTACCTTGGCCCCGTAAACCGGATAATCCACCGAGTCTTTGGAATGACACCCCAAATCAAGAACTTCATGACCAAGGGAGGTAAGAAGATCCTTGACCTTCTCTTTGAGCTCAAAGCCTGCGTGATCGCAACCAATGGCCACTTTCATTTCTATTCCTCAAAGGCCCTGAAGATCAAGACGGCATTGGTCCCGCCAAAACCAAAGGAATTCGACATAGCCACCCTGACCTTGGCCTTACGGGCCTGATTAGGTACATAGTCCAGATCGCATTCTGGATCAGGTTCTTCGTAATTTATGGTCGGAGGGATGACCCCCTCGGTA
Source organism: uncultured Thermodesulfobacteriota bacterium (assembly GCA_964601575.1). GTDB lineage: Bacteria > Desulfobacterota > Thermodesulfobacteria > Thermodesulfobacteriales > Thermodesulfatatoraceae > CAZKEG01. The sequence continues at coordinate 4,600 of CAZROA010000056.1, forward strand.
ATGGTCTTCACCGTAAAGACTGCCTCTACTCCACCGGCTCCACCAAGCAGATGACCGGTCATGGACTTGGTAGAAGAGACCGGGATCTCTTTGGCCCGTTCTTTAAAGACCCGCTTCAAGGCCTTGGTCTCAGCAGCATCGTTTAACGGCGTACTCGTCCCATGGGCGTTTATGTAATCGATGTCTTTGTACGAGAGGCCAGCGTCTTTCAAGGCCAGCTCCATACATTCGGCGGCCCCTTCACCATCTGGAGAAGGGGCGGTCATGTGATAGGCATCGGCATTAAGGCCATAACCCACCACTTCGGCATAGATCTTGGCCCCACGTTCAAGGGCATGTTCTAGGCTCTCTAAGATCAAGACCCCGGCCCCTTCGGCGATGACAAACCCATCCCGTTTGGCATCAAAGGGGCGGCTGGCCTTTTCTGGTTCGTCGTTAAAATGCGTAGAAAGGGCCTTCATAACCGTGAAACCAGCCACCGTAAGAGGGGTGATCAAACCTTCGGTGCCACCGCAGATCATGATCTCCCCTCGGCCCTCTCGAATAAGCCTCAAGGCCTCGCCGATGGCGTGGCTGCCCGCGGCACAGGCCGTACATATAGCCACATTAGGCCCCTTGGCCCCGTGGAGGATGGCGATCTGGCCGGCGGCAAGGTTTGGAATGATCATCGGGATAAAAAACGGCGTCACTCGGCGCCAACCACGCTCCTGGAGGATCGGGGTATAACGTTCTACCGTGCCCACACCTCCCATGCCGACACCGATGATCACCCCCGCTCTCTCCCCCAAGGAACGGCCTGAAAGCCCAGCGTCTTCCAAGGCCTCTTGGGTGGCGGCTATGGCGTACTGGATAAAGAGGTCGACCCGGGAGACGAGTTTTTTGGGCATAAAATCTTCGGGCTTAAACCCTTTGACCTCACCAGCTACACGACTTGCGTAACCAGTGGCATCGAACTTGGTAATAGGCCCGATGCCAGAACGACCGGCAACAAGCGCCTCCCAAGAGTCCTTGACCCCTATACCGACCGGGGTCACCGCCCCTAGACCGGTGACAACGACCCTTCTCTTATCCACTAGGCCTCTCCCTTCTGGGCTTTTACGTAATCAATGACGTCCTTTACCGTGCGCAGCTTCTCCGCCTCTTCGTCAGAGATCTCCATCCCAAAGGCTTCTTCCATGGCCATGACTAATTCTACCAAATCAAGCGAGTCCGCCCCTAGATCATCGACAAAGGATGCCTCAGGTTTGACTTTGTCCCGCGGGACATTGAGTTTTTCGACGATGATATCCACCACTTTTTCTTCAATAGACATAACAGCCTCCTTTTAGGGTGATGGTCAATGGTCAGGATGCCTCTTTTTACCGAAGGCTTAAGGTTCTTTCAAGTTACATATACAATCCACCGTTGACGTGGATCACCGCCCCGGTGATATAAGAGGCCTCCTCTGAGGCCAAAAAGACCACCGCCGGGGCCACTTCTTCGGGTTTGCCCACCCGTCCCATAGGGATCTGGGCGATGAGGGCCTCTTTTATCTTCTCTGGGATCTTGGCCGTCATGTCGGTTTCGATGTAGCCCGGGGCCACGGCATTGACTGTCACCCCGCGGGTGGCCACTTCCCGGGCCAAAGATTTGGTAAAACCGATCAAACCGGCCTTAGAGGCGGCGTAATTCGTCTGGCCAATATTTCCGGAAAAGGCAATCACCGAAGAGATGTTGATGATACGCCCAAAACGACGTTTGAGCATGGATTGAAGCACAACCTTGGTGCAATTAAAGGCCCCCTTGAGATTAATCTCAAGGACCCGATCCCAGTCTCCTTCCTTTAGGCGGAGAAAGAGGGTGTCTTTGGTCACCCCGGCATTGTTAACCAGGATATCTATCGGCCCCAAGGCCTCTACCCCTTGTTTGATGGCCTCTTCTACTTCGGAGAAACGACTGACGTCAAACTTGAGGGCCACCGCCCGCCGCCCCATGCCCTGAATGGCCTGGACCACCTCTTGGGCCGCAGCCTCAGAGGAGGCGTAATTGACCATAACGTCCGCTCCAGCCCGAGCTAAGGCCAGGGCTATCGCCCGACCAATACCTCTGGAAGCCCCGGTGACTAAGGCCACTTTATTCTCAAGATTCATGCTCTACTCCTTTCAGGTCTTTTAGACGCTGGATGAGGCGCGGAAGGATCTCTCGGGCATCACCAACCACGGCGATGTCCGCCCGTTGCATAAGAGGTGCTTCAGGATCGATGTTTACCGCTACCATGGTCCCCACCCCTTGGAGACCGACCACATGGTGCAAGGCCCCGGAGATACCAAAACCTATGTAAACTTTAGGAGAGACCGAAACCCCGCTGACCCCAATCATATGGTCTTCTGAAATCCAGCCTATATGGCAGACCGGCCTGGTAGCCCCCACGGCGCCTTTTACTAATTCAGCCAACTCAAAGAGCCTTTCAAAGACCTTTTTGTTTCCTAAGCCACGCCCTCCAGCCACGATCACCTTGGCCTTGGTAAGATCTACCGCCTTTTGGGGGGCCTTTTTTCTTTCGAGGACCTGGATCTTGGTCTCCAAGAGTTCAGGGGTGAGCTCAACCCGAATGACCTCCCCAGTCCGCCCAGCGGTCTTTTCCACCGGCCTGAAGACCCCAGGCCTTACCGTGGCCATTTGGGGCTTGGTCAAGGAGATGATGCGGGCCATGACGTTTTCCCCAAAAGAAGGTCTGATCTGGATCAAGGCCCGATCTTCTTGGCGAATTTCAAAGGCTATACAATGGGCGGTGAGACCGAGCTTGAGTAAGCCTGCCACCCGTGGGGCCAAAGCCTGCCCTACGGCTGTAGCCCCAAAGAGCATTATTTCCGGCCTGGAATCCTCAAGGATTTTGGCCACAATACGGCTGTAAACGTCATCGAGGAAATCAGCCAGCCGCGGATCAAGGGCCATAAAGACTCGATCAGCCCCGAATTCGATGAGCCCTCGGGCCTCGGACTCGGCCTCCGGGGGGCCAAGGAAGATGACCGAAAGCGAAACCCCCAGCTCATCTGCCAGGCGACGTCCTTCGTTTAGAAGTTCATAGGTGACTCGATGAACGCTCTCTCCGGTCCATTCGCCAAAGACACATACTCCTTGATAACTCATTAGACCAAACCCCTTTCTTTCAAGATGCTCACCAAACTATCCACCACCTGGTCTACCGGGCCAGAAAGAACCTGGCGTTGACCTTTGTGTTCCGGGGTATAGACGTCAAGCACCCTGGTGGGTGAACCTTCAAGACCAAGGTATTTGACCTCAGCCGAGAGATCTTTGGCCCCAAGGACCTTGATCTCCAATTCGTCGGCCTTGAGTAGGCGCTTGATCGAAGGCGGCCTAGGGTCATTGGCCTCGTTTTCAATGGTGATGACCAAAGGTAAAGCGACCTTTAGCCTTTCTTGACCGTCATCGATCACCCGGACTAGTTCAAGGCCATCTTCGGCGGGGTGTATTTCTCTCACCCAAATGACCGAGGGCCAACCAAGCCAGGCGGCGACCTCTGGACCGACCTGGGCGGTCTCACCGTCAACCGAGACCTTACCGCAGACAATAAGATCAAACGGCCCCAAGGCCTCCGCGGCCTTGGCCAGGACGTAGCTGGTGGCCAGGGTATCGGCCCCGGCAAAGGACCGATCCGAAAGGAGCACCACTTCGTCGGCTCCGTAACTAAAGGCCTCGACCAAGATATGCTTGGCGTTAGGTGGCCCCATAGAGACCGCTACCACCGACCCCTGAGTCTCTTCAGCCAAGGTCACCGCGGCCTCCAGGGCATAGCGATCATAGGGATTCATCTCCAATTCGCTTCCCTCACGCTTAAGGGTATGGGTCTCTGGATCGACCTTTACGGTGCCAGGTTTAGGCACCGGTTTTAAACAACACATAATGCGCATCAGCCTAGCCCTCCTGGTCTAATTTGGCCAATTCGCGGGCAATGACATTCTTCTGGATCTCATTGGTCCCCTCGTAGATCTGCAGACACTTGGCATCCCGCATCATCTTTTCCACCAGGAACTCGCGCATGTACCCAAAGCCGCCCATCATCTGGACGGCGCGTTCGGTGATCCACATCGTGGTTTCACTGGCCAGATATTTGGCCATGGCCGAGGGGCCGGAGATGTTCTTGGCTCCGGAATCAATATAACGCGCCACGCTATAGACCAAGGCCCGCGCGGCCTCTAGTTTGGCGGCCATTTCCGCCAAGGTGTGGCTTACGGCCTGGAAGTTAAAGACTGGCTGGCCGAACTGGATTCGTCTTCGGGTATGGTAAAGGGCCATTTCCAAGGCCCCTTGACCAAGGCCTACGGCCTGGGCCCCAACGCCTGGGCGAGAGAGATCCAAGGTGCGCATGGCAATGATGAACCCCATGCCTTCTCGACCCAAGAGACGGTCTTTAGGGATGCGACAGTTGGAAAAGAAGAGCTCGGTCGTGACTGAGGCCCGAAGCCCCATCTTTTTTTCCTTCTGCCCGACGGCAAACCCTGGATCGTTTTTATGGACGATGAAGGCACTGGCCCCTCGGGCCCCCTTTTTGGGATCAGTGAGGGCGATGACGATGTAGATATCAGCGATGCCACCGTTGGTGATCCATTGCTTAATGCCGTTTAAGACATAATAGTCGCCCTCTTTTTGAGCCGTGGTCTTGATCGAGGCGGCGTCGCTTCCGGCTTGAGGTTCGGTCAAGGCAAAGGCGCATAGTTTGCGACCGGCAGCGATCTCCGGAAGATATTTGGCCTTTTGTTCCTTGTTGCCAGCAATGAGAATGGGATAGGCCCCCAGACCGCTGGCAGCAAAGGTCGTGGTCACTCCGGCGCAATACTTCGAAAGGGTCTCTACCGCCAGACAATTTTCAAAGGTTCCAAAACCAAGGCCACCGTATTCTTTGGGAATGAAAATACCGAAGAGATCGGCCTTGGCCATGGCCCTAATAGGACGCCAATCGAATTCTTCCTTTTCGTCCCACTCATGGGCATAGGGTTTGATGTAATCTTCGCCGATCTTTCGGGCCACTTCGACGATGATCTTTTGTTCACGGGTGAGAAAATAGTCCAACATCCTACCCTCCTTCCTGCCCTTACTTACCGTGAGGCCGCTATGAACACAAGATAGATTTTTAGGTTAGCGCAAGAGATAGGGCTTGGCTGGATAAGGTCGAAATCCTTCACAGGCAAGGAGTTCTTCTAAGAGGGCCAGTTTGGCCCGAAGCCCCTTGACCCGTTGGACTTTTCCAAAATAATGAAGACCATAAGGAAAGTTCTGTAGATACCAAAAGAGATAGAGTTCAAAGCGTTTTTCTTGAATACTTTCTGGGAGATAGCGGTTTATCAACTCGGCTAGCCTCTTTAGAGGCCTGATCGGTTCGGGAGGAGGTGAAAGGGGTTTTCCTGCCCAATAATCCCGCGTATCCCTGAAGATCCAAGGGCGCAGGAGGGCTGCCCGACCGATCATGACCCCAAAGGCCTTGGTCTTTTCGAGCAGGCGAGAAGCATCTTCTGGGGAGAAGACATCGCCGTTCCCGATGACCGGGATGGAGAGATTTTCCGCCAAAAAAGTGATCTCTTCCCAACGGGCCGGGCGCTTAAATCCATCTTTGGCTGCTCGGGGGTGTAAGATAATAGCCCTAATCCCAGCCTCTTCGAGGCCTTTGGCCAGAGCAAGCAGTTTTTGTCGATCGTGGGTCCTTCCGGAACGCAGCTTGGCACTGACCGGCTTAGAGGTCCTTTGACAGACGGCCTTGGCAATGGCGCAGGCCAGGACGGGTTCTTCCATCAGGGCTACTCCCCAGCCGTAACGTTGGATGGCCCCGCGGCTACAGCCAAAATTCAGATCGTAGCCATCAAAACGCCTGAGGGTCTCAAGCCTTTCGACCGCTTGGGCAAAGAGTTCTGGCTCTCGCCCCACCAATTGGGCCACCAAGGGTTGATCCCTCTCCCCGCAGATGAGATAGGGATCTTTTTCCGGATTTTGATAGACAATGGCGCGTACATTGAGCATCTCAGTAAAAAATACGGGGGAACCACCGAATTCAGCTACTAATTCCCGAAAGGCGACATGTGTGAGCCCGGCCATCGGGGCCAGACACAAAACAGGTTCGGGAGCGAGATATTTCTCTTCCATAGATGTTCCCCATGGAGAAAGGCTGTGTTAAACGGTTTATAGATTATCGAAAATACCAGGAGGTCGTCATGAAAGACGTCAAGCAAATAAAAGTCGCTGATATTATGAGTCGAAGCGTGGTCACCGTAAAGATAGACGCCTCTTTAGACCAGATCATCAAGACCTTGGATGAATTTAAGGTCCATGCCGTAATCGTTATCGGCCCGGAAGGGGAATTTATGGGGGTCATCAGCCATTCGGATATAGTCAGGGCCTTGGACAAATACGGCCCAAAGATCTTTGAGATGGATGCCGAAGATATCATGTGCCCTAAGCCCTATACTATTGAGGGTGAAGCGACCTTGAGAGAGGCTGCAGCCAAGATGATCAACCATCGAGTCCATCGGTTACTGGTGCTCTCTAAGCGAACGGGAAAGATCGTCCCCGTGGGGGTACTTTCGGTCACCGATATCATCAGGGCGGTAGCGGTCCCGAGTTGACGCTTCTTCCAACCTTTGCTAAGGCTCGAGCCTTGGTCTGAAAATCTCGGCAGGAGGTAATCATGGAACGGACCTTAAGCCTGATCAAACCAGATGGCGTTTCGCGAAACCTGATCGGTGAAGTCTTGAGTTTTTTTGAGAAGGCAGGCCTCAAAATAGTAGCCATGAAGATGATCCATCTGACCAAAGAAGAGGCCATGCGTTTTTACATCGTCCATAAAGATAGGCCTTTCTATGACGAACTCACAGACTATATGTCCTCCGGCCCTATTGTGGCCTTGGTCCTCGAAGGAGAAGACGCCATTGCTAAGTGTCGAAAGATTATGGGGGCCACCGATCCGGCAGAGGCCGAAGAAGGGACCATCCGTAAGACCTTTGCCCTGAGCAAGGGTGAAAACACGGTCCATGGCTCTGACAGCCCAGAATCGGCCGCCCGAGAAATCGCCTTTTTCTTCAGCGATCTCGAAATCTATCCACGCTCGTGACCGAAGAGCAACTCCTACAATACCTGGCCCAAAACCTACCCCGTGGGAGGCTTATTACCGGGGTGGGTGATGATTGTGCGGTGGTAGAAGAGGGGGAGCAGTGGCTCCTCCTTACCACCGATGCCATGGTCGAGGGCATCCATTTCGAGCTTTCCTATTTTGGCCCTGCCCATTTGGGCCGAAAGCTAGCAACCATCAACCTGAGCGACATCGCCGCCATGGGCGGAAGGCCTAAATATGCCCTTCTGACCATAGGTTTTCCTTCTTCCCCACAGGAAGACTTTGTGAAGGCCTTTTTCCAGGCCTTAAAAGGACGGCTAGCCGAATTTGGGGCCCAATTAGTAGGCGGGGATACGGTTCGTAGCCCAAGGGGGCTATTTTTGAATCTGGCCTTGATCGGAACCACGGCTCTGGGGAAAGCGGTCTTTCGAAGCGGGGCTAAGGTCGGAGACCTCATCTTTGTTTCTCGCCCCTTGGGGGCGGCTAGCGCTGGTCTTGAACAACTACAAAGGGGGCTCTCTGAACCAAAGCCCTTGATCAAGGCCCATCTTGATCCCTCTCCAGAGGTAGAACTCGGCTTACGGCTGGCAGAAGCAGGCCTACCCTCGGCCATGATGGATATCTCAGATGGCTTGGCCCTGGACCTAACCAGGCTTTGCCAGGCCAGTGGAGTAGGGGCCGAAATACGAGAAGGAGAAATCCCTATTGCCTCGGAGATTTATCAAGCCAAACTCTCACGCCCGGCCCTTTGGTATGCCCTGGCCGGAGGAGAAGATTTTGCCCTGCTCTTTACCCTTCCTCCTGAGAGAGAAAAAGACCTCCAGGCCCTTTTCTCTCCCTTGGGGAGAAGGCCCTTTAAGATTGGACACATAGTTCAAGACAAAGACAAGGTCTATCTTTTGCGTAAAGACGGGGGCAAAGAAGAAATATCCTCCCTGGGTTTTGATCACTTTGCTTAGAAGAGTGGCGGGCTGTGCACCACAAAGAGCTTTAACGGATCTTTTCCCGTATTACGTACCCCGTGCTCTTCTTTGACCGGGACAAAGATATAATCTCCGCCTTGGATGGCCTGCCAGGCACCGTTGACATAGGCCTCCCCTTGGCCGGAAAGCACATAGATAGAATCGATCTGCCCCTCGTGGGTGTGAATAGGGATCTCGACCCCAGGGGCAATATCCAGGAGGGAAACGCTGACCTCCTGGTTTTTGCTTGAATCAACCAAGACAGCCAGTTTCACTCCCTCGAATTTGGGATGATCGCTGAACTTGATCTCTTTTTCCTTATAGAAATAAGCCATCTCCGCCTCCTTTTGACCGGCTTTGAAAAATAATCTTTTTATACTTTACTTATCCTAGGGAATATTCAGCAAGGAGGTCTTGATGCGCATCGTGGGGCTTATTCCCGCTCGTTATGCCTCAACCCGTTTCCCGGGCAAACCCTTGGCCCTCCTTCATAATAAGCCCATGATCCAACATGTCTATGAACGGGCCAAGCAGAGCAAGATCCTCGAAGGAGTGGTGGTGGCCACGGATGATGAACGAATCAAGGCCTGCGTGGAGGGTTTCGGCGGGCAGGCGGTCATGACCAGCCCGGATCATTCCTGTGGCACCGAACGCCTGGCAGAAGCCGCCTCACTCTTACGTCTTGCTGATAACGATATCGTGGTCAATATCCAGGGGGATCAACCCTTTATCGAACCGGCGGTGATCGAAGAATTGGTCCGTCCCTTGTTGTTAAAGAGTGAGATCCCTATGGCCACGGTAGCAGTCCCTATCGACCGAGAAGAGGAACTACATGATCCAAACCGGGTGAAAGTGGTTCTAAACCGCGAGGGCCTGGCCATCTATTTTTCCCGGGCGCCTATTCCTTTTTACAGGGCCCCTGGCCCCAGGCCTCCCTATCTCAGACACATAGGAATCTATGCCTATCGCCGAAATTTTTTAGATCTCTTCATCCGACTGGAGCCGGGGGAATTGGAGAGGGCCGAAAAACTCGAACAATTGCGGGCCTTAGAACACGGTTATCCCATCGCTGTCTCTATTACCAGATATGAATGCCCAGAAGTAGATACACCGGAAGATTTAGAAAAATTGGAGAGGAGAGGGCCCCGACTAGGGTCGGGGCCCTTAAGACCTAACTAAGCCACTTTGATCTCAATCTTGCGCGGTTTTTCAGCTTCAATCTTGGGGAGGAAGATGCGCAGCATACCAGCCTCCATGGAGGCCTCTACCTTGTCCAGATCAAATTCCGGCCCGATGGTAAAGGCCCGATAATATTCCTTACCGGTCAACTCGGCGTAAATAGGGGAAACCTCTTCCCCGGGAAGATCAGCAATTTCACCCCGGATCTCCAGGACGTTTTCTTCAATCTTGACATCGACCTTATCCTTGGAGACCCCGGGCATATCCGCCACCAAGATAAGCCCTTCCGCTGTTTCATAAATATCTACCGGAGGAACCATGGGTCTTTCGGTCCTGGTCGCTGGTATTCGTTCCTCCCTGGTGGCCAATTCTTTGGTCTCTTTCTCAGCCATGGTTATCCCTCCTTCCTAAATTTTTAACCAGCCTTTACCTCAATACGACGGGCTTTCTTTTCTTCTTTCTTACCAATTTTGACCTTTATAATACCGTTTTGATAGGTAGCTTCTACCTCATCAGGGTTAATTGATTCCGGCAGAGAAACAACTCTGGTAAATTTCCCACTAAATCTTTCTTGACGATAATAACGTTCTGGTTCAATTTTTTCTACCTTAAGAGCAGAGGAGGCATCTCTTTCACCGGAAATAGAAAGAAGATTACCCTCTATAGAAAGATCTACTTTTTCTAAATCAATACCCGGAGCAAAGATATAGACTAAAACATGATCACTCGTTTCTCCAATATTGATAACAGGGAATGTTCCCCTGGCTACAGAACGAATAGGAATAAATGGTTTGGTTAGCTCTAGTAAACGATCTATTTCTTGCTGTAAACGATCAAACTCACGAAAAGGATCAAACCACAACCCCCAGTTTATCGGCATAGCTTTCTCCCTCCTTTACTAATTTTTTCTTCTATCCTTCAGCAAGGAAAGATAAGCATTACTAAACCAGGGGCAAGGGTTGGGGGTAAATTTTTAAAGAGGGCCTGAAGAAAAGAGGATTTTTATCAGATTTTTCTTTGCGATAAGGATGGAGATGTTTTATTATGGGGCACATGAAAATTGTAGCTATAGAACCCAAAAATACTAGAACACATGTCTTTTCTGCCTTTAAACTCCCCCGCTTGGCTATGCCCCTTCTGGGGACCATCTTAAGGAATCGAGGCCATGAAGTTATCGTTTTCTTAGAGGAGTTAGGTCCGGTACGGGAAGAGGTGGTCCGCGAAGCAGACGTGGTCATGATTTCCACCATCACTTCCACCGCCCCGCGGGCCTATCAGATGGCCGAAAGATACCGCAAGATGGGTAAAAAGGTGATCATGGGTGGGGTACATGTCTCTTTCCTCCCCCAAGAAGCCATTGAATACTCTGATTTTGTCTTGAGGGGGGAAGGAGATGAAACCATTGTCGATCTCATAGAGGCCATCGAGGAGGGGGGGCCTTACGATCATATTCCGGGCCTTACCTGGCGTCGTAACGGGGAGATAGTCCATAATCCTCAAGCCAAAAAAGTGGTCAATCTCGACACCCTACCTATTCCTGACTTTGATCTTATCCCCGGGGTAAATCCTGCTAAGATGCGTATTTACCCCATGATGACTTCACGAGGCTGCCCCCATGCCTGCATCTTCTGTTCGGTAGCCCCGATGTTTGGGCGACGTTATCGCTTTCGTTCCAAGGAACTGGTCTTAGAAGAGATCACCCGCCTAAAAAAGGGCCAACATCTCTTCTTTTACGATGATAACTTTACCGCCCATATCCCCCGCACCAAGGAACTACTCGAAGGAATGATCCGTCAGGGGTTTAAGGGAGATTGGTCTGCCCAGGTCCGCATTGATATCTACAAAGACAAAGAACTCCTGGAATTGATGCGCAAAAGCAATTGTTTCTTGGTCTACGTAGGGATAGAATCCATCAACCCTGAAACGCTAAAGACCTATAAAAAAGGCCTAACTTATCAACAAATTGTAGAGGGAGTTGAGGTCCTCCATAAGTATGGTATTCGCATCCACGGGATGTTTATCATCGGGGCAGATACCGATACTCCGGAAACCATTCAAGCCACCTTGGACTTTGCCCGGGAAGCGCGCTTAGACTCCGCCCAGTTCTTGATCTTGACCCCTATCCCGGGGTCGGTGCTTTATGAAAATTGGCAAAAAGAAGGACGGGTCTTTTCGACCAAGTGGGACCTTTACGACGGACATCACGTCCTTTTCCATCCTAAAAACATCTCCATCACCAAACTCCAAGAAGACGGATTTCGCCTGCACCGAGAGTTTTATTCCCTGGGGCAAGCCCTGCGTTTTCTCTTGCGAGGCGATATTTACGGGGCCTATTTACGGGTGTTAGGCCATCGATATGTAAAACGCTGGATCAAAGAAAACCGCGACTATTTTCTCGAACTACAAGGGATCGAACAGAGGCTAGCTGTTTCGACTTCTGGTTAAGGAGAGGGCACCGTGCTTTTTGCTGTCGTCAGCGATAGCCACGATGCCATTCCTCATTTACGAAGGGCCGTTTTACTAGCCAATGAGCGAGGGGCTTCTTATTTACTCCATTGTGGTGATCTCATCTCCCCATTTATGGCCTGGGAATTAGGCCGATTTAAAGGGGAAGTTCATGTCATCCTGGGCAACAATCCCGGTGATGTCTGGCTCCTGGCCAAACACTGTGCCAAGCTCCCTCATGTCCATCTCCACGGCCAATTTACCTTTGAAGAACTCTCTGGAGTAAGGGTGGCCTTGGTCCATTTCCCCGAATTGGCCGAAGGGCTGGCCCTTACCGGACGGTTTGATCTAGTCTGTTGTGGTCATACCCATGTCTTTGAGACACGCCGCATCGGAGAAACGGTAATTATCAATCCGGGAGAACTCCTCGGTAAAGAAGGCCCTCCGACCATGGCTTTTTTTGACCCGGAGACCAAAGAAGTGGAAAAGGTGGTCCTGTAATGCCGGTGGCGGTAGACACAGGAGGGACCTTTACAGACTTTGTCGTTTTAGAAGAGGGTAAGTTACGCACCCATAAGGTCTCTTCTACCCCCCTTGATCCAGCCAAGGCCATCATCCAAGGACTGGAGGATTTGGCCTGTGCTCAACCGGAGGTTTTTTTTCACGGTACCACCGTGGGCACCAATGCCTTTCTGACTCGTAAAGGGGCTAAAGTCCTTTTGATTACTACCGCTGGTTTTGAAGACGTAATCTTTATTGGCCGTCAAAATCGCCCACGGTTGTTTGATTTTATGGTTACCAAACCAAGGCCAGCTCTTTCCCGGAGACAGGTAGTCGGGGTGCCGGAGCGGATCTCAGCCACCGGAGAGGTGCTTAACCCCTTAAATCGCGAAGAACTAGAGGTCCTCAAACAGTCCATAACCGCCAAAAATTATGAATCAATAGCCGTTTGTCTCTTGCACTCTTATGCCAACCCCTTACACGAAAGGAAAATCAAGGAATTTTTAGGTGACCTCGGGGTACCCATCTCACTTTCTTCGGAGATATCACCTGAATTTCGTGAATTTGAAAGGACTTCGACCACTTTTTTAAATGCCTATTTGGCCCCGGTGTTGGCCAGGTACGTAAAGCGGCTGAGAAAGGCCTTACCTCGAACCAGGCTCTTTCTGATGCAATCAAGCGGTGGCCTTATGCCGGCTGAGGCCATTTATCGTCGAGCGGTAGCTACTCTTCTTTCCGGACCAGCAGCGGGAGTAAACGGAGCCTGGACCTTGGCTCGTCTCCTAGGACTTTCCCGGATCATCACCTTTGACATGGGTGGGACCTCTACGGATGTCTCTCTGTGTAACGGAGGCTTTACCTATACCCAGAATTACGAGATCGAGGGGTATCCGGTACGGCTCAAGATGATCGACATTCATACCATCGGTGCTGGCGGTGGATCTATAGCCGCCTTTGATAAGGGCGGAGCCCTTAAGGTTGGCCCGGCAAGTGCCGGAGCAGATCCTGGTCCAGCCTGCTATGGACTGGGAGGGCGTTGGCCTACGGTGACCGATGCCAATCTGGTCTTGGGGCGCCTTTTGCCCCATCGCTTCTTGGCTGGAAGGATTACTTTGCATCAGGAAAAGGCCTTTAAGGTCTTGGCTGAGCATGCTTCTAAACGCGGTTTTACCGTAGAAGAATTGGCCCTGGGGATCATCGAGATCGTAAATATCAACATGGAACAAGCCATCAAAAAAGTCTCGGTGGAACGCGGGCTTGATCCCCAAGATTTTACCCTTTTTTGTTTCGGCGGAGCTGGAGGGCTTCACGCCACGGCCTTGGCCTCTCGCTTACGCATAAGACAGATCCTTGTCCCCCGTTTTTCCGGAGTCCTCTCTGCCTTAGGGCTTTTGCTTGCTCAACCGGCCTTTGACTTTTCGCGTTCGGTCTTCTTTGAGGGAGATCGGGTTTCGTTTGAGTATCTTTCACCCCTTATCGAAGAGTTGGCCGAACAAGGCCTTCAAGAGGTAGCCAAATACGGTTATCGCCGTGAAGAACTGCGGGCCGAGGCCGAGGTCGATTTGCGATACAAAGGTCAATCACACGAATTGACCGTGCCCTTTGGCTTCGATTTTCGAGAAAAATTCCACGAAGCCCATCACCGACTTTACGGCTACAGCCTTCCGGTCAATCCTTTAGAGGTCGTAGGCATCAGGATAAGACTCTCCGGCACCCCGTCTTTTTTCAAATTACCGGAAAAGACAGACGGGCAGCTTAGACCAGTAGAAAAATCGCAGGTTATCTTGGCCGAAAAGGACAAGGTCTTAACCCCGGTTTATCTCTGGGAAGACCTTCCTCCTGAAGCCGAGTTTCCCGGGCCAGCCCTGGTAGTAGGACCATACTCCACTGTTTGGGTAGAACCCGATTGGCAAGTGACCACTGATCGTCATCTCAATCTCTGGCTCAGACGCGGTTAAGCTTTCCTTGACGCCTTACTCAGCCGCTGGTAGCCTCAAAATAATTAAGGAGGGAGAAGGCAAAATGAAAAAGCTTCTCTTTGTTTTGGTCTTTGGTTTGATCTTTCCTTTAGGGGTCCAGGCCAAAGAGATCAAAGTGGCCATCTTCCCTTTTGAGATTCACGCTGCTCAGGATCTTTCCTACGTACGCGAAGGCATTCAAGATATGTTAAGTACCCGCCTATTCGTCCCTAATAAGGTCCTGGTCATTGATGAAACCAAGGTCAAAAAGGCCCTTGCCAATCTCAAAGAACCCCTCACCGAAGAAAAGGCTCGGGAGATAGGCCAAAACTTAGGGGTCGATTATGTCCTCTTCGGCAGTATTACCACCTTTGGGAAGAGGGTGAGTATTGATGCCAAACTGGTCCCGGTAGATGAACTCAAGTCTCCAGTGGCCATTTATACTCAGACCGAGACTTTAGATGACCTGATCCCGAAGCTGGCGGAGTTTGCCCGCCGAGCTGTGGCTTATCTCGAGGGCCGACCGATGGTAGCTGCCCTTCCTCCTCAGATACAAACAAACCAAGAAGCTGCTCAGAAGGCCCCGGCCCAAGCGAATAACCAAAAGACCTACCCTGCAGCAGCCACACCTAAGGCCTATCCGAAACAACCTTTGCCAGAAAAACTATATCAGCCTCCTTCCCAAGCTCCTTCTCAACAGGCCAGACTAGAAAAGAGGAGAAAATATAAATATTCCGAGATAGATCCTTGGCCTGATTATCCACCGGAAGAAGAGGATTATGCTGTTCCCGAGATCCAGGAACAAGCTAAGCCCAAAAAGGAACATAAAGGACATTTCTGGAACAGGGTATGGCCTTTGCGGTGGATCTTCGGTAGGAAAGAGAAGGAAGTAGTGCTGAAAAAAGAAGAAATCACCCCTCCGCCACCTCCACCACCTCCAACCCAAAGCACCGGAGCCACCACTCAGAGTTCGGCCCAAGTGGAATCTCCTCCGCCAACTCAATCTCCGCCAACATCCCAAACGGCTCCCCCGAGCGGTGGGCAGACGTGGCAGTGGTACTGAAGAATCTTTGCGCATAAATAGAGATCTCTTTAGGGTCTAGTCTAGTAAGGCATCTTTCCTGACATTGTCGCGGGTCAAGCCCCTTTTCTCGACAAGAACACGGCGAATGGATAATCAGTACCCGGGTGCCATAAGGTGACCAATGGTACCAGGTCGTCGGGCCAAAAAGGGTCAAAGTTGGCCGGCCTAAGGCCGCGGCTAAATGGGTGAGCCCAGAGTCATGGCCAAGGAAACCCATGGCCTGAGATAAGGCCTTTAGCGCCTGCTCTAAACCGACGCAAAAGATAAGTTCATAACCCCTGAGGGCCTGATGAAGCTCTTCTTCCGCCGGGCCCAAGATAAAGCGTACTTTAAACCCTTGAGTCTTTAAGTGCTCAAAAAGAGCGATCATAAAGGGAAGTGAGGTACATTTCCACCGCCCACCGCTCCCGGGATGAAGCAAGAGATACTCGCCTTGGTCTTCTTTTTTTAGGATCTTTCCTTTTTTAAGGGCTGCCTGGAATAAGGTCGTCTTGTCTCTTAAATCTAGGGCCTTGGCCAAGGTGAAAAATTGTTCCAGAGCAAGATGACTCTCCCTTTGGGGTCTGGTGGGTAGGCAGATCAATTTTTCTGAAAATCTCTCCTTGAAAAGCTCGATTAAGATAGGGCTTGAGGCAAAAAGAAAGACCAAACCAAAATTATCAAGCAGAAGATCAGGGTGAGTAGGATAAACTTCGTCTATTAAAGCAGCCTCAAGGAATAACCTTCGGGCCTCATTTCGGGCACAAAGGATCAATTTTTGGGGAAAAAGGGTTCTAATGGCAGCGATAGCCAAACGAGAAAGGAGGAGATCCCCCAAGGCCCCTTCATGCCAGAGGAGAATCGGTTGATCGCTATTCGGCTGGGTGACCAACACTGGCCAGATAGAGAACGGTCTCTTCCTCTCCGTCTAGACCGAAAAGCTGGTTTACCTCGTCATCAAAGAAGGCCCCGATGGGACAGGCCCCAAGACCTAAGGCCGTGGCCGCCAAGAGGACATTTTGGCAGATATGAGCCACGTCCATGAAGATATAACGTATCCCTCGACTCCCATATTTACTCATGGTGCGACGGGGAATGGCTGACCACACCAAGACCACCGGAGCCTTGGCACACATGGTCTGCCCAAGGGCGGCCTCAGCCAGGTCTTTACCAAAATAACCATCAGCCAAAGTTTCCAGAGAAAAGCTTTGGACTTCAAAGTGATAAAGGCCAGGAGACAAATCCGAAACGTTATTCACGCAGAGATAGGTTTCGATGGGATAGAGGGCCCCGGCAGAGGGAGCGGTGCGTAAGAGATATTGACCTAAAGTAGCGGTCACCCCTTGGCCGGCAAAGAGGAGGAGGGAAAGGTCCTCTAAAGAGAGCGGATTTTTTCGGTATTTACGAATAGACCGGCGTTTAATCAATGCCTCCCAGAGGGTTTCTCCTCCAAAAGAAGGTTTGGGGAGGGGGAAACGATGGGCCTCGGGATACTTCTTTATCCAGGGGGCCGGAGAGATGATCTCTCTTTCACGGACAAGGAGTTCAGCCCGATCGTGCTTGGTGCGCTGGAGAAATTTAAATCCTAAGGATTGCTTATATTGAGGCATGGCCACTCCTGTTAGACTTTTTCCCAGGCCTCTTTCTCTTTTTGATCTTCGGGGTCTCCAAGATGGACTCTTCTCTCTCTAACTTAAGGATCAAATTGGTGATCGCCAAGGCCTCTTTGAAATAACTCTTCTTAGCCAGCCTCCGAGGTATCCTTTGACTAAAGAGTAGATGATATTTGACCGGCCATATGGCAGCCAAAAGTTGGACCGTATTTTCGAATAATTCCTTCTTAAAGTCATAGGGGAAAAAGATCTTGGCCACCTCTTCCCGGATGATCTCATAGGGACGACCAGCCCGGTCCGGCAGGGGAGATAATCTACTGTTTCCAATCACAAAGGGATAGAAAAATACAGCCAAGGCCTGGGCCGGGGAAAAATTCCCGCGACGGATCTCCTTGTCCAAGGCGGCGAGGAGCTTTATCAAAAATTGTTTGGCCTTAACCCCGCTCCGATCCAGTACCTTTTGGTAGGCGGGAAAGATCTCGGCAAAGAGCCCGCTTTTCAGCATCAAAGAGGCCCAAGGAGAGGACCACCCACCCAAGATATCCTTCAACCATTCGTCTCGAATACGCATCGGGGCACAAAGGGTAATCTTTTCGCGATGACGTAAGATTCCCTCCCAGGTATGGGGCTCAATGGTGAACCCGATGCGGGCAGCGTGGCGAATGGCCCTCATCATCCTCACCGGATCTCTGGTAAAACGGTGGTCAGGATTGCCTATGACGCGAATAATACCGGCCTTTAGGTCCTCCATTCCACCTACGTAGTCGATGATGGTAAAGTCAGCGATGTTGTAAAACAAGGCATTGATGGTCAAGTCTCGGCGGAAGGCGTCTTCGTAAGGGGTGCCGAAGACTTCCAGGCCGTCTTCTTCTGCTGTTTCCGGCCCGCGAAAGGTGACTACCTCAATAAATTTGCCCCCTTTGAAATAGACGTGAACCAATCTAAATCGACGCCCGATGATCTTACTCCAACGAAAGAGTCTCTTTATCTCTTCTGGTAGGGCATCGGTCCCCACGTCAAAGTCCTTCGGCGTGAGGCCAAGGAGTAGATCTCGAACACTTCCCCCGACTAAATAGGCGAGATAACCCGCGTCTTTTAAACGATAGAGGACCTTTAGGGCCTCCCGCGAGATATTCTTTCGCGAAATGGGATGTTGTGAGCGAGGGATAATCTTGGGCTGAGGTACAGCCGGGGCCGCAAAGAGCTCCCCCTGGGTATATTCCTCTTTTGAAAGGGTCTTGGCCATAACGCTTTTACCGTAACACCAACGCCAAAAGCTTTCATCTGATCCTAAAATAAAGTGATTAAGTCAGGGGAGGAATGACCTCCCCTGACTTGCTATTAATAACTTGTAAGGCGGATATCGGTAATAAGGGTATACTTACCTATGTCTATATTAGAGTCCCCTGAGCCTACCCGAAAGACAAGCACCCGCGGGATCCGTCGCAAAACTAGTTGGTCGATCTTATCGGAAAAGATACGACGACCATCAAGAAAGATTCGCAACATATCGCCCTTTTTCTGAAGGGCCACCTGGTGGATGGCCTTGGCCAAACTGGTTTCGATGGGTACGGGTTTACCACCCCACTTGGCGTTATGAGGATCCATCTCAAGCTTCAAAGACGATTCCAGACTCCCCAAGGCCACATCAACGTGCCAAAAGTAATCGGTGCTGTAGAAGGTGTATTCCAAGGCCCAATCCTTGGTGAAGGAGAAGTTGTTCGGAAGGCGTTTTTCAAAGATCAGGGTGCCTTTTACCGTAGCCAACCACTTCTTGCCCTGAAAGAGATCGCATTCCGCCGAACCACGCAAGATCTTTACTGAGGTAGGAACTTCTTCGCAGGAAGAAAAATCTTCTTGCCAAACAACCTTGTTCCCAGGCCGAAAACGGGCCGAAGGCCTCACCAGACCACCAGAGACCGACCCCGCCTGGGAAGCAGGCCTTACCGGTGCCGCGGTGGAGACAGATTGAGGTCCCTTGGCTCCTTCGCCCCAACGATAGTAATTTTCCGGAACCATTTGGGCGATGGCCTGAACGGCATTGTTCAGCATGACCCGAACGGCCTTTTCCATGGGCGTGTTTTTGTATACCCCTAGACCACCGCCTAGTCCTATGTCACCAAAGACCCCACCCATCAGACCGCCAACCTTCCAGGAACTGGCCTTACCTTCGACGTGGGTAGCATTGATCACCCGACCGGTACGGACATCGACCAACCTGATATCAGCGGCAATATAAGCCTCTTTTTTACCCACCTTGACCCCACCAAAGAGGGGCACCTTGAAGGGCACCACCACTCCACCGCCTCCGATGCCAGAGGCCTCTGGTTCAAAGGCGGTAATAGCACCGATAACCAAGATATCAGCCCCCTCCATCTGCCCTATCTGAGGAGCGGCTCCCTGACGGACGTAGCCTGATTGCCCCAGGGCCAATTCTTCCTGAATGGCCCTAAGCCCCTCACCCCGTTCAAGCACGATAAATCTACCGGTCCGGAAAAGGGCGGTGGCCAACATATCGGCCAATCCTTCTCCTATGGAGCCGTTACACTTGGCCGCCTTACACTTAAAGCTGGCCACGGCGATACGCGCCTTGGGGCCCTTGTAAGTCAAAACTTGCTGGGGCGTAGGTCCTGTAGTCTCGACTTTGGTCTCTACCCCGGAGGAGACACAGGATACCGAACAGAAGAGGAAAAAGACGATCAAAAGGACAAAAGATCGGTGAAAAACTCTCATGATTGCCTCCTTTTTCGGGAGTTTCTGCCAGTCTTATCGTTACTTCTTGTTTTTTCTTCAGTTCGATCTCTTCCCTTGGTTTGTACCCTTTTCGGCAAAAAGGGCAAGTACCAGGCTTTTAAAAAGGTCTCCGGCGGAAAAGATAAAGCCTTGAGGAAATCCTTGATTTCCTCCAAATCCAAAGTGATGATCTCCGGCTTAGGGGCTACTTGTCGTAAAAATCGTCGTAAGTCTTCCAAGACCAAAAGGCTTGGTGCCTCCGTGGAAAAGCCCTCCTTCTTTAAAAAAGTACAAAGGCGTTTCCAATTAATGGCTGCCCTGGTGAGACCTCGGTAAAAGGGTTTGCCGATATTTTCAAAGGTAAGGTCTCGCTTGATAATGAAAAGATACCGAGC
The DNA here is from genome assembly GCA_964601575.1 of uncultured Thermodesulfobacteriota bacterium. Classification (GTDB taxonomy): domain Bacteria; phylum Desulfobacterota; class Thermodesulfobacteria; order Thermodesulfobacteriales; family Thermodesulfatatoraceae; genus CAZKEG01. Next base: position 24,548 of record CAZROA010000056.1, read on the forward strand.
AATGACCGCCCTTTTTAGGAATCGCTTTTCTTCAGGAGTCAAGGTAAATTTCGGGCCTTCGGGATCTTCTTCGAGATAATAAAGGCTGTTCCAATAGGCTACCTCCGGGATCTCCCCGGAATCTTTGATGATTTCGGCCTCTTCTATTATCTCCTCACGAAGGTTCATCGGCGATCCGTTCTTCCAGTTCTTTGAGACTGGGTAGCTCTTTCAGACTTTTCAAACCGAAAGCTTCTAAAAAACGAGGGGTAGTAGTATAAAGCAAGGGCCTACCCGGGATATCCTTGCGCCCGACTATCTTGATCAAACCCTTTTCCAAGAGGTTTTTAATGGCTTGGGCGCTATCCACCCCTCTCAAGGCCTCGATTTCCGCCCGAGTAATGGGCTGATTATAAGCGATAATGGCCAAGGTCTCTAATGTGGCCCGGGAAAGTCTAAAAGAAGCTTTGTGTTTGATTCGCCTTATGTAGGGTGCCAATTCCGGGGCAGTCTCAAGACGAAAACCGTTGGCCACCTCTCTGAGCTTGATCCCTCGATTTTGATAATATTTCTTAAGTTGGACAAGAGCTGTTTTTAGATGGGTCTTGTCAACTCCCGGGATAGCCTTCTGAATTTGTTCCAAGGTCACCACTCCTCCGACGGCAAAAAGGATGGCCTCGATTATTTTTTCTAGTTTTTCAGGGGATAGATCATCCATCAGGCAGATAAATTAAAACAAATCGATAAGTTTTTCACCGTGCCAAAGCAAGCCCTTAAAAAAGTAAAAATTTCTGTTATTTCTATGGGTAAGGGCTCGCGTTTATTTAAATGTTTCACGTGAAACATATTAAGGAGAGACGGTGCCTCGCATTATAGCTATTGCTAATCAAAAAGGAGGTGTAGGTAAGACCACCACCGCGGTAAATCTGGCTTCGGCCTTGGCCATTTTGGGCCAAAAAGTCCTCTTGGTAGACGCCGACCCCCAGGCCAATGCCTCCAGCGGGCTGGGGCTTCGGCAGCCTCAACCCAACCTATATCATGTCCTCCTCGGTGATATTTCGCCGGATAAGGTCTTGGCCGAAACCAGATACCCTAAGCTCAAAATCCTCCCCTCTTCCATTGATCTGATTGGCTGTGAGGTAGAACTCTCCAAAAAGAAGGGGCGTGAACACCTCCTGGCCAAGGTCTTGGCCTCCTTGGTAAATGGCTTTGATTACATTTTGATTGACTGTCCTCCGTCTTTGGGGCTCCTTACGGTAAACGCCTTGACCTCGGCCCAAGCGGTCTTGATCCCCTTACAATGCGAGTACTACGCCTTGGAAGGACTGGGGCTTTTGATCAATACCATTCGTCTGGTAAAGCACAATTTTAATCCGCGTCTCTTTTTGTATGGGATCTTACTTACCATGTATGACGGGCGCAATCGTCTGACCAAACAGGTAGAAAATGAGGTGCGCACTCATTTCAAAAAGGCTGTTTTTGAGACGGTCATTCCCCGAAACATTCGCTTGAGCGAGGCCCCAAGCCATGGTAAGCCGATCTTTGCCTATGATGCCTCGGCCCGTGGGGCACGGGCCTATATGGCCCTGGCCCAGGAAATCCTAAAGCGGGAGGTCTCACTTGGTCAAAGATAAAAAACGCGGTCTCGGACGCGGGCTTTCTTCCCTCTTGCCCGAAGAACTCTCCTTGGAGGAAAGCCCGGAGGTATTTTATTGCCCGATCGAAGCCATTAGGCCCTCTCCTCTTCAACCCCGTTTTTATCGAAAGGAAGAAAATCTGGAGGAATTGGCGGCCTCGATTAAGGAAAAGGGCATTCTTCAACCCCTTCTGGTGCGCGAGGTCACTCCGGGCATTTACGAACTGATTGCCGGGGAGCGACGTTGGCGAGCGGCCAAATTGGCTGGTTTGGAACGCGTACCGGTCATTTTGCGCGATCTCTCCCCGCAGGAGGCCTTAGAGCTGGCCTTGATCGAAAATTTACAGCGCGAAGATCTAAACCCCATTGAAGAGGCCCGAGGCTATCAGCGCCTGATGGAAGAGTTTGGCCTTACCCAAGAAGAAGTGGCCCAAAAGGTAGGCCGAGAGCGCCCCACGGTGGCCAACGCCCTGCGTCTCCTAAAACTCCCAGAGGACATCCAAGAAGACGTCCTTGAGGGGCTTCTTTCCGCTGGTCATGCCCGGGCCCTTTTAGGGCTTGGTGACGAGACCCTGATGCGCCGAGTCCGTGATGAGATCGTGACCAAAGGCCTTTCCGTGCGCCAGACCGAGGCCCTGGTAAAGAGGCTCCGCGAAGAAAAAGAAACCCCAAAAAGACAAAAAGAATCCGATCCCAACCTAGCAGTATTGGAACAGGAGCTTCAGGAACTATTGGGGACTAAGGTACGCCTTACGTGGAGGGAAAATAAGGGGCGTCTAACCATTGAATTCCGTTCCACCGAACAGTTCGAATCTTTTTTGGAGAGATTGAGGGGTTGAGATGGCCATCCATCTCTTGATCGATGGATACAATCTCCTCCATCAGATGCCAGAAACAGCCTTCCTCATGCAAGAAGACCCTGAAGAGGCCCGAGAGGCCCTCTTGGCCAAATTACGAGAATATCAGCGGATCAAACGACACAAGATCACCGTGGTCTTTGATGCCTGGGGACGAGATGAACCGCGTCATGAGGTAAACAAAAAGGGAGTGAGGGTAATTTTTACGGCCGAGGGTGAGACGGCAGACGACTATCTTAAACGGGTAGCGCCTAGAGAAAAAGAGCGGGCTATCGTGGTCACTTCCGATCGCTCGGTTCGCAGTTTTGTCGAATCCCAGGGAGTAATTTCTATCAGTTCACGAGAATTTTTAGATCGGATAGAAGCAGCCATTTATCAAGAATTAAAGGGAGAAATCTTGGACTTAACCTTTCGTCCTACCAAACGCTTACCCAAAAAGGCACGCCAACGCCTGGCCAAACTGGCCAAATTATAGCCGTATTTTTAGTCCCCTTTTTCTCTCACCGATCCTCTAAAGAGATAGTTTTACTAAATCCAATAAGGAGGTTTAGGCCTCTTCATCAAGCTCCTTTTTAGCTTTCCGGAGGCTAACAGATGGAAGAAATCCGCAAGGGGATCCTGATCCTCGAGTCTATCCCAGATGATTCAGTGGCTCGTAAGGTACGCGAGTTTTTACGTAAACATGCCACCAATCTTTCAGAAGATCAGATCGAATACATCCTCAAAAATGCCCCCATTGTCCTTAGCAAACAAATGCCCGAAGATCTCGGGAAACGCTGGGTCTACTTTCTCAATGTCCTCGGGGCTTCGGCCAAATTTATAGAAAATGGTCACCAGGGAGAGAATTTAGCCGAAGAGATCCCTTCCACCGAAAAGAAAAAACCAAAGGTCCTTGTTCTCCAGCGGAGACACCAAGAAAAAGAATCTCCCCCAGAGGAGAGCCCCTCGGAATCACCCCCTGTTGAAAAGGCTTCCCAACCACAAAAACAAGCTCTTCCAAAGGAAGAATCATCCGAAGTCTGTGAAGATTTTGAACCGATCGTCTTCTCTCCTGCGGAATCTTCTGAAATACCTCCCTATGAAAGGGAACCAGGCCATTGGAGACAGGTCCTAGTTAAACAGTTAATGGAAGTCAATAAAGAACTGTGGATTGTCTTGACCTTGGTCTCCCTCGCCGCCCTTTTGAACTACGCGGTGGCTTCTAAATACATGCTCCTTGGCTTTTATACCATACCCACCGTGCTCTCTGCCTATTTCTTCGGGCGACGGCACGCGGTATTAACGGCCTTCTTGTCCATCTTGATCGTGGGCATCCTCCTCCGGCTCAAGACTCCTATCTTTGATGATAACCAGGGTGTCCAGGGGGAATGGCTCCATTTTACGGCTTGGAGTGGTTCTCTTCTCATCTTGGCCTATTTAATGGGCAGTCTTTATGAAAAATACATAGAAAAGATTAAAGAGCTTCGGCGCACTTATCAGGGAATAATCATGATTTTGCGTCACTTTATTTCCCAAGACAAATACACCGAGAACCACTGCTATCGAGTCTCTGTCTATGCCGCCAAGATAGCCACTTATATGGGCTTGGATGAACAAATGATCGAGGATATTCGGGTAGCTGGCCTCCTTCATGATATTGGTAAACTAAAGATCAGTCGAGAGATACTCTATAAGGCCGCCAAACTCTCCGAACAGGAATACCAAGAGATCAAAAAACACGTCTCTTACGCCGGTGAAATATTGGAACCCCTACAAGGCCCCCTTAGTCGGGTCATTCCTATTATCCTGGCCCATCACGATAAATTCGATGGTTCTGGTTATCATCCTCGCAAAAGGGATGAAATAGTCCTGGGGGCCAGGATCTTGGCCGTGGCCGATGTCTATGATGCCTTGACTAGTGATAGACCCTACCGCAAGGCCATGTCTCCCTTTGAAGCCAAGGAAATCATCGTCAAGGGCGCTAATAAAGATTTTGACCCCTTGGTGGTTAAGGCCTTTGTGAAGGCCTTTGAAGCTGGTGAAATGGATGTCCCTCACATTATTATCTGATGGTGATTCAGATCTTAGCCCTTCTCATTTTTAAGCCTTGAAGCCATCCCCAGGGAAAAATTTTTCCTAGTAGACACTGCTGGAGAATTTGCTATACGGAAAGAGAAGAGGAGTGGAGCTTTATGTCCTTAGAAAGGTTCGATAATCTGCCATTTACTAAGATGTCTGCCTCGGGAAACGACTTTATCTTGATCAATAACTGGTCTCTTTCTTTAAGCCCCGAAGAAGGTGCCTTCCTGGCCAGCCGCCTCTGTCGAAGGGCCTTTTCGGTAGGGGCTGATGGCCTCATTCTTATCGAACCTCCTCGGTCTCCTGAAGCTCAATTTTCGTGGCGTTTCTATAACGCCGACGGGAGTGAGGCTGAGATGTGCGGGAACGGCGGTCGATGTGCGGCTAGATTTGCCTTCCTAGAGGGACTGGCCCCTGAAAACCTAGCCTTTGATACCTTGGCTGGTCTTATTCGGGCTGAAGTCCTGGGGCCCAGGGTAAAGATCCAACTCACTGAGCCCAAAGACTTGGCCCTTGATCTGAAAATAAAGGTCAAGGACCAAGAACTTAGTCTATCCTACATCAATACCGGAGTCCCTCATGTGGTGGTGTTTTGGGAGAAGATCAAAGAGGCCCCGGTTGAGTCTCTAGGGAGGGCTATCCGTTCCCACCAACATTTTGCCCCGGCGGGGACGAATGTGAATTTCATCGCCAGAGAAGAAAAGGCCCTGAGAGTAAGGACTTACGAACGAGGGGTGGAGGCCGAAACCTTGGCCTGCGGGACTGGAGCTGTGGCCTCGGCTATTATTGCCACCTTAAAGGGTCTCGTTAGCCCTCCGGTTGAGATTATTACTTCCGGAGGTGAGGTTCTAAAGGTCTACTTTTCTCTGGAAGGCAATAGTGCTAAGAAGGTTTTTTTAGAGGGTGAGGCAAAGATAATCTATCGGGCTTCGCTTTCGCGTGAAGCCTTAGAATAAACCAGAAAAAGGAGGGACTATGCCTGCCAAAAAACGTGGTTCTAAAAAGACCAAATCTAACCAAACCCTACAAGGTGCCATCGTTGCCATCGTGACCCCTTTTAAAGATGGTAAGGTCGATGAGGAGTCCTACCGAGAATTGGTGGAGTGGCACCTAAAGAACGGAACGCATGGCATCGTGGTGGTAGGGACCACCGGTGAATCAGCCACCCTGAGCAAAGAAGAAAAGAAACGTCTTTATGAACTCACGGTGGAGACGGTCAACGGTCGTATCCCAGTCATTGCCGGAACAGGAACCAATAATACGGCCCAGTCCATCGAATTGACCCAGATGGCCGCAGATATCGGGGTCGATGCCGTCTTGATGGTCACCCCCTACTACAACAAACCCACCCAGGAAGGACTTTATCAACACTACAAGGCCGTGGCTGAGGCGGTCAAAAAGGTCCCGATCATTCTCTACAACGTCCCCGGGCGAACCAGTGTCAGTTTGGCTCCGGAGACTGTGGCCCGCTTGGCCAAGATCAAAAATATCATCGGGATCAAAGAAGCCACTGGCTGCATGAAACAGGTGACCGAGATCATCCGTCTCTGCGGACCAAAGTTTTTGGTCTTTTCCGGCGATGACTTTACGGCCTTCCCCACCATGGCCCTTGGAGGCGTTGGGGTCATTTCCGTAACCTCTAATGTGTTGCCCAAACAGATGGCCGAAATGATGAACGCTTGTCTCAAAGGTAATTGGAGCAAGGCCCAAAAATTGCACTATAAGCTCTATCCTATGTTTAAAGCCATGTTTCTAGAGACCAATCCCGTGCCGGCCAAGACGGCTTTGGCCCTGATGGGGAAGATTGCTTCGGCAGAGGTAAGATTGCCCTTGGCGCCTATGAGTGAAGCAAATGTCGAAAAACTCAAGGAAGTTTTGGCTTCTTATAAACTCTTAAATCAATAATTTTGGGCTCAGTTTATGCCTAAAAGATGGTTAATCCTCAGTGGGATTCTTCTGTATTTATGTTGGGTGTATCCCTGCTTAGCAGGGATGTTCTTAGAGTTAGAGGAGTCTAACTCAGGCCATTTTTACTTCGCTTGTCAGGATGGACTCTTTAAATTGGGAACAGAGGAAGGTTATGCGCTGGTAGATCTCCACAAAGGGACCTTTTATACCGTTTACCCCAAAGAAAAGATCTGTACCGGCGGGACTTTAAACGAATTAGAAGCGGCCATGGCGCCGTTTAAAAAGCAACTTCAACAATTAAAAAGTATGGGGCTTGATCCAAGCGTCTTTCTGGAAAAAGGACCCCAAGATCCAAATATCACCTATAAACCAACTAACCAGCGAGCCACAATCCTAGGTTATCCGGCGACTAGCTATCTCGAATTGGAAAATGGGAAACCCGTGGCAGAGGTCTGGATCTCCAAAAAAGTCCTGGAACAAATCGACCAAAATTGTTTTTACCAGGCCTTTTCCCAATTTATGAATCACCTACGAGATATGATGAACTCTTCCCTAGGGATTAAATTGATTGATACTCCTCAAGATCTTTTTCGATCCGAAATAATCGGGTTTCCATTAAAGATCACCTATAAGGAAGGAAAGGTTATAGAAATCAAAAAACTGGAACAAAAGCAATTTTCGGCCTCATTTTTTGAGGTACCGAAGGGCTTTAAGAAAAGATCTTTTAGTCCGGTAAATATGGGTTATTAGGAGGTTTAAAATGGTTAAAGCTATTGTTGCCGGGGCGGCAGGCCGCATGGGCGGACGCATTATTCACAATATATTTAAGACCGAAGGTATCGAATTGGCCGCAGCCTTTGAACACCCGGAAAACCCAGCGGTAGGCAAAGACGTCGGCGAAGTGGTCGGGCTCCCGCAGACCGGGATTATTATCGAAGATAGTCTGGAAAAGGTCATCGATCGCGGTGAGGTGATCATTGACTTCACCTTTCACGAGGCCTCTCTTAATCACGCTCGCCTCAATGCCAAATACGGTAAGGCCATGGTCATCGGGACCACCGGCTTTAGTAAGGAGGAATTGGCCGAGGTCCATGAATTAGCCAAAAAACATTTCCCCTTGGTCCAGGCCTATAATATGAGCCTGGGGATCAATCTCCTCTATAAACTGGTAGAGTTGACCACTAAGGTCCTTTCTGAGGGCTTTGATATAGAAATCATCGAAGCCCATCACCGAATGAAAAAGGATGCCCCCAGTGGAACAGCTATTGCCCTGGCCAACGTGATTGCCAAGACCCTTGGGTGGGATGACTCGACCTTTCGTTTTTGTCGCGAAGGCATGATCGGCGAGCGTCCCCGAAAAGAGATAGGCATTCAGACTATTCGTGCTGGAGAAATAGTGGGGGAACACACCGTGCTCTTTGCTGGGCCAGGAGAGAGAATAGAGCTTACCCATCGCGCAGCCAGTCGGGATACCTTTGCCCGGGGGGCGGTGAGGGCCGCCATGTGGATCGTGGGTAAGGAGCCCGGAGTCTATGATATGCACGATGTATTAGGGCTTAAATAGTGCGTATCGGGAGATTTAGTCTCAAAGGTCAACCCTTTTACGGCCTGATCGAGGGGGAAAGGATCAAGGTCCTTAGAGGTTTTCCATGGCCAAAAATAGAATTGACCGGAGAAGAGATTCCTCTTTCGCAGGCAAGGCTGCTCGCCCCTTGTAAGCCTACGAAAATAATTGCCTTAGGGCTTAACTATCGTGACCATGCCCGAGAATTAAAGATGCCCCTTCCAGAAGAACCTCTTTTGTTCTTGAAACCTCCTTCAGCCGTGATTGGTCCAGAGGAAAAGATCATTTTACCCCCGCAGAGCAAAAGGGTAGATTACGAGGCAGAGCTAGCGATTGTGATCGGCAAAAAGGCCAAAAACGTCTCTATCGAAACTGCCCTTGATTATGTCTTGGGCTACACCTGCTTCAATGACGTCACCGCCCGTGATTTGCAACAAAAAGACGGTCAGTGGACCCGGGCCAAGGGGTTTGACACTTTTGCCCCCATCGGTCCTTGGATTGAAACAGAGCTTGATCCGGGTGATCTCAAAGTAGAAGCCTTCCTCAACGGTGAACGCCGCCAATCTTCTTCCACCAAGGAACTGGTCTTCTCCGTTCCCGAGATCATAAGTTACGTTTCCCATATTATGACCCTCTTCCCCGGTGATGTGATCGCCACAGGCACTCCGCCGGGTATTGGACCTTTACAGCCCGGCGACCTCATAGAAGTACGAATAAAAGGGATCGGGGATCTCAAAAACTACGTTTCAAAATGAGAGCTTAACGAAGACCAGGTGGTTGACAGGTGGGGAAGTTCTGCGTACTATAACGCCCAAGCCGGGGTAGCTCAGTCGGTAGAGCAGCGGACTGAAAATCCGCGTGTCCCTGGTTCGATTCCGGGCCCCGGCACCTTGTTCGCGGACCCCTTAGAGTTCATTTCGTAATTATTGTTTTTCCTTCGACTCCTGATTCTCCTCTCTGTTAGTCTTCACCACATCCTTAAAGATCTAAAAAGTTTGGGTATTAAGTCTGTATGACCATAAAATACACCAAAGGAGTAGGCCATGATTGAAAGACAAACCAAGGTTGATCCAGAAAAACTTTGTAAAAAGATCGAAGAAATTTATCCCGATATCGGGGCTTGTGGCATCAATCTCAAAGTTGAATACGACGAAAAGGCCGAGAGCTGGGCGGTGGTCTTGGAAAAGGCCGGCAAGGTCTTAAAGACCCACCTGGAAAGCGAAGACATCGAGGCCTGTGAGAAAGGAGAAAAGTGTGTGGCCATCGGTCTTCAATTAGGAGAACTCAAAAAGAATATCGGTCTTATCTGAGATTTCTCCTCCAAAGGACCTCGTGCGGTATTTTCAGCTCTTCAGGCTGTTTTGATCTGATTGATTGGATTGTCTGCGTCTTGAATCTGTACCTTGCTAACGCAGCCTCTTAAGAATGCTTACCTTTTTGATGAAACCTTAAAGAGGGAGCAAAATGGCTGAAGTCTTGATCAGGCCTGATCTCTCAAACCGCATCCGTGTTTATCGGGATCGTTTTGACGCCGGTCGTGTATTAGCAGAGATCTTGAAACCCCGTTACCAAAAGGCCCCGGATACCTTGGTGCTGGCCATCCCCGCCGGCGGGGTCCCGGTAGGGTTGGTGGTAGCCCAGGAACTTAGACTTCCCTTTGAAGTCATTATCGTGCGCAAGATCCATTTTCCAGACAATCCGGAGGCCGGTTTCGGAGCCATTTCCTTTGACGGCCAGGTCCTTCTTAATGAAGAACTCGTGGCTTATGCCGGCCTTACCGAAGAGGCCATAGCTCAACAGATTGCCAAAGAAAAGAAGGACTTGGAGAAGAGAAATCGTCTTTTTCGGGGGAATAGGCCTTTTCCCGAACTCAAAGGTCAAACGGTCATCCTGGTGGACGATGGTCTGGCCTCGGGTTTTACCATGATGGCCGCGGTAAAAACGGTTTCCTCCAAAGGCGCCCGAAGCATTGTCGTAGCCGTACCCACCGCTTCGGAAAAGGCCATCTCTAAACTCTCACCCTTGGTAGACGAGATTTATTGCCCTAACGTGCGGGGTGGGGTCTTCTTTGCCGTGGCTGATGCCTATCAACATTGGTATGACCTTTCCGAGGAAGAAGTCCTTGATCTCTTAAAGAAAGCCGGGCTTTCAGACTGAATCCATCCTAGCAAACCTTTATCCATTTGCATGAAATCAAAAATAAAACACAGGCATTTTTTGAGATTGAAAAATAAAATTCTCGAGGACAAGAAATCGGTGGGAAGTCTTCCTTGACAGAGACACAAATCTTGACCAGAAAGGAGAAAAGCGCTTGAGGAGGCGAGTATGAGCTTTTTAAAAAAGTTTTTTCTCCCATTTTTGATCTTTAATCTCCTGTTTTTAACGCAAGTGCTCGCCGACGATACGAGTCTATGTTTCCTCTGTCATCAAAGTGAAGGGACCGAAACCTTAAAAGATGAAATCTTTCCCATCGTTTTTAATCAACAGCCCCCTGAAGTCTCTCTTGCCGGCGGCAATTTCTACTGGGTAACCCAGGGTGAGGCCAAAGGTCATAATGTGGTCGGGATCGTTGGACCGGACACGGTTCTTACCCAAGCTCCCGGTGGAACGATGACTCAGCAGGTTTCCTGTGGGGGGACCTTTGGTTGTCACGGTTCACAAGACCCCTCCCGAGACCTTGATGGCGACGGCATCGTGAGCACCTGGGAGGCTATTTCCGGGGCCCATCACGAAGATGACTCCTGTCTCAAACCAGAGACCTTAGACGTTGAAGCCCAAGGGCTCAGCGTAGGCACCAGTTATCGTTTCCTCTTTGGGATCAAGGGCATCGAGGATTGGGATTGGGAACATGACCTCTCGACCACCAGCCATAACACCTACTTTGGGCTTGGAGATTGGCAGATCACCGAAGAAACCATAAGCAGTCTCTGTGCCCGATGTCATCCGAGCTTCCATGACCAGGGGACCCTCCCAGGGGGCGATGGCATAGGGATCGGCCAAGGACATTCTCCATGGCTTAGACATCCTACTGATATCGTCATCCCTGATCGAGGAGAATACAGGAATTATCGTTCGTATCAATTAATGGCCCCGGTGGGAAGATCTGATCTCTACAACTTTGATCCCGCCGCGGTGGTGCCAGGGCAAGACGTGGTCATTTGTCTTTCCTGCCACAGGGCCCATGCCTCTCCCTATGACAAGATCTTGCGTTGGGATTACCAACACCACCCAGTAGATCCTGAAAAAGGTGGGTGTAATACTTGTCATACGGAAAAGGGAGCCCTTTACCTCTCTTCCGCCCATGCCAACTCCGATTACGGTACAAAACGACAGGGGCTTTCCGAATATTCCCGGGGAAATTGCGCCCATTGTCATGAAATGCACGCCAGCATCAACGGAGTGGAACCAACCCCCCAAGATGGCCCCCACGGCTTTCTCCTATTTGCGGAAAACTTTTCCAGTCAGAGTGAAAATTTCTGTTATTACTGCCATGGCCCTGACTCCTTACAGGAAGGAGGCCTTGCAAACCCCACTTATGCCAGCCGGGCCGGTGGTCTTGAAGTAGGCCCGGTGACCATCGCCGAGATGTTCCAGGCCACGGGTTCCTCCCACAACCTAGCGGACATCCTGACGCTCATTACTGATAAATGGCCAGAACGTTTTAAATCAGCTTCTAATCCTTGTACCGGTTGCCATAATCCCCACGTAGCAAAACGTCTGACCTTAGAGCCCTTGGGTAACCCGGTTACCCGTCCCCTCCCATCCGAAAAGAATAATGTCTGGGGAGATGAAGAGAGCGAGACCATGGCCGCCTATGTAAGCTCAGATGGCCTCAAATATCAGGCGCCCAAAAGGGCCGACGGCCTCTATGAACCCGGGACAGAAAGCGGAGATGGTTCCAAGATGGCAGACTATGTGACCTTCTGTACGGATTGCCATAATCCACAGACTACCATTTATAGCTCAACTCTTGGCCGCAATCTAAAACCCATTGATTGGGAACACGAAAAACACGGCCAGGGCGTAGCCGATGGTGGTCTTGACACCGATGCTCCCTTTACCAACGGGCCTGGGTATGTAGTTTCTTGTCTAGATTGTCATGAACCCCATGGCTCAAGCAATGCCTTTTTGATTCGCGAAGAGGTAAACGGCGATCTTTTGGCTGGTAATATCACCGAATTTACCACTACGGATTGGAAATATCTCTGTGCCCGCTGTCACAATGATAATAACGAATACATTCACCATCTGAGTCCAGATGCCCCGTATGCCAAGAGACAATGTGGTTGGTGTCATGGTCATCGGTCCAGCGGAGGAAGGAGCGGGATGAGAAGGGGAGGCGGTGGTGGCCCAGCTCCTATCCCCTGCAGTAATTGTCATTTCCATGGTTCAGATGACAGTTGGGCCCCGGACTATAAAGAAACCGGTCGGCGGACCTTTTAACCTAGGTTGTTCAGCTCTGTAAAATAAGAAAGCCCTGCCAAAAGGCAGGGCTTTCTTATTCGGGATAAAGCCTTTATTTAACCGGCAAAGGCCTTTTCCAGATTGGGGACGACCTGCTTCTTACGGCTCATAACACCTTCAAGCCAGACTGAACGACCTTCGGGCTTCACACCCCAGGCCTTCTCCACCACACCGGGATCATCAGAGACAATGAGAAGCTCGGTTCCCTCTTTCATAATGTCGGTGAGCATAAAGAAAATACTGTGATAACCACCTTCGCCCTTGATCTTTTGGAGTTCTTCGTAAAGGGCGTCTTTTACCGGATCAAGCAAGGAAAGATCAACTACCTCAAGCTGGCCGATACCGACCTTGTTACCGCTCATGTTGAAGTCTTTGTAGTCACGATAGACCAGATCACGAATCGGGGTCCCTTCTATGGCGCTCTTGACCTTGAACATCTCAAGGCCTAGGGCCTTGAGGTCGTCAATGCCCGCGATCTTGGCCAATTCTTCGGCCGCCTTTTTGTCCTGGTCGGTACAGGTAGCAGACTTAAAGATGACCGTGTCACTCAAAATGGCGCAGGTCATGATTCCAGCGATGTTCTTCGGGATCTCTACCCCGTAAAAATCAAACATTCCCTTGAGCACGGTGCAGGTACAACCTACCGGCCAAACCCATATTTCGATCGGGTTCGGAGTGGTCACATCACCGAGTTTGTGGTGATCAACGATACCCAGGATTTCGCCCTTATCTAAGTTATCAAGGCTCTGAGAACGATCGCTGTGGTCCACCAAGTAAATCTTCTGACCCGTGGCATCGGTGACGATCTCCGGGGCCTCAAAACCGAACTTTTCCAAGACGAACTTGCTTTCCGGGTTCAATTCCCCTTGGGCTACAGGCTTACATTCAACTCCCATCTTGCTCTTAAGATAGGCCAAGGTAATGGCCGCACAAATGGAATCAGTGTCCGGATTTTTGTGTCCTACTACAATAGCCGCCATTTTCCTACCTCCTGGACTTTTTAGAGTTTTTTCCTGGCTAAAGCCACAAAAATAGTGCCGCTATAACTTAGCTTAGGGAAGAAATTTTTGCCAAACAGCACTGTCAAAACTTATGAGCGATAAGAGCCCATTAACTACAAATGCTCTCTTCTTATGGCCATTTTCTCTAAAGGGACTTTCTTAGCCCCGAAATTACGGTTCATACCATTAAGCCTAGCCTTCGGAACGCAGGCGTTCGGTAATAAGGCTGGCCACCTTTTCTCCGGAAAGGAGCATTCCCCCGAAAATAGGCCCCATACGATAGGCCCCAAAGGTCGCATTGGCCGCCATTCCGGCAACAAAGACCCCAGGATATACTTCACGGGTATAGTTTACAGTGAGGCTTTCAGCTACTTCGGCCCACATAGACTTCTCACCCATGATGGTCCCGGTCTCGGTCTTGAGTTTGGCCCCGAGTTTTCGTTGCATCACCTGGAGCACAGCCGTTTCATGCCCTGTGGCCTCGACCACATATTTGGTGCGAACGGCCAAAGGATCTACATGAAGCCCGCTCATCTCTGCTGCTGTCCAATTAAGGACCAATCCTACCACCCGTTCATTCCGGACCATGACGTCTTCGACCATGATCAAGTTGAATATCTTGGCCCCGGCTTGAATACACTTGGCCGCCAAGAGGCAGGCTACCTCCACCGCATCGGCGGTATAGTAGCCCTCATCATTCCAAGGCACTACCTGAACGCCGATCTCCCGCAAGAGCCTAGCGCCTTCTTCTTGGACGACGATCTCGTTAAACATCATCCCCCCGCCCCATATACCGCCGCCGATACTCATTCGCCGTTCGTAGACCGCGACCTTAAAACCTTGACTGGCCAATTTATAAGCAGCCATAAGCCCAGAAGGCCCAGCCCCAACTATGGCTACATCCATTTCCAAATAATTGGTCAGTTTGTGAAAAAACCGATCAATAATGGCTCGGCTAATCTTGACTTCGTCAAGTCCCATGGATGACCTCCCTTGTTTTCATCCGCGTAACCATTGGGCCCCTTACAAGGATCAAATCCCCGCTCCAGAGCCCTGGTAAGGCATCATACCAAGGGGCCCCTGATCTTCAAGAAAAGATCTCTATCACCTTGAGGCTCAGGTCCACCGCCGGAGCAGAATGGGTAAGTCGACCAATAGAGATGAGGTCTACTCCACTTTCGGCCACCGCGCGTACGTTCTCAAGGCTCACCCCGCCTGAGGCCTCAAGGACCACCTCCTTCCCCTTAGCGCGGGCCAAAGAAACGGCCTCTTTCAGGGTTACAGGGTCCATATTATCAAGGAGAATGGCCTCTGCCCCAGCGGAGAGGGCCTCTTCAAGCTCTTCCAGGCTCTTTACCTCGATCTGGACACGATAGACGTGAGGGACCCCCTCTTTGGCCCGTCTCAGGGCCTCTTTCACCGAACCACAGGCCTTGATATGGTTGTCTTTGATAAGCACGCCGTCGGAAAGCCCGAAACGATGATTAGCCCCCCCGCCAATCAAGACCGCATATTTTTCTAGGACCCGAAAGCCTGGTAAGGTCTTTCTAGTGTCGATAATCTTGACCGGTAGATCGGAGACCAAGTCGACAAACCGACGCGTATAAGTAGCTACGCCGGAGAGGTGTTGAAGAAAGTTGAGGGCTACGCGTTCTCCTTTGAGGATTGAACTCACTCGGCCTGAAAGACGGGCGGCAAACTCTCCTGGCTTAAGCCAGTCTCCATCTCTTTTCAAGGCCTCGAATTCAAGATCAGGATCAAGCTCTTCAAAGACCAAACGAGCCACCTCAAGACCGCAAAGGACCAACTCCTGTTTGGCCTTGATCACCCCTTGGCCTCGGAGATCCTCTGGGATCAAGGCGTTGGTCGTTATGTCTCCGTGGCCCAGATCTTCTTTAAGGGCCATTTTGACCAAATCTCGGTATAAGATGGGATGGGGAGGGGTAGGCAAATTTTTCCTCCTTCAGTGTCAATTTTATGACAGAAAGGGTTTGACACCCGACCCAAGGTAAAGTTATTTTTTTGCTCCAAAATATGCAAGTAATTTCGAGGGATGGATGGCTAACGAGTCCATCTTGATCATCGAAGACAATCCGACAGAGGCCGAAATCCTTCAAGATCTCCTTCAACAAGAGGGTTATCACGTAGAAACGGTCTATGACGGAGAGGCGGGCATCGGTCAACTGGAGGAAAATTTCTACGATGTCGTTATTACTGACTTGGCCATGCCCAAGGTGAGTGGAATCGAGGTCTTGGATTACATCGTTGAACACACCCCAGAGACCATTTGTATCATCCTTACCGGTCACGGAAGCATCAAAGGGGCTGTAGAGGCCATTAAAAAAGGTGCCTATGACTATCTGACCAAACCCGTGCGCGGGGACGAAATCTTGTTGGTCTTAGAGAAGGCCCTGGAGACCAGGCGACTTAGGCGCGAAAACGAGTACCTCCGTCGAAAGCTTTGGCAAGAGTGGGGTTACGGTGAGATCGTGGGCAAGAGTGAGGCCATGCGCCGGGTCTTTTCTTTGATCGAAAAAGTAGCCGACACCGACAGCACCGTACTCATCCTGGGAGAGTCTGGTACCGGAAAAGAGTTGGTGGCTCGAGCCATCCATCAGGCCAGTTCTCGGTGTCAAGGACCTTTTATTCCGGTGAATTGTGGGGCTATCCCAGAAGAATTATTAGAGAGCGAGCTCTTTGGCCACGAGAAGGGGGCCTTTACCGGGGCCATCAAGACCAGGCTTGGGCGTTTTGAACTGGCCCATGGTGGAACCATCTTCCTCGACGAGATCTCTGAGATGAGCCCCAAGCTTCAGGTAAAACTCTTGCGCGTCCTCCAGGAGCATTCTTTTGAGCGAGTAGGTGGAACGCGTTCGATCAAGGTCGATATCCGGGTCATCGCCGCCACTAATCGAGATTTGGAAAAAGAGGTCCGAGAAGGACGTTTCCGAGAAGACCTCTATTATCGGCTGAACGTCATTCCCATCGTCCTGCCTCCTCTTAGAGAACGAAAAGAAGACATCCCCCTCCTGATCGAACATTTCTTGGAGAGGTTTTCGCGACAAAAGAGGCGAGAGATCAGTGGTATCACCGATGAAGCCATGGAATTCTTGATGAAACACGATTGGCCGGGAAACGTCCGGGAACTGGAAAATGTCATCGAACGCATGGTCATTTTGGCCACCGGAGAGAGGCTTACGGCAGAAGATGTCCCTGAATATATCCGCGGCAAGATCGATAAGATAAGATTTGATGGCTTTTATGACCTTGAGATCCCGGAGGAAGGAATCAATCTACCGGCCCTGGTCAGCGAATTTGAAAAAAGACTTATCTTAAAGGCCTTGGACAAGACCGGCTGGATCAAGAACCGTGCGGCCAAGCTCTTAAACATCAACCGTACCACCCTGATCGAAAAGATGAAAAAGCAAAAGATCATGACTCCACAGAGGTCTTAGTGTCAAAGTTTCGACACTTACCCGCAACTCTCCAACTAAAAATACCCTCCTAAAACTCCGGCCACCCAGGTTTTGAAGCCTCCTTTTGGGCATGTCCTTTGCTTTTAAAGGACAACGATGTTGGTGCTCCTGCTCATCTTTCTCACCATGACACCGGCCATGGCCTCGGAAGCGGGCGGGCTCTGGTGGTATAAGCAGGCTGAGGAGCTCTATCAGCAAGGTGATGCCCAAGGGGCCTTGGCCGTCTTAGAGGAGATCCCCAGACGATTTCCCAAAGATCGAGAAATCATGGTTAAGGCCCGCTTGCTCACCGCACAGATCTTTTACGAACAGAAAAAATATCAAAAGGCCATTGAGGCCTTGAAAAAGTTGAATATAGAGGACCTTACCCCTCAAGCCCTGCTCATCTTGGCCGAGAGTTACGAGGCTAAAGGCCTTTATGATGAGGCCCTGACGTATATCAATCTTCTTCAAAAGAGATTCCCCCAAGACAAGGCCCTCTGTCAAGCCAACCTAGTAGCGGCGCGCATCTTCCTAGCCCGAAAGCTCTATGCCAAGACCCTCCAATTAGGACAAAAGATCCTGGAGTCTCCTTGTGGTCTTAAGGAAAGAGCCCAGGCCCTTTGCCTGTTGATCAAGGCTGGTGAACCCTTGGAAAAGGTCTATTCCTTTGCCCAGGAAAATCCCGAAGCCCGCTGGTATGCCCCAGAAATCATCAAGGCCTTGGCCCTTTATCACCTCCAAAAAGACAATCTCTCTCAAGCTGAAAAGGAAATTTTTGAATATTTGAATTATTCCGGGCAGGAAAAGGAAATTCCTGACTTACTCTTTCGATTGGCCGAGGCCTATTTCAAAAAGGTCCGTTATCGTGAGGCCCGTCGTCTCTACGAACTCATCCTGACCTCTTGGCCCTATAGCAAAGAGGCCTCGTTTGCCAAATTTCGCCTCTATTACATGCGCTATCTCTTTGAAGAAAAGATCGGCCACAAACTACCCATTACGCGGCGTCTGCTTTTGGCCATCTGTCAACGACTGAAGAAAAAATTCCCCCAAGCACCCATCACCGAAGAGGCCCATGCCTTGGAGATCAAGCTCCTCTTTGAAAATCGCCAGCCAGAGGAAACCCTGGCTTCTATTTGGGATTTTTTGAAACGTTACCCCCACTCCCCCTATCTTTCTGAGGTTTACCAAGTTCTTTGTCAGGCTTCCTCCTTGGTTGATCAGAAATTTTTGGGGGAAAAGGCCTATTTTGAACTCATCTCTTTCCATCTCTCGCACCAAAAGGCCTTTAAAAAGGCTAGTTGCGGTCTCCATTTTTATTGGTTGGCCCAGGCCTATAAGGCCCTCAATCTCCAAGGGGAAGCCCTTTTAAGCCTGATCGAGGCCGAGACCCTCTCCGTTCCTTCTGTCTGGCAACCCAATCTCCTCTTAGATTTGATCGATCTCCTCCTTGAGCGAGGCGAAAAGGAAGATCTGACCTTGGCCCAATCCCTTTTCCAAAGACTTACTCAAAAATATCCTGAGGTTACCCAGACACCATATTACCGGTTTCTCCTTGGTCGATCTTTCTACCAGGCAGGACAATGGGCCAAGGCCTTGGCCCCACTTAAGGAATCTCTAGAAAAGACCGCTGACGAAGGGCTTAAAAAACGAGCCAAGGAGCTCTATTTGGAAGTCTTGGTCCGGGTAGGGGAGATCGATGAGGCCTTTGATCTTTTGGAAAAAGAAAAAAAACCGAATCTATTGCTTGCCAAGCGTATAGCCCTCTTGGCCATTAAAGAAGAGCGCCTATCCTTTGCCCTGAGGGTCACCGGTTTCCTGGTGAAAAAGGCCCCGGATGACGATGAGGCTTGGTGGTTACAGGGCCTCACCTACGAAAAATTAGGAGAAGCCCGTAAGGCCCAGGAGATATGGGAGCACTTGGCGAAAAAAAATTCGCTCTACGCCACCTTGGCGGCGCGCATGGTAAAGGCCTCTTCCCTCATCGACCAGGCAAGGAGTGAAATCTACTAATGGGTGGAACGGTGCTCTTGGTGGACGGAAATCCGGGTTCATTAAGAGAGCTGGCCCTGAGACTTCAGGAGCAGGGACTTCTTATCAAAATGGTCCAAAACAGCCAAGAAGCCTTGGAATTTCTAAGAAACAACGAGGTTTCCTGTGTAGTAGCTGATTTAGAGAACAAAACCCTAGGGCGCTTGCAATTTTTAGAAGATATTCAGGCCCAAAACCCCTGGGTACCGGTGATCTTACTTTCGGCTGAGCCACGGGTGGAGGAGGCTGTTTCGGCCATAAGACTCGGGGCCTATGACTATCGCTTGCACCGCACCTCCCCAGAGGTGCTTTGCGAATTGATCTCCGCGGCCAGCAAGGAAGAAGATTTCCCCGAAGTTGAAGGAGGATTCCTTACCAGAGACCCTGGTCTCAAGGCCTTGCTGGAACGTCTGCGGGTGGTAGCCCGCAGTCAGGCCACCATCCTCATCACCGGTGAATCCGGTACCGGTAAGGAAGTCTTGGCTCGATGGATCCACAGCCAAAGTGATCGGGCCAAAGGACCTTTTATCGTCGTCAATTGTGCCGCCTTGCCAGAACATCTCTTAGAGAGCGAGCTCTTCGGCCACGAGAAAGGGGCCTTTACCGGGGCCTTTACCCGAAAACTGGGAAAGTTTGAACTGGCCAACGGCGGCACCATCCTCCTTGATGAAGTCACCGAGATGCCCCTTCCTCTTCAGGCCAAATTCCTGCGTGTCTTGCAAGAAGGAGAAGTAGACCGCTTAGGCGGGGCCTACCCGGTAAAGGTAGATGTCCGGGTTATGGCCACCACCAATCGAAATGTGGCCAAGGAGGTAGAAGCTGGTCGGTTTCGGGAGGATCTTTATTTTCGGCTAAACGTGATCCCGGTTCACTTACCACCCCTTCGTCAAAGGAAAGGGGACGTTCGGCTTCTGGCCGAATATTTCCAGCGAGAATTTGCCACCCGTTATCGACGTCCGGTGAAGGGTTTTGAGGAGGGAGTACTTGAAGCCCTTGAGGAATATCACTGGCCGGGCAACGTGCGTGAGTTGCGTAATGTGATCGAACGAGCAGTCCTTTTGGCCCGCGGCCCTCGGCTTACTCTAAAAGATCTCTTCCCTTCGGATTTAAGGCCCCAAAAAGAAGGCGGCGACCTGAGCTTAAGGCCTCTTAAGGAAGTAGAACGCGAAATGATCCTAAAGGCCCTGAGGGTAGCCCGTGGTAACCGGACCAGGGCAGCAGAGATCTTGGGTATCAGTGTGCGTACCTTGAGAAACAAGCTCCAGGCCTATCGAGAAGCCGGGATCCTATAGGAGGAGACCATGGGGTTTAAACTCTTCGGACGGACGTGGAAGATCATCTCCGAGTCCCTGAGACTCCGGTTGGCCAGACACGACGTCATCGCCGCCAACATCGCCAATGTCGATACCCCTGGTTATCGTCGAAAGGATCTCCCCTTTGAGAAGATCATGGAGGCCTATCTTCGCGGTGAACCCCATCTCCTCACCACCAACCCCAGACATATCAAGCCTTCAATCATGGAACCCCCGGTAACCACCGAAGAGGACTGGATTCCTCCGGATGAAGGGACGCCTAACAACGTTTCTCTTGAGGAAGAAATGGCCAAGCTCACGGAAAACACCATCCTTTATCAGGCCACGGTACAGGCCTTGATCAAACAGCTCGAACTCCTAAAAGAAGCCATCACCGAAGGAGGTAAACGTTAATGAAGATCTTGACCGCTTTGAAACTGGCTGCCAGCGGACTCAACACCCAAAGGGTCCGTCTAAACATCTCGGCCATGAACTTGGCCAACGCCAATGTGACCCGTACCCTAGAGGGTGGACCTTATCGGGCCAAGAACATCATTGTGGCCGCCACCCCTTTGCCTGAAGAATTTTTGAGCAAGTTAGATCAGGCCCTGGCCGGCAAGCTCTCCGAGGCCAAGGTGATCGCCATTGTCGATGATCAAAGTCCATTCAGAGAGGTCTATGACCCTTCCCATCCCGATGCCGATGAGAACGGAATCGTTCGTTATCCCAACGTAGACGTCATGACCGAAATGGTCGATCTCCTTGAGGCCTCACGGGCTTATGAGGCCAATCTTTCCGTGGTCACCATCACCAAAAATTTGGCCTTAAAGACCCTGGATCTCCTGCGATAGGAGGTAGCCGATGAAAGTAAAACCTTTGGAGACCTTTCTCCCTAGACCTGAAAGGCAAACCAAGTCCTTATCCGAGGCCCCGAAAAATTTTTCGGACCTTTTACGTCGAGAGATAGAGGCGGTAGATGCGGCCCAAAAGGCCAGAGAGGCCCGGTTGGTCGATTTGGCCACCGGTAAAAACCCCGATCTGGTGAGCCTTTCTCTGATCACGGCCAAGGCTGAGTTGTCCTTCAAACTCCTCCTTCAGGTACGAAACAAGATCCTTGAGGCCTATCAGGAGATCATGAGAATGCAACTCTAGCCGATGAAAGAAGAGGAGTCAGATGATGAAAATGCCTGCCCCTCAGGAAATGGTGACTCAACTCAAGGAACTCTGGCAGGGATTGAACCGCGAGCAAAAGATCGCGGCGGCAGGCATCATTTTGATCGTCCTTGGTGGGCTGATAGGCTTGGTCTATTACACCAATCTGACGGAATGGGGGCTCCTTTATCGTGGGTTGCCTGAAGAAAACGTCGCCCAAGTGGTCGAATTCCTCAAACAGGAAAAGATCCCTTACAAGCTTGAGCCCAACGGGACCATTCGTATCCCAAGAGACCAAGTCCCGGAAGTGCGTATGAGCTTGGCCAGCAAGGGGATCATCGGCCCGCAGGTAGAAGGCTTTGAGATCTTTGATCGTAACCAACTAGGGGCCACGGATTTTCTCCAGAAGGTCAATTATCAACGGGCCTTGGAAGGAGAGCTTTCGCGCACCATTTCTAGCCTAGAGAGTGTGGAATCAGCCCGCGTCCATTTGGCCTTACCCAAAGAAAGTCTCTTCATCTCCGAGGAAAAACCACCCAAGGCCTCGGTCTTTTTGAAATTAAGACCCGGAACCAGACTTTCTCAGCGAGAGGTCCAAGGGATTGTCAATTTGGTAGCCAGTGCGGTAACCGGTCTCTCCCCGGAAAACGTCACCGTAGTCGATACTACGGGCCGGGTCCTTTACCGAGAACCTTCTCCGGAGGAAAAATTAAACAATGAGCAACTGACCTATCGGCGACACCTGGAAGAGACCTATAAAGAAAAGATCGAAGGCCTTCTGGCCCAGGCCCTTGGCCCGGGGCATGCCGTGGCCCAGGTCTCGGTGGATGTTGATTTTACCAAGGAGGCGGTAACCGAAGAGCTCTACGATCCAGAGGGCACGGCCATCAGGAGCGAGCTCACCGAAGAAGAACAAAAAGAAGGCCGTTCTGCCGGAGGGGTGCCAGGGGTTAAAGGGGCCTTGGCCAACAAGGTAGAGGGGAATACCAAGCAGGTAAATCAGTCACAAAAGGAATTTCGCCGAAGTGTCACCCGGAACTACGAAGTCAGTCGCGTCTCCAGACGAAAAGAATTCGAGCCTGGAGAGATCAAACGCATCTCCGTGGCCGTATTGGTTGACTCGGCTATTTTGGCTCCTCAAGGGGAGAAGGGAGAGGCCCAGGCCTCGGAGGACAAAATAGCCTTGGTCGAACGGCTGGTCAAAGGGGCCATCGGGTATAATCCCGACCGAGGCGACCAGATCGAAGTGGTAAGTCTTCCCTTTGAGGGCTTGCCCAAGGTCTCGGCCACCGAACGCTGGCTTGATTATGCCAGCCGGTTTGCTCGACCGGTCTTGGAATTCCTGGTTATCCTCCTCTTCTTCCTTATGGTCGTGCGTCCGGTATTAAAGACCTTCCTCAAGAAGATGGCTCCACCGGAAGAAGAGGCCGAAGAGGCCCTGCCTCCTGGAGAGGAAGTGGAGGCCCTGGAGACCGAGGAACCCCAACCCCTGCCCCAAGAAATTGCCTTGGGTATCATCCAGAATCGGCCTGAGCGGGCCGCTGTCTTGGTGAAAAAATGGTTGGCTGAGGAGAGTGAGGAAGAACGAAAGAAGGCCATAAAGGAGGCCGAACAAAATGCCGGCGTACAAGATCGATCCGGATAATCTCTCCGGTCCGCAAAAAGCGGCCATCTTCCTCCTGACCATGGGGGAAGAGTTTACCGCAGAGGTTTACAAATACCTTTCCGAGGAAGAAATCAAACGCATCGGCGTAGAGATGGCTCGAATCGACTACATCCCCTCGGAAGCGGTAAGAAGGGTGCTTGAAGAGGCCAATATCGAAAGCAAGGAACTCTTGGCTGATCTTACCGTCTCGCCAGATGAATTCCTCCAGGAAAGTCTGATCAAGGCTTATGGTGAAAGGGGTAAGGAGATTTACGAAGAAATTCGTCAAGAGCTAGGGCCAAAGGTCTTTGAAAAACTGAGACGCCTTGATCCAAGGACCATTGCCAATTTCTTACGAAACGAACATCCTCAGACCATTGCCATCATTTTGGTCCATCTCGATCCAGATAAGGCCGGGCAAGTCCTTTCGGTCCTCCCGGAAAAACTGCGCTCTGAAGTGATCTTTAGGATCGCCGAATTGGACAAGGTCGATCCGGAGATCATCCAAGAAATCAGTACCGCCTTAGAGGAGGAATTACAGGCCGTGGGTGGGACCTTTAGTCGCAAATTGGGTGGTGTGGAACGGGCCGCAGAGATCCTCTCCCATGTGGGACGGGATCTCGAGGAAGAAATCCTCTCCCAGGTGGAGGAAGAAAACCCCTCCTTGGCCGAAGAGGTCCGGAAGTATCTCTTTACCTTTGAAGATCTGCTCAAGGTGGATGACAACGCCATTCAGGCCATCCTCAAAGAGATCTCTACCGAAGACCTCAAGTTGGCCCTTAAGACCGCCTCTGAAGAGCTACGTGAGAAGTTCTTTAGCAATATGAGTGAACGTGCCGCCCAGCTCCTCAAGGAAGACCTTGAGATCATGGGGCCGGTGCGGGTGGCTGACGTTGAAGCGGCTCAGCAGAACATCATCAAGGTGGCCAAGCGTCTCGAACAAGAAGGCAAGATCGTCCTTTCGGTCGGGGAGGACGAATTTGTCTAAGATCATCAAAGGCGGGAAAATAAAGGTCCTTTCCTTTGATATTTCGCGGGCCAAAGATGCCGAAGAGGAGTTCTTCAGCCCGCTTCAGGCCTTTTTGCCCCAGGAGGCCTGGCCAGAGGAATCCAAAGAGCCTGATCCCCCTGAAGAAACAACGGAAAGGGCCGAAGATAGTGAACCAGCAGAGCTAGATCCTCCTGAAGCAGAAGAAAAAGAGATCGATCCCTTATCTATCCCAGAAGTGGCCGAACGACTGGCCCTCCTTGAACAAGAGGCCTATGAAAAGGGCTTTGCCCAGGGGCAGAAAGACGGTATGGAACTCGGTCGCCAGCAATATGAGTCCATGGCCGCCAAATTACGAGAGCTCTTGCGCAGCCTTGAGGCTGAGATCGAACGCCACGTACTGAACCTCGAAAAACCCTTGCTCTCTTTGGTGAAGATGATGGCCGAAAAAGTCATTCATCGGGAAATAAGCCTTGGCCCAGAGGTCCTGAAGAATTGCCTTCAAGAGGCCTTACAATACGTGGTGGAACAATCTCGGGTCCGTCTCCACCTCCACCCGGAGGATATTGAGTACATGGATGAAATCGTCCAGGAATTGGCCAAGGAGTTTTCTCGACTAAAGGATTTCGAACTAGTCCCGGATGAAAGCCTCTCTCGTGGAGGTTGTCTCTTAGAGACGGATTTCGGCCTGGTCGACGCCACTTATGAGCGTAAATGGCGAGAAATTTTGCAGAAACTTGAGCTCTGATGCAAGTCCCGGATTTTAGTCGTTTTATCAACGCCATAAGAGAAGTCGAACCCGTTACGGTATGCGGCCTGGTCCGCCGGGTGGTGGGCCTGGTGGTAGAGGCCGAAGGGCCGAGTGTCAGCGTCGGGGGGCTTTGCGAGATCGTGCTCCCTTCAGGGAAGAGCATCCTGGCGGAAGTAGTTGGGTTCCGAGAAGAACGCGTACTCTTAATCCCTCTGGGGGACCCGCGAGGGATTGAGCCCGGAAGCAAGGTCTTTCTCAAGATGGACCCAGGGGTCAAGGTGGGGAGGGCCTTGCTCGGTCGGGTGATCGATGCCCTGGGTAATCCCCTGGATGGGAAACCCTTGCCTCCTCTTGAGACCTGTTATCCCCTTTACGCCGAACCATTAAAGCCCTTTGAACGGGCCCGTATTACCGAACCCCTTGACGTAGGGGTAAGGGCCATCAATGCCCTTCTCACTCCGGGGAAGGGTCAAAGGGTGGCCATTATGGCCGGCTCCGGGGTAGGAAAAAGCACCCTCCTGGGGATGATGGCCCGCTACACCAAGGCTGATGTCAACGTCATTGCCCTCATCGGGGAGCGAGGTCGAGAGGTACTCGAATTCTTAGAACAAAATCTCGGGAAAGAAGGGCTTGAACGTTCGGTGGTAGTGGTGGCCACTTCTGATCAGCCGCCCCCTCTTCGCATACGTGGGGCCTACTTGGCCATGGCCGTGGCCGAGTATTTTCGCGACCAGGGACTAGATGTCTTGATGATGATGGATTCCCTGACCCGTTTTTGTATGGCTGGCCGGGAGGTAGGGCTGGCCATTGGGGAGCCACCTACCGCCAGGGGATATACCCCTTCTGTCTTTGCCTCTTTGCCTAAACTCCTAGAACGAGCCGGACCTAAAAAGGGAGCCGGTAGCATCACGGCCTTCTACACCGTATTGGTCGAGGGAGATGATTTTAATGAACCGGTCGCCGACGCTGTGCGTTCCATCGTCGATGGGCATATCGTCCTCTCGCGTGATCTGGCCCACCAAGGGCATTATCCAGCCATCGATGTGCTGGCCAGTGTGAGCCGGGTGATGAAGGATATCGTTTCTAAAGAGCAGATCATCGCGGCGCGCAAGCTCATCCATATCCTTTCGGTCTATCGTCAGGCCGAAGATTTGATCAATATCGGGGCCTACGTGAAGGGCAGTAATCCAGAGATAGATCAGGCCTTGCAGTTGATCGATCAGGTCAAGGCCTTTCTTCAACAGGAAATCGACGAGAAATCGGAATTTGAACAAAGCCTTGAGGCCTTGTTTCGGGTAGTTGGTCATGAAAAGACCCTCTAGGGCCATTAAGACACTGCTTTGGGTCTCGGAACTCAAAGAACGGGAGGCCAAGGAGCGTTTTCAGCGGGCGTGTCGAGCCCTTTCAGAATTAGAGACGATCTTGAGGGAGATTACCGAACGACCAAAAAAGATGTTTTCTGAACTAGAAGGGCAATGCCTCACTGGCCTTGAACTTCAATTTTTTACTCGGGGGTTGGAGATGGTCTTTCAGGAAAAGGTCAAGGTAGAAAAGATTTTAGAGAACAAACGTCGAGAAGTAGAAGACCTGCGGGAACAGGCCTTAAAACTCCATCAAAAGCGACGTACAGCAGAGACCCTTTATCAAAAGGCCTGGCAGGCCTATCGTCAAGAATTAGAACGACAGGAACTCAAAGAAGCCGATGATTTAGTCCTCCTAAGGAGGGGCAAGGATGAAACTCTTTAAGTTGATGCCCCTTTTGGTGGCCTTGGTAACGGCCAAACTCATCCTCTCCGGGGCCCTGGTCTATTTTTATCATACCGGGACCTTGTTTTTTGAACCGGATTCGGCCTTGGCCCGGGCTGCCCCTCAAGAAAAAGAAGGCCCTGTTTGTCCGAAAGAATTGTTTACGGCCTTGCGGGCCGAGAGAGAACGCTTGAAAAAAGAGCAGGCCAAACTGGAAAAAGAGACCCAAAATTTGGCCCTTCTCAAAGAACAGGTAGACAAACGTATGGCTTCCCTGGCCGCCTTGGAGGACGAAATCGACCAAAAGCTTCAAGAATTGCGCACGATCAAGAGCGAACGGTTCAAACTTCTGGTTGGGGCCTACGCTAATATGAAACCTTCAAAAGCAGCCAAGCTCCTAGAGGCCATGGAGCCAGAAATGGCCATAAAGATCCTTTCGGCCTTAAAGACCGAACAGGTGGCCCGTATCCTTTCCGCCATGCCCCCTGAAAAGGCTGCCTCTCTAGCCGAATCACTTTCTGGGCTTCCCCCTAGGGAGTTGTGATCTTTTTTGGTTTTGTGGGTCGGGAGAAAATGCTAATATTGACCAAAATGAGAAAAGGAGGTCCTTTATGGGACTGCAGGAAATCATCACCACCTATATCCCCCAAGGGGTATTCGTCGTCACCACGCGCTTCGGAGAAAAGATCAACGGGATGACAGCAGCTTGGGTCAGCCAGGTGTCCTTTCGTCCCAGGCTCCTTTCGGTTTCCATCGCCCCTCAACGGTATACCTATGAGTTGATCAAGGAATCGGGCATTTTTTGTCTAAATGTTTTGGGAGAAGGCCAGGTAGATATAGCTAAACATTTCGGTTTTCAAAGCGGGCGGGAAGTTGATAAGTTTGCCGGGCGGGAATATTTTTCCGCCCTGAAGGGTTCGCCGGTCCTGAAAGAGGCCATAGCCTACTTTGAGTGTCAAGTGGTCTCTTCTTATGAGGCCGGGGATCACATGCTTTTTATAGGGGAGTTGATAGATCATAAAGTACTTAAGGAAGGAGTTGCTCCCCTCCTTTTCAAGTGGAATGATTACTTCGGAGGTGCCGGATAATGCCCAAAAAAAAGGGTAAAGAGGCCCCGCAAGAGGAACTTCTCGTTTTGCATGAAAAATGGGTTGAGGCCGCCAAAAAACACCTCAGAGAGCTCATCGGTTTGGCCTTGATGATCGTTTTAGTGGCGGTCGGGTGGGCCATGTTTCAATATCAACGAGAACGTCAGGAGACCAAGGCCTCTCTTCTTTATGCCCGGGCAGAGATGAGCAAGAAGACCGGGCAAGAGAAGTTCCTAAAAGAGGTTATCAGACGCTATGGAAGCACTTCGGCGGCCCTTCAGGCCCATATGGATCTGTTTGATTCCTATTATCAGAAAGGCGATATAGACAAGGCCCTCTCGGAGATCGAGGCCATTAAAAAGAGGGCCAAGGGTGACATGAAGGCCTTTGTGACCTTGGGAGAAGGGTATCTCTTTGAAGAGAAAAAGGATTGGGCCAAGGCTCGGGCTGATTACGAAAAGGCAGCACGGGCCAACATTGGGCTTGAATATTTGGCTTGGCTTGACCTGGCCCGAGTCTCTGAGCTTTCCGGTGAGATCGACAAAGCCGTACAATATTATCGAGAATTTATTGGCCTTAAGCCCCAAGGGAATATTTTGGACTTTGTAGAGGTCCAACTCTCCAAATTAGAAGCCAAACTGGAGGAGAGCAAGAAATAGATGTCGCTCCTTATTTTTCAACGTTTGGCCGAACAGCGGATACAAGAGGCCATCCAAAAGGGAGAATTTGACGATCTCCCAGGCAAAGGGAAACCCTTACAGCTTGAAGATTTGAGTCACGTCCCTGAAGAACTCCGTTTGGCTTACAAAGTGCTCAAAAACGCCGGGTTCCTCCCACCGGAGGTAGAGCTCTTGCGGGAGATCAAGACCGTGGAGGACCTCATCGAACACATGGAGGATGAGGAACACCGTTATCGCCAAATCCGCCGTCTGAATTACCTGATCATGAAACTCAATCAACTTCGCCGCCGCCCGATCGATCTAGAAAAAGAACAGCGCTACTACGACAAGATCGTCGAAAGGGTAGAGGTCTTCGGCAGCAAGAAGGCCAAGGCTAAGAGGTTAGAAGAACTGGAAGAAGGTAAGGTCCCGAGGGTAAATCTCAAAAAACTTCAACAATTGGTGGTCCTGAACACGATCGCCAAACTTCATCGGCGTGCTTGACAGTTGAAACAGGTCTTTTATGTTTATTGACGAGTCGGGACGTGGCTCAGCCTGGTAGAGCACTGGGTTCGGGACTCAGGGGTCGCAGGTTCAAATCCTGCCGTCCCGACCATGTCTTTCAAGGATTCCCGGGAAGTGACTTTAGGTGGGAAGAACTTTTTCCCCACTTATTCCCCACCTAGGGGAGAAAAAGGGCGGTAAAGAGGAGAGGCTAGCTTAGAGAGAAGGCCTAAAAAGTAGCACTTAGAAGCTCGGCAACGCCAAACTCGGCAAGGCCCACTTGCAAAGGGTTTTTTATTCGCGTAAAAATAGCCCTCTCGTCGAAGATTTTCTCCGACCTATACCAAAGTAGCCCCACCAGAAAAAAA